>CADCTN010000060.1 GCA_902805535.1 uncultured Blastococcus sp. | reverse complement strand
TGGCGCCACTTCTGCCGAACGATCTCCCGTAAGGTGGCCCGGGTTGGTGACAAACCGTCGGGGGGATCCCGCGGGAGGGAGCAGTCGTGCTGGAGCAGCCGTACGTCTACGAGGCACGTGCGCTCGTCGAGCCCGACTGGCGCCGGCTGCCCGGCTTCGCCGACGTCACCGACGAGCAGTGGCGCAGCGCCCAGTGGCAGCGCGTCAACTGCGTGAAGAACCTCCGCCAGCTCCGCGGGGTCTACGGCGACCTGCTCGACGAGACCTTCTACGCCGACGTCGAGGCCGACCAGGCGGGGCGGGCGACGATGTCGCTGCTGCTGCCGCCGCAGATGCTCAACACGATGGTGCCGCACGAGGTGCCCTCGACCGCGACCATGCTCGCCGACCCGGTGCGCCGGTACATGCTCCCCGTCGCCTCCGACCGGCTCTCCGGTGCCGCCGCCAGCCACCCCTACGCCGCCCGCGACTCCCTGCACGAGCACGAGATGTGGGCCGTCGAGGGCCTGACGCACCGCTACCCCACCAAGGTCCTGGCCGAGCTGCTCTCCACCTGCCCGCAGTACTGCGGGCACTGCACCCGCATGGACCTGGTGGGCAACTCCACGCCGGCCGTCCCGAAGCTGAAGTTCGAGCTCAAGCCGGTCGACCGGCAGGGCCAGATGCTGGACTACCTGCGCGCGACGCCCGGCGTCCGCGACGTGGTCGTCTCCGGCGGCGACGTCGCCAACCTGCCGTTCAAGAACCTCGAGGCGTTCGTCGCGGGGCTGCTGGAGATCGAGTCGGTCCGCGACATCCGGCTGGCGACCAAGGCGCTCATGGGGATGCCCCAGCACTGGCTGCAGGACGACGTCGTCGAGGGCATGACCCGCCTCGCCACGACCGCCCAGGCCCGCGGGGTCTCCCTCGCGATCCACACGCACGTCAACGCCGCGCAGTCGGTCACCCCGCTGGTCGCCGAGGCCGCGCAGACGATGCTGGCGGTCGGGGTGCGCGACGTCCGCAACCAGGGCGTGCTGCTCAAGGGCGTGAACGACTCCGCCGCCGAGCTGCTGGACCTGTGCTTCGCCCTGCTCGACGGCGCCGGCATCACGCCCTACTACTTCTACATGTGCGACATGATCCCCAGCGCCGAGCACTGGCGGGTGTCGCTGGCCCAGGCGCAGACCCTGCAGCACGACATCATGGGGTACCTGCCCGGCTTCGCCACGCCGCGGATCGTCTGCGACGTCCCCTACGTCGGGAAGCGCTGGGTGCACCAGGTCGCCGAGTACGACCGGGAGCGCGGCATCAGCTACTGGACGAAGAACTACCGCACCGGCATCGAGGCCGGGGACGAGGCGGCGCTGGACCGCCGCTACACCTACTACGACCCGATCAGCACCCTGCCGGCGAGCGGGCAGCGGTGGTGGGCCGAGCGCGACAGCGACCCGGTCGCCGCCGAGGTGCGGGCGGCCAGCTCCCGTGCCGCGTCGGTGGCCGACCTCGAGGTCTGAGGCACCCGCCGGGTCAGCGCCGCCGGCGCAGCCGCTGCGCCAGCCGCTTCACCGGGTGCGGGCGCTCGGCCGTCACTTCCTTGCCGGCGGCACGGATCGCGTCGCTCGCGGCCGCCTGCTCGGGCGTGGGGGCGGTGCCGCCCAGGTGCGCGGGCAGCCACCACCGGTCGTCGGGCCCGGCCGGCTGCTGCGGATAGCTGCGCTGGGCCTCGTCGAGGAGCGCCTCCATGGCGGCCTTCGTGCGTCGGAGCAGCGCCTGGGGCCGCTCCCCCGGCTCCGGGGTCAGCGGCTCGCCCAGGACGACGGTCACCGGAACCCTCCGGCGCCACTGGACCTTGTGGCCCTTGGTGGCGATCCGCTGCCCGCCCCAGACCGCGGCCGGGATGACCGGCACACCGGCGTCGACGGCCATGCGGGCGACGCCGGCCTTGAGCTCCTTGACGGTGAAGCTGGTGCTGATCGTCGCCTCCGGGAAGACGCCGACCACCTCGCCGTCCTTGAGCGCGCGCACGGCGGACTCGAAGGCGGCTGTCCCGGCCTTGCGGTCGACGGGGATGTGCTGCATGGCCCGCATGAAGGGGCCCGAGAACCAGTGGTGGAACACGGCGGCCTTGGCCATGAACCGGACCAGCCGGAACCGCGGGAGGGCACCGAGGCCCAGGAACATGAAGTCGAGGAAGCTGACGTGGTTGCTGGAGATGATGGCGCCGCCAGTCAGCGGCACGTGCTCCGAGCCGCGGATGTCGAAGCGGAAGCCGAACGCCGTGAACAAGAGCAGGACGAGGCGGTCGACGAAGCGGTAGGGCTTGTCCCGCGGGTCGGGCGAGGGGCCGAAGAGGTCGCGGCGAACGACGTCGCGCCAGCTCGCGGTGTACATGGCCGGAATCTAGCCCGTCGGCCTGTGCGTCGCCTGTGCGACGCCGTCCGGGCGGCCGGCGGTGACGGCGACCGCTGCCCGCACCACCGCGGCCAGGTCGCCGGTCTCCCGGTGGACGCGGCGCTGCAGGTCCGCGCCGGTTCCCCGTCGCAGGATCTCCGCCACGCCCGCGCTCACCCGCGCCTCGTCGCCGGCGTCGGCCAGTGCGGTCCGGACGTGCTCCAGCAGCGCGTGGACCACGTCGGCCGCCGGCGCCGGGCGGCCGCCGAGCGGGTCGACCAGGTCGCTGCCCAGCCCTGACCGGCCGGCCCGCCAGCCGGCCATCCGCAGCACGGCCGCCGGGACGTCGGGCGGCGGGTTCCCGTCGCGGGCGTCCCGGACCGCAGTCTCCACCAGTCCGCGGACGAGGCCGGCGAGGGTGACGGCGTCCTCGACGTGCAGCGTCACGTCGGCCGTGCGGACCTCCACGGTGGGCCAGTTCGCCGACAGGCGGGCGTCGAAGTAGACCTGGCCGGTGTCGAGCACGGTGTCGGTGGCCAGCACCCGGTCGACCAGGCGGTGGTAGGCGGCGGCGTCGCCGAACACCTCGTTGGGCCCGGCCGACGGCCAGCGGCGCCAGGCCTGGGAGCGGTAGCTGGCGTAACCGGTGTCCTCGCCCTGCCAGAACGGAGAGTTCGCCGTGAGCGCGGTCAGGACCGGCAGCCACACACGGATGCGGTCGAGGGCGGCGACCCCCTCGTCGTCGTCGGTCACCGAGACGTGCACGTGGCAGCCGCAGGTGAGCATCTCCCGTGCGGTGATGCCGAAGGTGTCGAGCATGCGGGCGTAGCGGTCACCGGCGGTGGGAACGGGGTCGACGGCGACCGGCGAGGTGGCGAGGGCCGCCACGTGCCCGCCGGTGGAGGCCGCCGCCGACTCCGCGCGGGCCCGCCAGTGCCGGAGCTCCCGGTCGACCTCGCCGAGGGTCCGGCAGACGGCGGTGCCGAGCTCGAGCTGCTGAGCCTTCAGCTCCGGCATCAGGTGTGCGGCCGGGGTTCCGGTGTCCTGCTGGTCGCCGTCCTGCTGGTCGGTCTCCTGCTCGGCCCGGTCGTGCTCGTCGGGTGTCTCCCCCTCGCCGCGCCGGGAGGCGACCGCCAGCGCGGCCGGCCCCGACGGCTGCGGCCGACCAAAGCTGTCGACCACCAGCAGTTCCTCCTCGACCCCGACCGTCCGCACGTCGTCCATGATTGCGACCGCTCCGGATCCCCGCTGCGCGTAGCGAGAGCTGCAGCCATTCCACCCCAATGGACCGTTATGCCCAACAAAGCACCACAGGAACGAGACCTTCGGTCCCGTTCCTGCTCGTCCCCCGGTGCCGACCACCGCAGGTCCCGCGATTGGTGCAACGGCGCTCGGAGGGCGCCGAGGGACGGCAACGGCAAGTGCCCACAAATTGGGGGCGCATTTGTGTTGGGGATAACGGTAGTATTCCGACATGAGAGGTGGATGGCAGCCGCCGTTGCCCGACATGCCGGCTCCCCCGGCCGGCCGCGCCTGGCGCCGGTTGGACGCTCCCCCGGGGTACGAGGCGCAGTGGCGGCGTCTGGCGGAGGCCGCCCTGGAGCTGGGCCTCGGACCCGACCAGCTCAGCGAGACGGGCCTGGACCCGCTGACGGCGGCCCGCGGCTGGAAGCCGGCGACGGTGGCGCTGTACACGAAGGTCGCGCGGTACGGCGGTGTGGCGTTGCCGCGGGTGCCCACTCCGGAGCCCGACCCGCCAGTGCTCGACCTGGAGCCGCTGACCCGGATCCGGAACGAGGACCCCGAGCACCTCAGAACCGTGGCGTGGTGCGGGATGGCGCTGGGCTGGCCGGCGCCGGTGGCGGCCTTCCGTTCGCTGCGGCGCGACCAGGTGCGTGCCTCGGGCCGCCGGCTGATCGTGACGACGGACGACGGCGAGTGGTCGGTGCCCGGCGCCCTGACCGCGTGGCACGCCTGGGAGTCGGTCCGGACGCGCTTTCCCGCGCTGGCCGAGAGCCCGTGGGTGCTCCCGGCCCTGCGCCGCGGGCCCGGTTTCGATTCGCGCATCGGCGGCCGGCTGTCCAACCAGGCGCTGCAGACGACCTTCGCCAAGCACGCCGTCCGGACCGCGCAGCACCTGCGGGCGACCGCCGCGCCGTCACGCCAGGCCTGGGCGGAGGAGCTGGCGGTGGCCTACCGCGAGCTCTCCTACGACTCCTACCGGCGGCTCGCGCTGGCTGCGGGCGCTCCGCCGGTCTCACAGCGGGGCGTCGTCCGCGCGACGCGGGCCGTAGCCCGGTCATCCCGCCTGGCCGGCTGAGTCAGTTCACTCCGGCGAAACCGGCCTGCGCGCCGATTTTCCGCCTTCGGGGGATGTGCCGGCCGTATCAGAAGGGCGCGGGCTCCGGCACCGCTGGAGGTGGAGCCGGTAGGTCCCGCTGCTCGGAGCGCTCGCACCGGCCCGGTGGCCCTGTCGTGCGCGTGATGCCTGACGGGGTGGTGACGCGGAGCAGTCCGTCGTCGGTGAGGACGAACCGCCAGCCGGGCGCATGGGTCTTGAGCCGGTGATGGTGGCGGCACAGGCAGCAGAGGTTCCGGCAGTCGGTCGGCCCGCCTTCGGCGTAGGCGTCGACGTGGTCGAGGTCGACCCGTCCGACCGGTTGTCCACAGTTGGGGTGGCGGCACGTTCGGTCCCTCGTCGTCACGAACCGTCGCTGAGCCGGCGACGGCACGTACCGGTCGACAGGGGCCGGCGCGGACAGGACCGGGCACTCGCATCCGTCGCCCGGATGCTCGAGGCACCCGCGGCGGGCGAGCCGTTCCAGCTCCGGGCGGCCCGAGGTGGCGAGGAGGGTGCCGTCGGCGTCGGTGACCGCGATCTGCAGCGAGCCGCCGGTCGGCGCTCGCAGGCCGCCCGGGCACACCGCGTCCAGGTGGGCGAGCAGATCGCGCACGTGGGCAGCGGTGATCGGCTGCCCGTTCACCTCGGCAGGCCCAGCCCCTGAGCCGGATGACACCGACGACAGCGGCGCCACCACGGTCAGGGTCGCCGTCACCGCAGGTCGGCTGGTGTCCCACGGCCGCAGGATCAGATCGGCGTGCACCATCGAGCGCAGCTGCCCGATCGGACGAGAATCCCCGTCCTGCTTGAGCAGCCACGCCAGCTGGTCGATCGTGGAGAAACAGGCCGACGCCACCGGTGCCGGCATGTCCGTCGCCAGCTCGCTCATCCCGTCGGCGACCGGGAACACCCGCACGTCCGCTGCCTCCTCGGCCTGCGCGCGCCTGCCGTCGGCGGCCTGCTCGTCCTCCCCGAGGGCCTCCTTGGCCAACCGGGAGCGCAACCGCCCCAGCGACAGCCCCGCCGCGCCGGGCAGCACCCGTGGCGCCACGACCTCTGCGACTCCGTCGGCGGTCGGCCCGAGCACGTCGACGAACACCTGTGCACGCGGCCGGTCGAGGTGCCCGTCGGCCAGCGCGGCCCACACCGCCGGCATCCGCCGGGTCAGCACGTGAGCGTCGGCGGCCAGTCGTGCAGCGGAGCGGCTCGTGCAGTTGAGGATCACCGCCAGCTCGTCGACGAAGAACTCGCTCGTCCCCGGGATCGGGCCCTCGGCCGTTCCGTCGGCCGAGGACCCGGGCCGGGCGTCACCTGCTTCGGGCGCGCCGCTCTGGGCGGCCAGCTCCATCACCAGATGGGCCTCGTACGCCGCCAGTGCCGCCTTCAGCCCCGGCATCCGTGCCAGCTCGAGCGCATTCGCCTCCCGCGAGCGGGAACCCGCCGGGAAGACCTCCGCCAAACGCGATGGCCGGTCGACGACACCGGGAGCGACCCGCTGCGGGCCCCGCACCGGGACCAGCGGGGAGACCGTCAGACCGACGCCGTAGCCCTCGAACACGCCTCGAACCTACGGGCCGGGTACGACGGTTTCCGCGCCCTGAGCTGCGGAGATCCAGCAGTCGTCCGGTCAGCCGAGCGAGAGCTGCTCGCCGGCGTTCTCGGCCGTGCCCGCACGTGCCGGGGCGGCGTCGACCTCGCCCCTGGGTGGCACGCCGGGCAGCCCCCCGGTCGGCAGGCTGCCTTCCGGGAACCCGACGTCCGGGTCACCCGGGACGCCGCTGGTGATCACCGGATCGACCGCCTTGCGCGCCGTGCCGCCGCTCTGCCGGTCCAGTCCGTGCTTCGCCAGGAGTGGCGCCACCCGACGGGCGAGCCAGGAGCGGTACTCCGCAGGCACGTACGCCCGGCGGGCGTAGAGCTGCTGGTAGCGCGGGACCAGCTCCGGGTGCTCCCGGGACAGCCACGCCATGAACCACTCGCGGGCGCCCGGCCGCAGATGCAGCGGGATCACGGTGACCCCCGTGGCCCCCGCCGCCGCGACCGCGCCGAGGGCCGCGTCCAACTCCCCCACGCCGTCCGTCAGCCCAGGCAGCACGGGTGCGAGGAACACGCCGCACGGCAGTCCGGCCTCGGCGAGGGCGCGCACCAGGTCCAGCCGGGCCCGGGGTGTCGGCACGCCCGGCTCGAGGCCGGCGTGCAGTGCGTCGTCCCAGATCGCCACGGAGACACCCAGACCCAGCGGCACCGTCCGCGCGGCCTCGACGAGCAGTGGGATGTCCCGGCGGAGCAGGGTGCCTTTCGTCAGGACCGAGAACGGGGTCCCGGACCCGGCCAGGGCCCGGATGACGCCGGGCATCAGCTGGTAGCGACCCTCGGCTCGCTGGTACGGGTCGGTGTTCGTGCCGAGCGCCACGTGTTCGCGCCTCCAGGACGGCCGCGCCAGTTCACGGCTCAGGACGTCGACCAGGTTCGTCTTCACCACGACCTGCGTGTCGAAGTCGCGGCCGGCGTCCATCTCCAGCCATTCGTGCGTCCGCCGGGCGAAACAGTTGTGGCTGATGACACCGTCGGCGAGGAAGTCGCCGGTCCCGGTCGTGATGTCGAACATCGGCAGCTCGACGCCGAGCGCCTCGACGCCCGTCACCCGCAGGCCGGCACTGCTCCGGACCGCCGTCCCGTCGAGTGCGGACGTCCCCCGGGTCGCGGGATCTCGGACGCTGCCGAACCCGAGGAGGCCGTCGTCCACGGTCAGGTGGGGACGCCGCGCCGGACCGCCCACCGCCCCCGTGACGTGCTTCCAGCCGTGCTCGGTGAGGAAGCGATGGTCGCCACTGGCCACGATCTCCGTGCCGTCCCGGAGCGTCACCCGGACCGCGGCCTTGGTCGTTGACCAGTGCGCCAGGACCTCCGTCTCGACGTAGCGGCGACAGGTTCCACGCGTTCGGGTCCCGATGATGCGATCGCCGATCCGCAGCTCGGCGATCGGCCGTTGGCTGCCGTCGGCCATCAGTACGCGGGTGTCGCCGGCCAGGCAGTACACGCACGAGTGACTGCAGCCGCGATAGGGATTGATCGTCCAGGGAAACGGCATCGCCGACTCGCCGGGCACGTGGTTCAGGGCGCTCTTCGCGCGGACCTCGTGGAAGGTCAGCCCGGGGAACTCCGGCACCTGGACGCTGCGCAGCAGGCCGCGGATGCTGGGCATGCCGGGCAGCGTCGGAGCCTCCTCGAGGTCGAGTCGCTGGGCGTCCCATCGCATGCCGACCATGCGAACACATGTTCGAACGCATGTCCAGCCCGGTGTCAGATCGGCGGGCGGTCCTCGTAGAAGGTCGAGAGCACGACCGTCGTCCGGGTGGTCACGTTCGCCGCCGCCCGGATGTCCTGCAGCAGGTGCTCGAGGGCGTCGGGGGAAGCCACCCGCACCTTGAGGATGTAGCTCTCCACCCCCGCGACGGAGTGGCACTCCTCGATGGCCGACAGATGCGCCAGCCGGGCGGGTGCGTCGTCGGGCTGTGCGACGTCGATCGGGGTGATCGAGACGAACGCGGTCAGCGGGAGCCCGAGCGTCTTGGCGTCCAGCGTGGCGCGGTAGCCGGTGATCATCCCGCGCTGCTCGAGCCGGCGCACCCGCTGGTGCACGGCGGACACCGACAGGCCCACCTTCTCGGCCAGCTCGGTGTAGCTGGCCCGGCCGTCGCGGGCGAGGGCGGCGAGCAGGGCGCGGTCGACGTCCACGGCGGGCGCGACCGGGCCGGGCTCAGCCGGGGAGCTCGACGAGTTCACGGGGACCGCCGTTCAGGGTGCGGGCGCCGTCCTCGGTGCAGACGACGATGTCCTCGATGCGGGCGCCGCAGTCGCCGGCGAGGTAGATGCCCGGCTCGACCGAGAACGCCATGCCGGGAACGAGCGGCAGGTCGTTGCCGGCCACGATGTAGGGCGCCTCGTGGGTGTCCAGGCCGATGCCGTGCCCGGTGCGGTGGATGAAGTGCTCGCCCCAGCCGGCGCCGGCGATGACGCTCCGGGCGGCCTCGTCGACGGCCTCCGCCGTCACCCCCGGTCGCACCGCGGCGACCGAGGCCGCCTGGGCGGCCTGCAGCACGGCGTACCACTCGGCGACCTCGGCGCTCGGGGCGTCGCCGACGACGTACGTGCGCGTGCAGTCCGAGCGGTATCCGGTCGGGATTCCCCCACCCAGGTCGACGACGACGACGTCGCCGGCCTCGATCGTGCGGTCGGAGAGCTCGTGGTGTGGGCTCGCTCCGTTGGGCCCGGAGCCGACGATCACGAAGTCGACGCTCACGTGACCCTCGGCGAGGATCGCCGTCGCGATGTCGGCCCCCACCTCGGCCTCGGTGCGCCCGACGCGGAGCCACTCCCCCATGCGGGCGTGCACCCGGTCGATCGCCGCCCCGGCGACGGCGAGCTCCTCGATCTCCGCCGCCGACTTGACCATGCGCAGCCGGTCGACGACCGGGCTGGCCAGGCCGAGCTCGGCCCCGGACAGGGCCCGCTGCACGCCGAGCGCGTGCTCGGCCCAGCTGCGCGCGCCCACGGCCACCCGGCCCGGGGCGCGCCCCAGCCGGGCGGTCGCGGCGCCGGCGAGCAGGGCGAAGGGGTCGTCGGTCTCGTCCCAGGCCAGCACGTCGATGCCCAGGGCACCGGCCGGGCTGGCCGCCACCATCGGCGCCTCCAGGCGCGGTACGACGAGGAAGGCATCGCCGCGCGCGGGGACCACCAGGGCGGTCAGCCGCTCCAGGGGATGGGCGTTGTAGCCCACCAGGTAGCGCAGGTCGGACCCCGGCGTGAGCACGAGCAGGTCGACGCCGGTCTCGGCCGCGATGTCGCGGGCGGCGTGCACCCGGTCGATGGTCACGAGGTGGCCGGCTCCGGCCGGTGCAGTCACGGTTCCCACTCGCGCAGACTAGCCACGGGCGCCGCCGTTCTCCGCAGTCGTTCCCCGAGCGCTACCGTCCGCCACCGTGACCACGATGCTGCTGGACGCGGCCAGCCTCTACTTCCGGGCCTTCTACGGCGTCCCGACCAGCGTGACGACGCCGGACGGACGGCCGATCAACGCGGTGCGCGGATTCCTCGACATGACCGCCCGGCTGCTCACGACCCACGGCCCCGACCGGCTCGTGGCCTGCTGGGACGACGACTGGCGACCGGCCTTCCGGGTCGACGCACTGCCCTCCTACAAGGCACACCGGGTCGCCCCCGCCGGCGGCGAGGAGGTGCCCGACGAGCTGAGCCCCCAGGTGCCCGTCCTGGTCGAGGTCCTGGCCGCCATCGGGATCGACCGCGTCGGCGCACCCGGGTACGAGGCCGACGACGTGATCGGCACGCTGGCCACCCGGTCCCGCGGCCCGGTCGACGTCGTCACGGGTGACCGGGACCTCTTCCAGCTCGTCGACGACGCCCGCGGCATCCGGGTGCTCTACACCGCCCGCGGCATCACCGACATCGAGTTCGTCGACGAGGCGGCGGTGGCGGCGAAGTACGGCATCCCGGGCCGCGCCTACGCCGACTTCGCCGTCCTGCGCGGCGACCCGAGCGACGGGCTGCCCGGGGTGGCCGGCGTCGGCGCCAAGACGGCCGCGGCGCTGATCAACGAGTTCGGCGACCTCGCGGGGATCCGTACCGCCGTGGCGCGGACCGTCGTCGCCCGGCCGCCGCTGACCGCCGCCGTCCTGAAGAAGATGCACGCGGCCGCCGAGTACCTCGACGCCGCGCCGGTGGTGGTGGCCGTGGCCCGGACGATCGACCTGCCCCCGGTCGAGGGCGCGCTCCCCCGGACCCCGGCGGACCCCGACGCCCTGGCCGGGCTCGCCGAGCGGCACGGGATCGAGAGCAGCGTCCGCCGGCTCGGCGCGGCCCTCGGGTGGGACCTCAGCTGAGGATCAGGGCTCGGTCCACGTGTAGGCGGCGCTCTCCTCGTCGGTGATGGCGATCCGCAGCGTCACGTCCTCGCCGTCGGCCGTGGTGCCGGTGCACTCGTAGGTCGCGTCGGACTCCACCTCCATCTCCTCGGCGCAGTCCAGCTCGACGGCCACGCCCTCGCGCTCCTCGAACTGGGCGGCGACGTCGCGCTCGACGGCGTTCCGGTCCAGCACGGTCGTGGACAGGCCCAGGGCCAGGGCCACGCCGACGGCCAGCAGGGCGAGGAGGCCGACGGTGACCCCCGCGATGAGGCCCACCCGCGACTTCTTCACAGGCGCCGGTTGACCGTAGGGGCCGGGCGCACCGTAGGGCGGCTGCCCGTACGGCGGCTGCTGTCCGAGCTGTTGAGGCGGGCCGTACTGCTGGGGTGGACCGTACTGCTGCGGCTGCCCGTAGGGCGGCTGCTGCCCGTACTGCGGGGGCGGGCCGAACTGCTGCGGCTGCCCGTAGGGCTGGGGCGGAGCCGGCTGTGCGGGCGGCCCGAACGGGCCCACCGGCTGGGTCGGGTGCCGATCCGGGTCGGGGTGCTCCCCCGGGCGGCCCGGCTCGTCGCTGCCCTGCGGCGGGTTGGTCATGGTCGCTCCCCGATCCGGCGCCCCTCCCCGGCGCGGTCTGCGGCGGCGGGGCAGTCGGATTCTGCCCTACGACGACGCGGCACGGCCCGCGACCAAAGGCCCCGTCAGCCGCCGACGGCCACGGCGACCACTCCGCGACGCACCCGTCCCACGGCGGCGCGCGCCACGCCGGCGACCGGTTCCTCGGCCACCTTCGCCAGCTGGTCGAGCAGGTCCACGAGCTGGCGCATCCAGCGCACGAAGTCGCCGCCGGAGAGCTCGGTGCCCGCCTGCTCGGCCCCGGCCAGCACCCGGTCCAGGCTCTGCCCGTCGGCCCACCGGTAGGCCGCCCACGCGAAGCCGAGGTCGAGGTCACGGGTCACGCGGACGCCGTGGTCGGCCTCGACGTCGTGCAGCCGGGACCTGATCCGCCGCATCTCGGCGATGGCGGCGCTCACCTTGCCGGCGGGCACCGCCGGCAGCGCGGGGTTGTCCCGGCGGGCCTCGAACACCGCGGTGGACACGGCGGCGGCGAGCTCGGCGGGGCCCAGGCCGCGCCACGCGCCCGACCGGAGGCACTCCGCGACCAGGAGGTCGGCCTCGGACCAGATGCGGGCCAGCCGGCGGCCGTCGTCGGTCACGAGCGGGGCGTCGTCGGGGGCGTCGTCGGGGGCGTCGAGCTCCGCGGTGCCCGGCCGTGCCGACGGCTCTCCCTCCGGCACCAGGTAACCCAGCTCCTCCAGGACCTCGCAGATCGCGTCGAACTGGCGTGCCAGCGAGCCGGTCCGCTCGGTCATCTTCCTGTGCAGGACCTCGGCCTCGCGGACCGCCCGCCACCACTGCTCGGCGACCCGCACGCGCTCCTCGCGGTCGGGCAGCTGGTGCACCGGGTGGTGCCGCAACGCCTGGCGCAGGTCGCCGAGCACCGGGTCGTCGGCGGCCGCCGAGCGGTTCTTGACCCGCCGGGCGCCGAGGTCGTTCTCGACGCGGGCGTTGCGCAGCGTCGAGGCCAGGTCCCGGCGCGCGTGCGGGCTGCGGTGGTTGAAGTTCCTGGGCACCTTGACCCGGGCCAGGGCGGTGACCGGCGTCGGGAAGTCCACCGAGCCCAGCCGGCCGGACCACTTGTCCTCGGTCACCACCAGGGGGCGCGGGTCGGCGAGGTCGGTGATCCCCGCGTCGATGACGACGGCCAGCCCCTGCCGCCGTCCCGACGGCACGCGGATGACGTCGCCGGGGCGCAGCGCGGCCAGGGCCTCGGCGGCCGCCAGGCGCCGCTTGGCCTGCGAGTCGCGGGAGAGCTCCTTCTCGCGGTCGGCGATCTCGCGCCGGATGCGGGCGTACGCGGCGACGTCGCCGCGGTCGGAGTGCATCTGTGCGGCGCACCGCTCCGCGTCCTGCTCGTGGCGCGCCGCGGCCCGGGCCAGCCCCACCACCGACCGGTCGGCCTGGAACTGCGCGAAGGAGGACGCCAGGAGCTCGCGTGCCCGCGCCCGCCCGAACGAGCTGACCAGGTTGACCGCCATGTTGTAGCTGGGCCGGAACGACGAGCGCAGCGGGAACGTGCGGGTGCTGGCCAGCCCGGCGACGACCGAGGGGTCCATGCCCGGCGTCCAGACGACGACCGCGTGGCCCTCGACATCGATGCCGCGACGCCCGGCCCGGCCGGTGAGCTGGGTGTACTCCCCCGGTGTGACGTCGACGTGCGCCTCGCCGTTCCACTTCGTCAGCCGCTCGAGAACGACGCTGCGCGCGGGCATGTTGATGCCCAGGGCGAGGGTCTCGGTCGCGAACACGGCCTTCACCAGGCCACGGACGAAGCACTCCTCGATCGTCTCCTTGAACGCGGGCACGAGGCCCGCGTGGTGGGCGGCCAGGCCGGCCAGCAGCCCCTCGCGCCACTCCCAGAAGCCGAGGACGTGCAGGTCCTCCTCCGGCAGCGAGCCGGTCCGCCGGTCGACGATCTCGGCGATCTCGGCCCGCTCGCCCTCGTCGGTGAGCCGCAGACCGGACAGCAGGCACGCGTGGACGGCGGCGTCGCAGCCGTTGCGGCTGAACACGAAGGTGATGGCCGGCAGCAGCCCGGCGGCGTCCAGGCGGGCCACCACGTCGGGGCGGGACGGCGCCCGGTAGCGCGGCTTGTGGAAGGAGTCGCGGCGGGAGCTGCCCGGTCCGCCGCCGTGCCAGGAGTCGACGCGCCGTTCGTGCTCGCGCACGTAGCGGACCAGCTCCGGATCGACGACCGAGGAGCCGCGCTCGCGGGTGGAGAGCTCGCGGGGGGTCTCCCCCTGCTCTCCCGCGTGGGCGGCCGGGCGCAGCGAGAACAGGTCGAACACCCGGTTGCCGACCAGCATGTGCTGCCACAGCGGGACCGGGCGGACCTCACTGACGACGACCTTCGTGTGTCCGCGGACGGTGACCAGCCAGTCGCCGAACTCCTCGGCGTTGCTCACCGTCGCCGACAGCGAGATCAGGGTGACCGACTGCGGCAGGTGGATGATCACCTCCTCCCACACGGCGCCCCGGAACCGGTCGGCGAGGTAGTGCACCTCGTCCATGATCACGTAGCCGAGCTCGTCGATCGCCGGGGAGTCGGCGTAGAGCATGTTGCGCAGCACCTCGGTGGTCATCACGACCACGGGCGCCCCGCCGTTGACCGCGTTGTCGCCGGTGAGCAGGCCGACGTTCCGCTCGCCGTACCGATCGACCAGGTCGGCGTACTTCTGGTTCGACAGCGCCTTGATCGGCGTCGTGTAGAACGCCTTGCGCCCTTCGGACAGCGCCTTGTGGATGGCGAACTCGCCCACGACGGTCTTGCCCGCGCCGGTGGGTGCGCAGACCAGCACGCCGGCCCCTTCGTCGAGGGCCTCGCACGCCTGGACCTGGAAGGGGTCGAGGGAGAAGCCCAGCTCGGCGGTGAAGTCCGACAGCGTGGGGTGGGCAGTCCGCCGCCGGGCAGCCGCGTACCGCTCAGCGGGGCTGGACATGCCTCCACGTTAGGCGCGCGACCTGCGATCGGCTGCCCGACCCGAGGAGTTGCCCAGGCTGCCCCGGTGCTCAGGTCCGGGCGGTGCCGATGACGGTCAGCGCGCCGGGGACGCACTCGGCCACCGCGGGCAGCGGGGCCACCGGCTCGCCGTCGGCGTAGGTCGTGACGCCGGGGCAGGACAGCTCCACGCGGGACGCGCGGAAGACCGACACCGACGGGTGCCCGACGTGCGTGCCCTCCGTCAGCCTGGGCTTGGTCCGCATCAGCTCCAGCCGCGTGGACGCCCCGACGACGGTGACGTCGAACAGCCCGTCGGTGGGGTCGGCTCCCGGGCAGATCTTCATGCCGCCGCCGTACCAGGCGGTGTTGCCGACGGCGACCATCGTGATCGGCAGCGTCTGCGACTCGCCGTCCAGGACGAGGGTGAGCTCGCGCGGCCGCAGCCGGGCGAGCTCGGCGAGGACGGCGACGTCGTACCGCCGGCGCCCGCGCGGCCACCGCATCCGGTTGGCCCGGTCGCTGACCGCGGAGTCGAACCCGCAGCACAGGACCGTGGCCCACCAGCGGTCGCCGCTGCGCCCGGCGTCCATCGTGCGGTTGATGCCGGCCTCGAGGTCCGCCGCGGCGGCACGGGCAGCCGCAACCGGGTCCAGGGGGCCGCCCAGGGCGCGCACCAGGTCGTTGCCGGTGCCCGCGGGGACCAGGGCCAGGGGGGTCGTCGTCCCGGCGACCGCCTGCAGCGCCGCGTGCACCGTGCCGTCGCCGCCCACCGCGACGACCGCCCGGGTGCCTGCTGCCACGGCGTCGCGGGCCTGCCGTTCGGCCGCGGCGCCGCTGGTGGCGTCCAGCAGCCGGGGGGTGAAGCCGGCGTCCCGGAACGCGGCGAGCACCTCGACGGCCAGCTGGGCACCCCGGCCGCGACCGGCGAGAGGACTGACGAGGACGGCGACGTCCCCCGGTGCGCTCACGGGCAGCCGCTCAGCCGCGCGGGGTCGACGGCGCGTCGTCCAGCGAGGAGGGAGCCGCATCCAGCGGCGAGGCCTCGTCGTCACCCACGCCGTGGAAGTGCTCGAGGGCGTCGCGCTTGGCCCGCCGCTTGTCCACGACGCGGGCGACCTGGATGGCCAGCTCGAACAGCACGATCATCGGCCCGGCCATGAGCAGCATGGTGAACGGGTCCTGCGTCGGCGTGACGAACGCGGCGAACACGATGGTGAGGAAGAAGATCCAGCGGCGGCTGCGGGCCAGCACCTCGTGGCTGAGGACGCCCACCACGTTGAGCGCGACGGCGATGAGCGGCACCTCGAAGCTGACCCCGAAGGCCACCAGGAGCGAGAGCACGAAACCGATGTAGTCCTGGGCGGTGAGCGCGATGACCACGCCGTCGCCGGCCAGGGACAGCAGCAGCTCCAGCCCCTTGGACAGGGAGACGTAGGCGAGGAACGCACCGAGGGCGAACAGCAGCGAGGAGATCGCGACGAAGCCGATCCCGTAGCGCTTCTCGTTGCGCTTGAGCCCCGGGGTGATGAACGCCCAGAGCTGGTAGAGCCAGAACGGGGCCGACAGCACGGCCCCGGCGAGGAAGGCCACCTTCAGGCGGATGAACACGCCACCGAAGACGTCGGTGATCAGCAGCTCGCAGGGGCCGTCGTCCCGGGGGAAGCGCAGGTCGGGCTCCAGGCCGCAGTAGGGGGCGCGGATGAACTCCCCCAGGCCGTGCTCGTACCACCAGAACGAGACGGCGGTGGCGATCAGCAGCGCCAGCAGCGCCTTGGCGATCCGGTTCCGCAGCTCGGTCAGATGGGAGATCAGGGACATGGTCGCGGCGGCGTCGCGGGGTTCGCTGCGCCGACGCGACCGGGAACCGCTCACCGTCGTCCTGCCGGGTACCGGTGGGTCAGCGGGAGCCGTCGGCCGCGCGGGTCTGCTCGGCGCGGGCCCGCAGCTCGGCCGCGTGGGCCTCGGCGACGCGGGCCTCCTCGCGCAGCTGGGCGGACAGGTCCTCGCCGACCGGCGTGCCCGGCGCCGCGATCTCGCCGCGGACGGGGGTGACCGAGGTCTGGGCGGCGTCCCGCGTGCGGAGTCCCCCGGTCGCGGAGTCGTCGTCCTTCATGCCCTTCATCTCGCCCTTGAAGATGCGCAGCGAGCGACCGAGGGACCGGGAGGCGTCCGGCAGCTTCTTGTAGCCGAAGAGCAACAGGATGGCCAGGATGATCAGGCCGATCTCCAGCGGGCCGAGTCCGGCCATGACAGGTCCTCCCGAGTGTGGTCTTGCGGCGATGCTACGCCGAAGGGGGTTCGTATCAGTGCCCGTCGACGGATGTTCACCCCGGCGTCAGCTCCGGTCGGCGACCTCGCCGGCCCGGGCGGCCGTCGCCTGCGCCTGCTCGAGGAGCGGGCGGACGTCGCGCTGCGCGGCGGCCACTTCCCGGTTCAGCCGGCCGAAGGCGCCCAGCACGACGTAGCCGACGATGCCCAGCACGACGAGCGCGAGCAGCAGTACGACCGCGAGCACGACCCAGAACAGCACGGGAGCGACCCTAACCGGTGGGCAGGTCCTGGTAGCGGGCCAGCGCGGCCCGGGCGTCGGCGGCCACCTGCGCGGCGAGGTCGGCGGGCTCGTCCACGAGCGCCTCCCCGCCGAGGGAGGCGACGAGCCGGCGGGCCCAGGCCAGGTCCTGCGTCCGCACGGTGACCGCGAGCCCGCCGGGAGGGTCGTCGACGGGCTGGACGGTGTCCACCGGGTAGTAGTCGGCCACCCAGCGGGCACCGCGGGACAGCCGCAGCCGCACCGCCGGCGAGCCGGGGTCGGGCTGGTAGATCCCGTTGTCGACGTCGCGCTCGTGGGCCTCCGGCGGCGGTGCGGCGCGCTCGTCGAGGACGACGACGTCGTCGACCCGGTCCAGCCGGAACAGGCGCACGCCCTCCGACCGGCGGCACCAGGCCTCCAGGTACCACTTGCCGTCGACGAGCAGCAGCCGCATGGGGTCGACCGTGCGCTCGGTGCGCTCGTCGCGGGTGGGCACGTAGTAGTGCAGGTGCAGCGCGCGCCGGCGCTCCAGGCCGTCGCGCACGACGGCGAGCGCCTCCTCGCGGGCGTCGACGCTGACCGCCACGGGCGTGACGCGGTCGGCGGCGTGCCCGGCGACGGCCGAGACCTTCGCCAGCGCGCGGCTCACCGCGTCGCGCTCCACCAGGCCGGGCAGCTCCAGCAGGGTCTTGAGGGCCACCACCAGGGCGACGGCCTCGTCGGTGGACAGCCGGAGGGGACGGACCATCCCGGCGGGGAAGGTCACCCGCACCCGGTCGCCCTCGAAGGACAGGTCGATCAGGTCACCGGGGCCGTAGCCGGGCAGGCCGCACATCCAGAGCAGCTCCAGGTCGCTGCGCAGCTGCCGCTCCGTGACGCCGAAGTCGCGGGCGGCCTCGGCCACGGCGACGCCCCCCTCGCGGGCGGTCAGGTACGGGATGAGGGCGAGCAGCCGCGTCATGCGGTCCGTCGTCCCGGTGGCGCTCATGCGGGCTGTCCCGCGGCCAGCCGGGTCAGCCGGGCGACGACGGCCTCGCGCAGCTCCGCCGGGGCCTGCACCAGGACGTCGGAGCCGTAGGCCGCCAGCTGGCCGGCGAGGGTGGCGAGCTCGGTGGTCCGCAGCTGGAGGAGGTCGTCACCGTCGTCGGCCCGGCCCAGCGGCGTGGCGTGCCGGCGCAGCCCGATCGCCGTGCCCGGCCGCGCGCGGACGACGACGAGCTGCTCCTCGCCCGTCACCTGGCCCGCGACCACCTCGGCGAGGTCCAGCCCCTCCGGCGGCTCGAACGCGTCCGCGGGGCCGACCGCCTTCGGCGTCCCGACGACGCGGGAGAGGCGGAAGACCCGCGGCGCGGCGCGGTCGAGGTCCTGGCCGACCAGGTACCAGCGGCCGTGCCAGGCCACGACGCCCCAGGGCTGCACGCGGCGGCGGGCCGGGACGTCCTCGTCGGGGCGCTGGTAGCCGAACTCCAGCTGACGGCGGTCGCGGGCCGCCGCGTAGCTCGGCTCGAAGGCCGGCTCGCCGGCGTCCAGGCGCGGCTGGAGCGGGATCGCACGCGAGCTGTCGACGTCGATGCCGGCGGCCTTGAGCTTCACCAGGGCGCTGTGCGCCGGCCCGGCCAGCTGCGCGGACTCCCACAGCCGCAGCGCGAGGCCGACCGCGGCGGCCTCCTCGCCGGTCAGCCGGATCTCGGGCAGCTCGTAGTCGGCGCGGGCGATCCGGTAGCCGTCCTCGGTGTCGAACGCGCTGGTGCGGCCGGTCTCCAGCGGGACGCCCATCTCGCGGAGCTCGGCCTTGTCCCGCTCGAACATCCGCTTGAAGGCCTCGTCGGCCCGCTCCGAGCCGTCCTCGGCCTCGTACCCGGGCACGATGGCGCGGATCCGGGCGGCGGTCACGTACTGCCGGGTACTGAGCAGCGCGATGACCAGGTTCACCAGTCGTTCTGCCCGCTTGGCCGCCATGCCGCTCAGGCTAGTCAGCCGCCACGGCTCGGTGCGCCGGTGTCGCCGGCCCTGGCTAGCCTGCCTGCATGCCCTTCTCCCCCTCCGCTCCCCTGCCCTCGCGCATCCGTTGGCGTCGGGGGCGGGTCACGGAGACCGGGCGACGCGGCCGCGACACCCTCCAGCTGACCGTCGAGGTCCCCGACGAGGGTCAGCTGCCCGCGCTCGCCTACCCGTCGCTGGTGGGCATCCCCGAGGTCGGGGACGACGTCCTGCTCAACACCACGGCCCTGGCGCAGGAGCTGGGCACCGGCGGGTTCGCGATGGTCGTGGCGGTGCCCGACCGGCTGCCGCCGGACCCCGAGGGTCCCGGGCACCTGGTGAAGGCCCGCTACACCCCGCTGCAGGTGACGGTGACCGGCGTGGACGAGCAGGACACCGAGCACCACGCGCTGCTCGCCGCGGCCGACGACCTGGGCGGCATGCCGGTGGTCGTCGCCGACCTGCACTCGGCGCTGCCGCCGATCCTCATCGGGATGCTCGCGACCGACCCCGACCTCAAGGTCGCCTACCTGATGACCGACGGCGGGGCGCTCGCGGCCGGCTTCTCGCGGACGCTGGACGCCCTGTCGAAGTCGCTGGCCGGCGTCATCACGGTCGGGCAGGCGTTCGGCGGCGACCTGGAGGCGGTCACCGTCCACACGGGGCTGCTGGCGGCCCGGCACGTGCTCGGCGCGGACCTGGCGATCGTCACCCAGGGGCCGGGCAACCTGGGCACCGGGACGCCGTGGGGCTTCTCCGGCGTCGCCGCCGGCGAGGTGTGCAACGCGGTCACCGTGCTGGGCGGCGAGGCGATCGGCGCGCTGCGGATCTCCGACGCCGACCCGCGGACGCGGCACCGCGGCGTCTCCCACCACTCGCTGACGGCGTTCGGCCGGGTGGCGCTCGGCGGGGTCACGCTGGTCGCCCCGCGCGGGCTGTCCTCCGAGCTCGGCGGTCAGGTCGACGAGGACCTGGCGGGCCAGCCGGACCGCAACCCCGTCGTCTGGGTGGACACCCACGGCCTGGACGACGCCCTCGTGCTCTCCCCCGTGCCGCTCCGGACGATGGGGCGCGGCTACCCCGAGGAACGGGCGTACTTCCTCGCGGCGGCGGCCGCGGGCCGGTTCGCGGCGCTGCAGGTGCCGGTGCCGGGGGCAGAAGCGGAGGGGCAGTGATCGTCGTCGCCGGTGAGCTCCGGGTACCGGCCGACCAACGGGACCGCTACCTGCACGCCGTCGCCGACGTCACCGCCCGGGCGCGGCGGGCACCCGGCTGCCTCGACTTCGTCCAGGCGCCCGATCCGCTGGACCCCGAGCGCATCGTCGTCCTCGAGCGCTGGGAGTCCGACGAGGACCTGCAGCGGTTCCGGGCCTCCGGCGACCCGGACGACGACGGGCCGGAGCTGCCGGAGATCGTCTCCGCGGACGTGCGGAAGTACCGCATCTCCGCCGTCGAGGAGCCCTGACCGCGCCTCACATCGAGGCGATGAGCTTCTCGACCCGGTCGTCGACGGCCTTGAAGGGGTCCTTGCACAGCACGGTGCGCTGGGCCTGGTCGTTGAGCTTGAGGTGCACCCAGTCGACGGTGAAGTCGCGGCGCTTCTCCTGCGCCCGGCGGATGAACTCCCCGCGCAGCCGCGCGCGGGTGGTCTGCGGCGGCACGTTCTTGGCCTCGAAGATCCGCGGCTCGTGCGCCACCCGCTCGACCTGACCGGCGCGCTCGAGCAGGTAGTACAGGCCGCGGGTGCGGCTGATGTCGTGGTAGGCGAGGTCCATCTGCGCGATCCGCGGGTGCGACAGCGGCAGATCGCGCTTGGCGCGGTAGCGCTCGATCAGGGAGAACTTCGTCGCCCAGTCGATCTCGCGGTCGATCAGGGAGAGGTCCTCGGTGTCGACGGCCTTGAGCACCCGGCCCCACAGCTCGAGCATCTGCCGGTGCACCGGCCCGAAGCCCTCGCGGTCGACGAACTCCGCCGCCCGCGAGTGGTACTCGCTCTGGATCTCCAGTGCCGACATCTCCCGGCCGTTGGCCAGGCGCACCTTGCGCCGTCCGGTCATGTCGTGGCTGATCTCGCGGATGGCCCGGATCGGGTTCTCCAGGGTCATGTCCTTGATCGGGACGCCGGCCTCGATCATGCGCAGCACCAGGTCGGTCATGGTGACCTTGAGCAGCGTCGTCGTCTCGTTCATGTTCGAGTCGCCGACGATGACGTGCAGCCGCCGGTAGCGCTCGGCGTCGGCGTGCGGCTCGTCGCGGGTGTTGATGATCGGCCGGGAGCGGGTGGTGGCGCTGGAGACGCCCTCCCAGATGTGCTCCGCGCGCTGGCTGACGCAGTAGATGGCACCGCGCGGGGTCTGCAGCACCTTGCCGGCGCCGACGACGATCTGCCGGCTCACCAGGAACGGGATGAGCACGTCGGCCAGCCGGCTGAACTCGCCGTGCCGCCCGACGAGGTAGTTCTCGTGGCAGCCGTAGCTGTTGCCGGCGGAGTCGGTGTTGTTCTTGAACAGGTAGATGTCGCCGGTGACGCCCTCCTCGGCCAGGCGCTGCTCGGCGTCGACCAGCAGGCCTTCGAGGATCCGCTCGCCGGCCTTGTCGTGGACGACGAGCTCGGTGAGGTCGTCGCACTCCGCGGTGGCGTACTCGGGGTGGCTGCCCACGTCGAGGTAGAGCCGGGAGCCGTTGCGCAGGAACACGTTGGAGCTGCGCCCCCACGAGACCACCCGCCGGAACAGGTAACGGGCGACCTCGTCCGGGGACAGCCGGCGCTGCCCCTTGAAGGTGCACGTGACGCCGTACTCGGTCTCGATCCCGAAGATCCGTCGGTCCACGAAACGAGACTAGGCGCCGGGAGCGACAGTGCGCCCGTCCCGTGCCCCAGGAACGGTCACGAGCAGGTGAACCCTGGGCTCGTCACGGGTGCTTCGCGTCCACCCGCTGGAGCAAGTCGTCGAAAACCTTCTCGATCGCGCCGTGGTCGTTCTGCGCTGCGCGCTGCTTGCCGTGGATGAGCGCCGCCCGGTTGACCTTCGAGAAGTCGCCGTACGGGAACCGGTAGCGGCGCTTGGTCTCCGCGGAGGCGTCCGGGTCGAGGGCCAGGTGCCAGGCCGCGTAGCCCTCGTACCCGTGCTTCTCGATCTCGGCGTTCCCGTCCTCGGCGGACGGCGCGGCGTCGGACCACTCGGTGTCGACGTCGACCTTGCCGTCGTCGATGAGCTTCCGGGCGTGGGTCACGGCGTCGTCGTTGACGCGGTAGTCCGGCACGGGTGCCTCACTCCTCCGTCGGCGGGGGGCCACCGATCGTGTCGGGGTTCGCCGGGTCGCCGAGGCCCGCGGGGGTGCCCGGCTCGGACACGCTCGGGGCGTGGGTGCTGGTGTGCGGGGCGTCGGCAGTGGCGTCGGGCGTGGGCTCGTCGCCGAGCAACCGGCGCAGTGCGGAACCCGTGACGCGGCGGAACGCGCGCTTGGGGCGACGTCGGTCCAGGACGGCCACCTCGAGCTGGTTGCCGGTCAGCCGGGTGGGGCCGCCGTCGGTCGCGCCCGCGGTGACCGGACTGACCGCTT
>CADCTN010000059.1 GCA_902805535.1 uncultured Blastococcus sp. | reverse complement strand
CACGGCGTCATCCTGCCTCGGGGTGCCGACGGTTTCGGCTCTCTCCCGCGCGGCTACCGCCGTCCCCGGTGGCCGCACCGTGCGGCTCGTACGGGGGTGGCATGAGCGATCGTGGACCAGGACCGTCGATGGTGTGGCTCGTGCGGCACGGCGAGAGCATCGGCAACCTCGCCGACGCGCGTGCGCAGGAGGCCGGTGCGGACCGGTTGGACCTCGACGTCCGCGACCCCGACGTCCCGCTGTCCGAGACCGGCCGGTCCCAGGCGACTGCCCTGGGGCGCCACCTCGCCGCGCTCGGCCCCGACCAGCGCCCGACGGCGGTGCTGAGCTCGCCGTTCACCCGCGCGCTGACGACGGCGCGGCTGGCCACCGCGGGGCTGGACGTCCGGGTGCGCACCGACGAGCGGCTGCGCGAGCGCGACTTCGGCGCCTTCGACGGGATGACCGGCACCGGCATCCGGGAGGAGTTCCCGGCCGAGGCCCGCCGCCGTGAGCTGCTCGGCAAGTTCTACTACCGGCCGCCGGGTGGGGAGAGCTGGGCCGACATCGCCCTGCGGATCCGCAGCCTGCTCGCCACCGAGGCGCTGCGGCACGACTGCGACCGGCTGCTGATCGTCGCCCACCAGGCCGTGATCATGGTGCTCCGGTACGTGCTGGAGGAGCTGAGCGAGCAGGATCTGCTGGAGCTCGACCGCGAGGAGCAGGTCGCGAATGCCTCGCTGACCCGCTACGAGATGGACGACGCCGGCGATCTCCGGCTCGCCGAGTTCAACGCCGTCTACCACCTGGTCGACCGCGACGAGGACGTCACCGAGGAGCCCGATGCCGCCCAGCAGCTCTGAGCCCACCCTCGTCACCCCGCAGGTGCTGCGTGCCTGGCCGCTGCCGGAGCCGGCCGGTGGCAAGAACGGCCGCGGCTCGATCCTGGTGATCGGGGGCAGCACCGAGACCCTCGGCGCCGTCCTCCTCGCCGCCGAGGCCGCGATGCGGGCCGGGGCCGGGAAGCTGCAGGTCGCCACGGTGTCCTCCCTCGCGCCGTTCGCGGCCGCCGCTCTGCCCGAGGCGCTCGTGCGCGGGCTCCCGGAGACCGACGGCGGCGCCATCGCCGCTGACGCCGCGGACGTCGTGCGCGACCTGGCGGAGTCCGCCGACGCGGTCCTGATCGGCCCGGGCATGGCCGACAAGGACGCCACCGAGGCCTTCGGCAAGCGCCTCCTGCCGCACCTCGGGGGTCCGCTCGCCCTCGACGCCCTCGGCCTGTCCTGCGTCACCGCTGACGACACCTGCGTGCACCACCTCGACGGCCGGGTGGTGCTGACGCCGAACCCCATGGAGATCGGCTACGCCCTGCACGCCGAGGAGGAGGACGTCGCCGACGACCCGGCGGCCGCCACCCTCGACCTGGCCGGGCGGACGCGGGCGGTCGTCGGACTGGGCGGTGCCGTCTCCTGGGTCGCCGCGCCCGGGGGCGAGCTGTGGCAGGACGAGAGCGGGAACGCCGGCCTGGGCGTCTCGGGCGCCGGTGACGTGCGGGCGGGCATCACCGGCGGGCTGCTGGCGCGGGGCGCCGATCCGGCCCAGGCCGCGGTCTGGGCCGCCTACCTGCACGGGCGCTGCGGCGAGCGGTTGGCGTCGTCGGTGGGCCCGCTGGGCTTCCTGGCCCGCGAGCTGCCGGCGGAGATCCCGCGAGCGCTCGCCGAGGTCGCCACCTAGTCCCGACAGGTACGGCGCGCGTGCGGCCGGTGCGCGTCGGCCGCGGCTGTGCTGTGCTGAGGGCGTGGCGGACAACTACATCGCGGAACTGCCCTTCGGGGCCCCGAAGATCGACGACGACGCCTTCGTGGCACCGACCGCCGTGGTGGTGGGCGCCGTCAGCATGGGTCCGCGCGCCAGCATCTGGTACGGCGCCGTGGCCCGGGCCGACCACGAGACGATCGAGATCGGCGAGGGCTCCAACGTGCAGGACGGCTGCACCCTGCACTCCGACCCCGGCTTCCCGCTGGTGGTGGGCCGCAACGTGACCGTGGGGCACCGGGTCGTGCTGCACGGCGCCCGGATCGACGACGAGGTCCTGGTCGGCATGGGCAGCGTCGTGATGAACGGAGCGCACATCGGCACGGGCTCGATCGTGGCCGCCGGAGCGGTGGTCACACAGGGCCGGCAGTTCCCGCCGCGCTCGGTGATCGCCGGCGTGCCGGCCAAGGTCGTCCGGGAGGCCACCGACGACGACCTGCTGCACATCCGCGGGAACGCGGCCGCCTACTACGAGCGGCTGCCCGAGGCCCGCAGGGTCCGCCCGGTGGTGCGGCGCCCGCTGCCGCCGGCCGGCATGGTGCCGGGGGACGCGCTGTCCTGACCGGTCGAGATCTGCACACTCGCCCCCATCAGGGGCCCGGAGCGGGCGAGTGTGCAGATCTCGCCGGGATCAGTGGACGGCGAGCCACTCCCGCAGGCCCGTGAGCAGCCGCTCGACGTCGTCCCGGTCGCTGTAGGGCGCCAGGCCGATCCGCAGGCCGCCGGTGTCACCGAGTCCGAGCCAGCGGCTCGCCTCGATCGCGTAGAAGGAGCCGGCCGGTGCGTTGACGCCTCGCTCGGCCAGGAAGCGGTAGGCGTCGGCGGCGTCGCGGCCGTCGAAGGTGGCCAGCACGGTGGGCGTCCGGTGCGCGGCCCGCGACCACAGCCGGACCCCGGGCAGCGCGGCCAGCCCCTCCTCGAGGTGCCCGCGAAGGTCGTCCTCGTACTCCTCGATCGCCGCCATGGCGCGCAGCAGCCGCGCCCGCCGCGTGCCCCCGCCGGGCGCGAGGCCGGCGAGGAAGTCGACCGCCGCCGTCGTCCCGGCCAGGAGCTCGTAGGGCAGGGTGCCCAGCTCGAAGCGCTCCGGGACGTCGTCGGACGAGGGCAGCAGCTTCGCCGGCGCCAGCGACTCCAGCAGCGCCGGCCCGGCGGCCAGCACCCCGCAGTGCGGGCCGAGGAACTTGTAGGGCGAGCAGGTGTAGAGGTCCGCGCCCAGCGCCGCGACGTCGACCGGGGCGTGCGCGGTGAGGTGCACGCCGTCGACGGCGAGCAGAGCGCCGGCCGCGTGCACCCGCCCGGCGATCTCGGCGACCGGCGGGCGGGTGCCGATGAGGTTGGACGCCCCCGTGACGGCGACCAGCCTGGTGCGGTCGGTGAGCACCTCGGAGACGTCGTCCGCGGTGAGCTCGCCGGTGGCGGGGTCGAAGGCCGCCCAGCGCACGGTCGCGCCGGCGGCCCCGGCGGCGATCACCCACGGCCGGACGTTGGCGTCGTGGTCGAGCCGCGACACGACGACCTCGTCGCCGGGTCCCCAGCCGGCGGCCAGGGCCCGGGAGACGTCGAAGGTGAGCGCGGTGGCGCTGCGGCCGAAGACGACGCCGCGCGGGTCGGCGCCCAGCAGGTCGGCCAGGGCCGAGCGCGCGGCCGTGACGACGTCGTCGGCGGTGCGCTCCGCGGCGGTGGTCCGGCCCCGGTTGGAGATGGGCGAGGTCAGCGTGGCGGCGACCGCGCGGGCCACCGGCTCGGGGACCTGGGTGCCGCCCGGGCCGTCGAAGTGGGCCGTGCCGGCCCGCAACGCCGGGAACTGCGCCCGCACCGCCGCGACGTCGTAGCTCATGCCGCCGACGTTACCCACGGGCGAGATCTGCACAGTCGCCCTCATCAGCGCGCTGATGAGGGCGAGTGTGCAGATCTCGTCGGGTCAGGGGAGCAGCTCGCGGACCAGCTCGCCCACGGCGGCGGTCTCGATGAGGAAGCCGTCGTGCCCGTACGGCGACGGGACGACCCGCAACGGGACGCCGAGGCCGTCGGCCACCTGCTGCTGGAGCTCCACCGGGTACAGCCGGTCGCTGTCCACGCCGGCCACCACCGACCGCGCCGTGACCCGGGACAGCGCGGCCGCCACCCCGCCCCGCCCGCGGCCGACGTCCCAGCTGTTCATGGTCTCGGTGAGCACGACGTAGCTGCCGGCGTCGAAGCGGCGGCCGAGCTTGTCGGCGTGGTGCTCCAGGTAGCTCGCGACGGCGAACCGGCCGTCCTCCTGCACGTGCGGGCCGAACCGCTCGCTCAGCTCGAACGCGCTGCGGTAGGTGAGGTGGGCGATGCGGCGGGCGATGCCCAGCCCGTCCACCGGCGCATCGGCCGGGTCGTAGTCCCCGCCGGCCCAGCGGGGATCGGCGCGGACGGCGGCCTGCTGGGTGGTCTGGGTGCCGATCTGGTCGGCGGTGGCCACGGCGCCCGAGGCGAGGAAGAACAGCGCCCCCACCCGCTCGGGCATCGCCACCGCCCACTCCAGCGCCCGCATCCCGCCCATCGACCCGCCGGCGACGCAGGCCCAGCGGTCGATGCCGAGCGCGTCGGCGAGCGCCGCCTCAACCCGGACCTGGTCACCGACCGTCACCTCGGGGAACCGCGACCCCCAGCGGACGCCGTCCGGGTCCGGGGACGACGGCCCCGTCGTCCCCTGGCATCCGCCGAGCACGTTGGCGCAGACGACGAAGAACCGGTCGGTGTCCAGCGCGGCGCCGGGGCCGACCAGCCCGTCCCACCACCCGGCCGTCGGGTGCCCCGGTCCGGCCGCGCCCACGACGTGGCTGTCCCCGGTGAGCGCGTGCTCGACCAGGACGGCGTTGCCGCCGTCGGCCGCGAGCGTCCCCCACGTCTCGTAGGCGATCCGCACCGACGGGAGCTCACCGCCGCGCTCGGGGGCGAACGCGGGCAGGTCGAGGAAGACCCGGTCGCCGACCGGATCCCCCTCGACCCACCCAGCCATCTGTCAGGCAGCCTTGGCGGCGCGGAAGCCGGCCTCGAGGTCGGCGAGGATGTCCTCGATCCCCTCCAGGCCGACGGCCAGGCGCACCAGTCCCGGGGTGACACCGGTCGTGGCCTGCTCGTCGGCGGTGAGCTGCGAGTGCGTCGTCGAGGCCGGGTGGATGACCAGGCTGCGGACGTCGCCGATGTTGGCCACGTGGCTGTGCAGCTCCAGCGCCTCGACGAACCTCTGGCCGGCCTCGCGGCCGCCGTGCAGCTCGAAGGTCAGCACCGCGCCGGCGCCCCTGGGCGCGTACTTCTGCTGCGCCGCGTGCCAGGGGGAGGACTCCAGCCCCGGGTAGTTGACCCGGTTGACCTCGTCGTGGGCCTCGAGGAACCGCGCCACCTTCAGCGTGTTCTCGACGTGCCGCTCGATGCGCAGCGACAGCGTCTCGATGCCCTGCACCACCAGGAAGGCGTTGAACGGCGAGATGGCCGGGCCCAGGTCGCGCAGCAGCTGGACGCGGGCCTTCAGCGCGTAGGCCGGCGCACCGAGGTCCTTGTAGACGACGCCGTGGTACGTCGGGTCCGGCGTCGTGAAGCCGGGGAACTTGCCGCCGGACCAGTCGAACGTCCCGCCGTCGACGATCAGGCCGGCGATGGCCGTGCCGTGGCCGCCCAGGTACTTGGTGGCGGAGTGGACGACGACGTCGGCGCCGAACTCGAAGGGCCGGATGAGGAACGGCGTCGCGATGGTGTTGTCGACGATCAGCGGCACGCCGTTGCGGTGCGCGACGCCGGCGACGGTCTCGATGTCGAGGATGTCGCCCTTGGGGTTGCCGATGGTCTCGCCGAAGAAGGCCTTGGTGTTGTCCCGGACCAGGGCCTGCCACGCCTGCGGGTCGTCGGGGTCCTCGACGAAGGAGACCGTGACGCCGAGCTTGGGCAGCGAGTGGTGCAGCAGGTTGTAGGTGCCGCCGTAGAGCGAGGCGGAGGCGACGACGTGGTCGCCGGCCTCGGCGACGTTGAGGATCGACAGCGTGGTCGCGGACTGCCCGCTGGCCACGGCGAGCGCGGCGACCCCGCCCTCCAGGGAGGCCACGCGCTGCTCGAGCGCGTCCTGCGTCGGGTTCATGATGCGGGTGTAGATGTTGCCCATCTCGGCGAGGGCGAACAGGTCCGCGGCGTGCTTGCTGTCGCGGAACTGGTAGGCCGTGGTCGCGTAGATCGGCAGCGCCCGGGCGCCGGTGGTGGGGTCGGGGCTCGTGCCGGCGTGGATCTGCCGGGTCTCGAAGCTCCAGCTCTGTGGGTCGGTCATGCGCCGTCTCCTCTTCGCTCGCGGGAGATCCCGCGGCGCACGGGAACTCCGTCCTTGCCGGGCGACGGACGTCGTCCAGCCGGCTCTTCCCCTGGAGCACCTCAGACGGAGTTGAGGTTGCCGGGCAGCCAGCCAGGTGCTTGTCGCTGCCTCTCGTGAGCCACGCCGATCCTAGGACGCCGGGCGACGCCCGTCACACCGGCCCCGGGCTCAGCCACCGTCGGGGGGCTGCCCGGTCGCGGCGCGCAACCCGCTCAGCAGGCCTAGGGTCAGGCCGGCCCGGGCCGGCGGGGGCAGGGCGGCGGTGAGCTCGGCGTCCATCGCGGCGACGACGTCCCGGCCGGTCGCCAGCAGCTCCTGCCCCCGGTCGGTGACCTCCAGCAGCGCGGCCCGCCCGCGTCCGGCGCCCGGTTCCCGGACGGCGCCGAGCGCGGCCAGGGCGGCGACCGTCGCGTGCATGCTCTGCACGGTTACCCGCGCGCGCCGTGCCAGGTCGGTGTAGGACAGCCCCGGCGTGGCCGCGAGGTGGCCCAGCGCGCCGAGGTGGCGCAGCGAGAGCCCGTGCGCCCGCAGCGCGGTGGTCAGCCGGGCCTCCCACGCCCGCCCGGCCAGGACGGTGAGCATCACCGGGCTGTCGGCCGGCGGCTGGGTCATGGGCCAGGGATAGCAGACCCGACCGTGCGGAGGGCCAGCAGGCCGCCGATCCCCGGGACGAGGGTCAGCTTCCGGGCGCGCGACGGCAGAGGGACGAGGAACGCCGTCGCGATCGTCGCCAGGTACGCGCAGCCGTGCACCGGCCCCAGCAGCGAGGCGAGCGCCTCGACGTGCGCCGTCGCCAGGTTCACCAGGAGCACGAGCAGGGACAGCGTCTCGCTCCAGGAGGCCAGCCGGAGCCACCGGAGGTCCACCGTCAGACTCCCGTCGTCGAGCCGGGGCGCACGATCATGAGGACGACGACCGTCGCCCACAGCAGGTTGAACAACCCCGCCCCCATGGCCAGGGCGCGGACGTCGACGCCGCCGGCGCCACGGTCGAGCTCGGCGCGCACCGCGGCCTGACGGGGCAGTACGACCAGTGCCAGCAGCAGCCCGGCGAGAGCGGTGAGCGCCATGGAGACGAGCACCCAGGCGTCGGTGAGGACGTCGAGGGCGAGCGCGGTGGAGATGCCGAACACCGGCACCGCCAGGGCCAGGACGGCGTAGACGCGGGTGATGCGGTGCAGCAGGTGCACGGCCGGGAGGCCGGTGGACGCGCCGCTGCGCACCGCCTCGCGGGCGTAGCGGGGGAAGAGGCTCACCGCCACGGTCATCGGACCGATGAAGACGATGGCGGCGAGCACGTGGGCGCTGAGCAGGAACGCGGTCATGGGACCTCCGGAGCCGTGTCCGAGGAAAGTATCAGTCGCCCTGAAACCATGGTCGACCCTGGCGCAGGGCAGGCTCGTGCCATGCGCGCGCTCCTGTTCGAGTCCTTCACCGGCCCGCTGACGGTCCGGGACGTCCCCGCGCCGGATCCGGCTCCCGACGGCGTCGTCGTGGCGGTGGCGGCCAGCGGGATCTGCCGCAGCGACTGGCACGCCTGGCAGGGCCACGACCCCGATGTCGTCCTGCCGCACGTCCCCGGGCACGAGCTGGCCGGCACGGTGGCCGCGACCGGGGCCGGCGTCCGGCGGTGGCGGGTCGGCGACCGGGTGACCGTCCCGTTCGTCAACGCCTGCGGGCGGTGCGCGCAGTGCGCGGCGGGCGAGCACCAGGTGTGCGCCCG
>CADCTN010000058.1 GCA_902805535.1 uncultured Blastococcus sp. | reverse complement strand
TCTCGGGATCGAAGCCGGAGAACAGGCCGTCGAGGTCCTCGGAGTCGACGTAGTCCTCCCCGACGAGGGCGGCGGCGTTGGTGTACGCGACCACGTAGTCCTTGAAGTACAGCTCCTTGTCGAGGACGTACCTGATCAGCCCGCCGAGGAAGGCGATGTCGGTGCCGATGCGCAGCGGCACGTGCAGGTCCGCGATCGCACTGGTGCGGGTGAACCGCGGGTCGATGTGCACGATCTTGGCGCCGCGCGCCTTCGCCTCAGCCACCCACTGGAATCCCACCGGGTGGCACTCGGCCATGTTCGAACCCTCGATGACGATGCAGTCGGAGTTCGCCAGGTCCTCCAGGAAGTTGGTCGCGCCACCACGGCCGAACGAGGCACCCAGACCGGGCACCGTCGCGGAGTGCTATATCCGGGCCTGGTTCTCGATCTGGATGGCGCCCAGGGCGCTGTAGAGCTTCTTCATGAGGTAGTTCTCCTCGTTGTCGAGGGTCGCCCCTCCGAGGCTCGCTATCCCCATCGTTCGATCGACCCGGCGCCGGTCGCCCGCTGGACCGACCTCGTCCTGCCAGCCCTTGCGGCGGGCCTCCAGGACGCGGTCGGCGATCATCTCCATCGCCGTGTCCAGGTCCATGTCCTCCCAGTCCGTCCCGAACGGACGGCGGTACCTGACCGTGGTGACCCGGGTGGGGCTCGTCACCAGCTGCTTGCTCGCGCTGCCTTTCGGGCACAGCCGGCCGCGGTTGATCGGCGAATCGGGGTCACCCTCGATCTGGGTGATCTTCTCGTCCTGCACGTACACCTTCTGCGCGCAGCCGACGGCGCAGTAGGGGCAGACGCTCTTGGCGACGCGGTCGGCGGTCGCGGTGCGCGACACCGTCGCCTCGGTCGCCTTGCTGCGCGCGGCCTTGCCGCGGCCCAGCGGATCGGAGCCGGTCAGCTGCCGGTACACCGGCCACGTGTCGAGCCAGGTCTTCACCTCGAACATGCTGCCACCGACGTCGGGATCCGGCGCGACGACGGCGAGCCGCATCGCCGTCCCGATTAGGGTTGGGCCCATGAGCCGTCGCGCGGCGGCCACCGCACTGGCCGCCTACGTGGCGTTCCTCGCCGCGGTGACGCTCGGGGCCTCGCCCGGCGCCGTCTTCGCCGAGAGCGCCGCCGCTGTCCGAGGGGTCGGCGCGCTCGAGTGGATCACCAGTCGCGACGTGGAGCGGGCGGCCAACGTGCTGCTCTTCGTCCCGGCCGGCCTGCTGCTCTGCTACGTGCTTCCGCGCACCAGCCGCAGGCTCGTCTGGCTGATCTGCGTCGCGGTGTCGGTCGGCGTCGAGGCGGCGCAGTTCCCTCTGGCGGAGCGGGACGCCACACCGGTCGACGTCGTCACGAACGCGACGGGAGCCGCGCTGGGGGTGGCGGGACATGCGCTGCTCACCTGGCTGTTCGCCGCGCGACCAGGCAGGCGCTCGCGTCCGTCAGCGCCCCCTACCGCCCGCTGACCCGAACCGGGACCTCAGAGCCAGCCGTCCACCTCGAGGTCGAGACCGAGGACTGCGGACGCACCGGCGGCGAGCAGCCAGAAGCCGACCGTGAAGCACTTGCGGACGACGTCCACGTGGTGGTGGTCCGCGGGTCGGCCGGTCGTCGCCATCGGTGCCTCTCTCCGGATCGTCGTCGCACGGGCGACGCTAGCGAGGACAGCCGCCCGGCCGCCGACTCGTGTGACGGGCGTGACCAGAGGGGAGCGACGTCCGGCATCCGTTACCTGTCCGGCTGAAGCGGCCGGGCAGCTGGTGGACATCCGGACGACGGCCACCCCGTCGGGGTGACGGATCGGGAAGGTCGCTGCAGCCGACCGTCGCATCTTCCGATCAGATCGTGTGACCACCGCACCCGACCTGGGCCAGCCAAGGCCCGCGCTCCAGGTCGCGTCCGCGTCGCGGCACACCGGGCTGGTCGCCGTCCACAGCGAGCCGGCGCCTGGGTCTTGCCCGACACCTCGGCGCTCCCGGCGATGACGCCGTGAGCATTCCCCGCAGCGTCCGGTGGACGGTGCCGCTGGCGCTCGTCGGCTTCGCGCTCACCGTCCCGTTCAGCACTCCCGACGGGACCGGCATGCAGTGGGACGAGATCGTCCTCGGCGGCGTCGCCGCGGTCTCGGCCCGGGAGTTGTTCCGCATCGCCCGCCCCATGGACCGCGTCGCCGGCCGCCCCTGGCGGATCGTCGGGTACGCCGCGCTGCTCTTCATGTCCGGCCAGTGGCTCGCGGCCGCTTTCCCCGGTCCGGCGCTGGACGGTTTCGGCGTTGACGACGTCCTCCTCTTCACCGGCGCCCTCTCGCCGGTGCTCGTCTGCGCGCTGCTGGCCCGCCGCGTCAGCCGCACCCGCTGGCCCGCGCTGGTCGCCGACGGCCTGGTCATCACCGTCGCGCTGCTCGCCGTCACCGAGGTGCTCCGGACGCCGCTGGTGAACCCGGCCGACGCGCCCGAGGACCTGCGCTCCCTCGTGCTGATGTACGGCGCCTACAGCGCCGTGATGCTCGGCGGCGCCGGCGCGCTGTGCACCGTCTCGACGGCGGCCCTGCGCCGGTCGGCCAGCGTCATGATCGGCGCTGTGGCCTGGCAGGCGATCGGCGGCGTGGCCGAGGCGATGGCCATCGTCGACCCCTCCGCCTTCTGGACGGCGGTCTCCGACGTCTCGGCCGCCATGGGCCTGCTGACCGTCGTAGTCGCGGCGAGCCTCGCGCCGAAGCGGTTCGCCGACCACACCGCCAAGGCCGCCGCCCCCGTGGTCAGCCCGGTCGGCATGGCGCTGGTCGTCGGCGCGCTGCTGTCCCTGCCCGTGGCCATCGGGATGATGGAGTGGAAGAACCACGAGCACTCCTTCGCCGCCGAGATCGGGATCGGGATCGTGCTGACCCTGATGGCGGTCCGCCTCGTCCTGCGCATGCGCGAGGACGGCCGCATGACCGAGGACCTGGTCCGCAGCGAGGAGGACTTCCGCGAGCTGGTCGAGGCCAGTTCCGACGGCATCGCGATCATGGACGGCGAGTTCCGCCTGCTGTTCACCTCCCCGGCCGCGCGCTCCCTGCTCGGGCTCGGGGCCGACGCGGCCGACGAGGTGTCGCTGCTGGACCTGGTCGCCCCCGCCGACCGGGACGCCGTGCGCACCGGCACCCTGGACGTCCCCGTCGGCGAGGGCCCGCCGCTGCACTTCTCGGTCGTCGGGTCGCCCCGCGAGATCGAGGCCGCCTCCACCGAGCGCCCGGGCAGCGGCCGCCGGGTCCTCTACCTGCGCGACGTCACCGAGCGCCGCACCCGCGAGCGTGAGCTCGAGCGGATGGCCTACTCCGACCACCTCACCGGCCTGCCCAACCGCGCCATGCTGTTCCGGGAGCTGGCCACGCCGTCGCACGAACAGCGCTGCCTGCTCGTGCTCGACCTCGACGGCTTCAAGGCCGTCAACGACGTCGCCGGGCACGAGGCCGGTGACCAGCTGCTGGTCGAGATGGCCCGCCGGCTGCACACCGTCGTCCGCGAGGACGACCTGGTCGCCCGCCTCGGCGGCGACGAGTTCGCCGTCCTGGTCACCGGCAGCATGGCCGAGGCCGAGGACGTCGCGCAGCGGGTCGTCCACGCCCTGGGCATGCCGCACCGCACCAGCGAGGGGGCCTTCGCCGTGGGCGCCAGCGTCGGGGTGGCCTCCCTCGGCGCCGCCGGCGGGCAGGTCGCCTTCCGGCGGGCCGACGTCGCGCTGCGCGACGCCAAGGCCGCCGGCAAGGGCTGCGTCCGTCTCGCCGGGGACGACGCGCCGCCGGCGGGCGTCGAGAGCCACGCCGACTTCCTCGACGTCGTTGCCGAGGGCGTCTTCGACGTGCGCCTGGACGCCGCCTGCACCCCCGACGGCCGCATCGAGTGGCTGCACGCCGTGCCCACCTGGTCCCACTCCGAGCACGCCGCCGTCCGCGGGATCGACCTGTGGGGCTTCGCCGAGCGGCTGGGCCGCGCTGCCGAGCTGCAGACGTGGCTGCTCCACGAGGCGGCCGGCGTCGTCGCCCGGCTGGCCGACGAGCGCATCGGCGTCGCGGTGAGCCTCCCCGCCGGCTTCGCCACCGCCGACGGCCTGGCTGCCGACGTCGCCGGGGCCCTGGCCGCCTCCGGTCTCCCGGCATCCCGCCTGATGCTGTCCTTCAGCGAGGAGACGCTGCTCACCGCGTCCGCCACGCTGGTCCCCCAGCTCGAGTCGGCGCGCCGCGGCGGTGTGCGGCTCTGCCTGGACAACTACGGCATGGGCCACAGCCTCTTCGCGCTGCTGGCCCGGGTCTCCCTCGACGTGGTCCGCGTGGACGTCGCCGCCCTGGCCACCCGCGACGACACCGTCCGCGCGCTGCAGGTGCTGGCCGCGATCCTGCGGACGAATGCCGGCTTCGGCCTGACCACCGTCGTCGGCGGCATCGGCACCCCGGAGCTCCGGGACGCCGTCGTCGCCGCCGGTGCGCAGCTGCTGAACGGGCGGAGCGAGCCGCACGACCTGACGGCCGACGACCTCGACGCGCTGCTCGCCGTCCCCGTCGGCTGACTCCGGACCCGGGGACGACCACCCCGCACGTTCCTCAGGGTTGTCCCCCATTTCCTCGCCGTCGTCCCCCTGATGTGCCCGAATGCCTGGGCACTGTCTCCACGCGGGCGTTTACTGACGCAGTGACGAGCCCGGTACTGCACTTCCTCGGGCACTCGACCGTCCGGGTCGAGCTGGCCGGCCGCACCGTGCTGACCGATCCCCTGCTCGCGACCGCCGTCGGCATGCTGCGCCGCGTCGTGCCGCTGCCCGACCCCGCGACCTGGGCCGGCGTCGACGTCGTGCTGATCAGCCACCTGCACGGCGACCACCTGCACCTCCCGTCGCTGCGCGCGGTCGGGCCGCGCACCCGCATCGTGGTGCCCCGCGGCGCCGGCGCGTGGCTCCGCGGCCGCGGCTTTCCCCACGTCGACGAGCTGTCCGCCGGCGAGGCCCTCTCCGACGGCGACCTGCGCATCACCGCCGTCCGCGCCGAGCACAGCGGCCACCGCTGGGGCCCACGCTTCACCCACGGACCCGACACCGAGGCCATCGGCTTCCTGCTCGAGGGCGGCGGGTCCACCGTCTACGTCAGCGGCGACACCGGCCTGTTCGACGGCATGCGGATCCTCGGCGACCGCGCCGTCGACGTCGCCCTGCTGCCCGTGTGGGGCTGGGGTCCGACACTGGGACCCGGCCACCTGGACCCGGTGACCGCCGCGGACGCCACCGCGCTCATCCGGCCGCGCCTGGTCGTCCCGGTGCACTGGGGCACGATGACCGTCGCCGGGATGGTGTCGCTCCCCTCGCCGTTGCGCGCACGCATGCGGCGGTTGCTGGTCGACCCGCCGCGCGCCTTCGCCACCGAGGTCGCCGCGCGCGGCCTGGACACCCGGGTCCTGCTCACCGAGCCCGGTGCCGCGGTCGACCTCTCCCAGCCGGCGGAGGCCGCGTGAACGTCGACGTGCTCGCCTCGGCCTGGGACGGCGAATCCGCGGTCGGCTTGCCCCTGCTCTTCGGGCTGGTCCTGCTCGGCTCGGTCGTCCCGGTGGTGCCGACCAGCCTGGTCGTCGGCACCGCCGCCGCGTTCGCGACGACCACGGACAGCCGCGCGTTGACCCTGGTGCTCGCCGTCTCGACCCTGGCCGCGCTCGCCGGCGATCTGATCACCTTCGCGATCAGCCGCTTCGGCGGCTCGGCGGCGGTCCGGTGGATGACGCGCGGAGAGCACGCCGAGCGCATCGAGAAGGTCTGCGAGCGGTTCCGCCTGCACGGCTGGCAGATCATCGTCGCCGGCCGGCTGCTGCCCGCCGGCCGGATCCCCGTCCTGGTCGCCGCCGGCGCGCTGGCCTACCCGTGGCGACGGCTGGTCCCGGCGTCCCTGGCGGCGGCGTTCCTGTGGGCGCTGGCCTACACGCTGCTCGGCGTGGTCAGCGGCGGCATCTTCGACTCCCCGCTGGTCGCCGTGCTGGTCGCCACCGTCCTCGTCCTCGCCGTCGGCGCGGTCACGAACCTGGTCACCGCCCGGCGTCGCCGCCCGGTGCCGGCCGCCCGCCAACCGGAGCGCTGCGAGACCTCATGACCGACACCCCTCCCTACGGCCGGCTGCTGCGCACCGGCCGCACCCTCGCCCGCGTGCTGACCACGTGGGCCGCCGCCACCGGGGCGCTGGTCGTCCTCAGCCGCCACGTCGACGGCTTCGCCCTGCCCTCCTGGTGGCAGGCGCCGGTCATGGCGTTGCTGCTCGGCCTGCTCTCGGCCCTCGTATGGCCGCTGGTCATGCGGGTGGTGCTGCCCGTCGCCTTCTTCACGCTCGGGCTGGGCAGTTTCCTGCTGTTCGCGGCGGTGGTGCTCGCCGTCTCCTTCGCCGTCCCGGGCGTCGTGGTGGCCGGCCTGCGCGAAGCGGTGATCGTGACCGTCGTCCTCGCGGCCGTGTCCGGTGTGGTCAGCAGCCTGCTCGCCGTCGACGAGGACGAGATCTTCTTCCGCCGGGCCCGCCGCCGCGCGCGGGCCACCCCCGGCGCGGCCGAGCGCCCGCCCGGCGTGCTGTTCCTGCAGATCGACGCGCTCTCCTACGACACCGCCCACCGCGCCGTCCGCGACGGCTGGATGCCGAACCTGGCCTCCTGGCTGCGCTCGGGCAGCCACAGCATGACCTCCTGGCACACCGACTGGAGCTCCCAGACCGGCGCCTCGGTCACCGGGATCCTGCACGGCTCCAACCACGACATCCTCGGGTTCCGCTGGTACGAGAAGGACCGCGACCACCTCACCCGCGTCTCCAATCCCGCCGACGCGTTCGAGGTCGAGCGGCGGCACTCCGACGGGCGCGGGCTGCTCGCCCCGGACGGTGCCGGCCGCGGCAACCTCTTCACCGGCGACGCGGCACACGTGAGCCTCACCATGAGCTCGCTGTCGCACGTCGTCCCGGCACGGGCACGCGTTCCCCGGCGCACCCGCGAGCGCGTCGGCTCCGGCTACTACGCCTACTTCGCCAACCCGGTGAACGCGCTGCGCACCATCGCCGTCTCGCTGGTCGACGTCGTCCGCGAGCTGGCCGCCGCCGCGCGCGAGCGACGCGACGACGTCCGGCCCCGGGTCAACCGCGGCGGCATCTACCCCTTGGCGCGCCCCGGGGTCACCGTCATCTCCCGCGACGTCGTCGTCTTCGCGCTCCTGGACGACATGCTCGCCGGCCGCCCCGTCGTCTACTCCGACTTCCTCGGCTACGACGAGGCCGCCCACCACGGCGGTCTCGAGCGGGCCGACAGCCTCGCCGTGCTGCGCACGATCGACCAGCAGCTGGGCCGCCTGCACCGCGCCGCCTCGGTCGCGCCGCGGGAGTACCACCTCGTCGTCCTCTCCGACCACGGGCAGACGCAGGGCTGGGCGTTCACCGACCGGTTCGGGGAGTCGATCGAGGAGCTGGTCGGCCGGCTCTGCGGCTCGCCGGGGAGGCAGCCGACGACCGGGACCAAGGACAGTCGCCGTCCGGTCGAGAGCTGGCAGGTGGCCACGGCCCTCGGTGAGAGCAGCGGCCTCATCGCCCGTCGGCTGCGCGGCCGGGTGGAGCGGGCCGAGGCGGTCCGTCACGAGCACTCGCTGGAGGCCGGCCTGACCGGTGCGGTGCCGCGGGTGGCTCCCGGCGTGGTCTGCGTGGTCTCCGGCCACCAGGCGATGGTGTCCTTCCCCGACATCCCCGGCCGGGTCCCGCTCGAGGAGATCGAGCGGCACTGGCCAGGTCTGCTGCCCGGCCTGGTCGACCACGACGGCGTCGGGTTCCTGCTGGTGCGCTCGCACGAGTTCGGTCCGGTGGTGCTCGGCCGCGAGGGGCTGCACCGGCTGGCCAGCGGCGTGGTCATCGGCACCGACCCGCTGCTGCCCTACGGCAAGCACGCCGCGGCGCTGGTGGCCCGCGTCTCGACGTTCCCGCACTGCGCCGACGTCGTCATCAACAGCCGCTACGACCCCGACACCGACGAGGCCTCCGCGTTCGAGCCGCACGTGGGTTCGCACGGCGGGCTCGGCGGCCCCCAGCAGCATGCCTTCCTCGCCCACCCGCGGGGCTGGCAGGCCCCGGGGGAGATCGTCGGCGCCGAGCACCTGCACCGGGTGCTGCGCGGCTGGCTCACCGATCTCGGCCACCCCGAGCCGACCGGCGAGGGCGCGGCCGTCGGGGAGGACAGCCCGACGGCACTGGCCCGGCACCCGGCGCCCGTCGGACCGGGTGACGGCCCTCGCTGAGCTCAGGCCCGCGGCCACCCCGCCCACGCCGACTCCACCATCGCGCGCACCCCGTGCTGCGCCCGCCAGCCCAGCACCTGCGCGATCGTGTCGGCAGCGGCGACCACCCGGGGCGGGTCGCCGGGGCGCCGCGGGCGCACGACGGGCTCGGCCCAGGCGTCGTCCGCCGTGCCGGTGACGTCGCGGACGATGGACACCATCTCCCGCACCGAGACGCCCGCACCGCGGCCGACGTTCGCGATCAGTTCCGTCACACCCCCGTCGGCGAGGGCCCGGGCCGCGGCCACGTGCGCCGACGCGATGTCGGAGACGTGCACGAAGTCCCGGACGCACGTGCCGTCGGGGGTCGGATAGTCGTCGCCGAAGATCACCGGGGCCTGTCGCGCGGCGAGCCGCTCGAACACCATGGGGACGAGATTGGTGGCACCGCGGTCGCCCAGCTCCGGCGTGGCGCAGCCGGCCACGTTGAAGTAGCGGAGCGCGGCGTAGCGAAGGCCGGTCGCGGCCGCCACGTCGCCGACCAGCTGCTCGCCGATCAGCTTGGTGCGACCGTAGGGGTTCACCGGGCGGCACGGCGTGCTCTCGTCGACGAGGTCGACGTCGGGCGCCCCGTAGACCGCCGCGCTGGAGGAGAAGACGAACGACTCCACCCCGGACGACGTCGCCGCCTCCAGGAGCGCTCGCAGGCCCTCGACGTTCTCCCGGTAGTAGCGCAGCGGCTCGCGGACCGACTCCTCCACCGCCTTCTTCGCGGCGAGATGGACGATGCCGCGCACGCCGTGCTCGGCCAGGACCCCCCGGACGAGGTCGCCGTCGAGAGTGCTGCCGACGACCAGCGGCACGTCACCGGCCCGGTGCTCCTCGCCCGTGGACAGGTCGTCGAGCACCACGACGTCGTCCCCGGCGGCGCGCATGGCCGTCACCACGTGAGCGCCGATGTAACCGGCGCCCCCCGTGACCAGCCATGTCATGGGACGGGACCGTACCGGCCGCGGGGGTGGACGTGAACCGCGTGCGGGTCGGTCGCTGCGCGGATCAGTCGCCGCCGGCGCGGCGGCGCTCCAGCAGCACCGCGACGACGCGCTCCACCAGCGCGTAGGGCACCGGCCGGTCGTAGCGGAGCTGCATGGCGTCCTTGGCTCCGCGGTAGGGCTCGACCTCCGCCGCCAGCTCGCCGTCCATCGGGGGCAGGGGGTAGAGGCCCAGGTGCCTCTTCCACGCGGCGACGTGGACCAGCGGCTGCCCGTCCAGGAGGAACGTCGGCATCTGGTAGCTGATGGTCTCCTGGGCGCCGCCCACCACCCGGTGGACGACGCGGCGCACCTCCTCCATCACCGACCGGGCGTCGTCGGGCAGCGCCTCGACGTACTCCTCGACGGTCGTGAACCTGCGGACCATGGGACGTTCCTACCGGGTGCCGACCGGCTGCGACAGGTCGGCACCGTCACCGCACGGCCTCCGGTGACGAACACGTGAACAGCGGGGTGCCGTCCTGGTGCGGTCCGCCGTCCTGGTCGACAGTGGGGCGGTGAGACCCGACGCCCGCGCCTGGTTCGAGCAGCGCACGACGTCCGCCGCCGCCCTGGCCGAGATAGACGTGGACGGCCTCCTCCGCGCCAAGAGACGGGGCGGGCACCGGGTCAGCGTCGTCCTGCCGGCCCGGAACGAGGAGGCGTCGGTCGGGCGCCTGGTCGCCGACCTGCGGGAGCGCTGGATGGTCGAGCTGCCACTGGTCGACGAGCTGCTGGTCGTGGACTCCGACTCCACCGACGCCACGGCCGCGGTCGCCCGGGCCGCGGGCGCTGCCGTCGTCGCCACCACCGAGGTGCTCCCCGGCCACGGCACCCGGCCGGGCAAGGGTGAGGCGCTGTGGAAGTCGCTGGCCGCCACCACCGGTGACCTCGTGGTCTTCCTGGACGCCGACCTCATCGGCGACGTGGCCCACTACGTGCCCGGTCTGCTCGGGCCGCTGCTCACCGACCCGCAGGTCGACTACGTCAAGGGCTGCTACACCCGGCCGCTCGAGGTGGACGGGCACGTCCAGCCCGGGGGCGGAGGCCGGGTCACCGAGCTGACCGCCCGGCCGCTGCTCAACGCGCTGTGGCCCGAGCTCGCGGGATTCGTCCAACCGCTCGGCGGCGAGTACGCCGGGCGTCGCTCGGCCCTGGAGCAGGTGCCGTTCGTGTCCGCCTACGGGGTCGAGGTGGGGCTGCTCATCGACCTGCTCCGGCTGGGCGGGCTCTCCTCCCTCGCCCAGGTCGACCTCGGCGTCCGCCGGCACACCTCCCAGTCCCAGGAGGCGCTCGGTGCGATGGCCGGCGAGGTCGTCTCGACGGTGCTCGCCCGCGCCGCGTGCGAGCGGGCGGGGCAGCAGCCGCTCACCGCCAGCGGACTGCTCACCCAGTTCCGGCACGACGGCACCCGGTTCGTGCCGTACAGCCGCTCCGTCGCCGTCGCGGAGCGACCGCCCATGGCCGGCCTTGCCGAGTACCGCACGCTCCGGGCCGGCTGATGCGCTCCCCCGCCCGCGGCATTCGTTGCGCTGCTTGATCTGGACGTCGCTCCGGTACGCGCCGGCCGCCGGGACAGGGGAAGATGTGCCGGTGCCGGTCGCTCCCCATGCTCCGCTCCGTTGAGCGTCCCCGAGGTCGTCGCCCATCGCGGCGTCGCGTCCCAGGCCCCCGAGCACACGCTCGCTGCCTTCCGGCAGGCCACCGTCGTGGGCGCGGACGCCGTCGAGTGCGACGTGCGCCTCACCAGGGACGGCGTCCTGGTCTGCGTGCACGACCGGCAGATCCGGCACACGTCCAACGGGCGTGGCATCGTCTCCGCGCTGCGCCTCGCCGAGCTCGAGCAGTACCAGTTCGGCGCGCGGAAGCCCCGCCGGGTCGCCCATCGCTGGGCCGATGACGAGATCACCTCGGTGACCGACGAGCCCGACGTCGAGAACGGCCTGGTCCTCACGCTCGAGCGACTGCTCGAGTACATCACCGCCACGCCCGGCACCGTCCGCCTGGCGATCGAGACCAAGCACCCGACGCGGCACTCCCGCAGGGTCGAGGAGGCACTCGTGGCGTGCCTGCGCCGTCACGGGCTGCTGGGCAAGGGGCTGGGCGACGGGCGGCCGGTCGAGTGGGCCGGGCGGCCCGCCGTCCGGATGATGAGCTTCTCCCAGCTGGCCGTGCGCCGGATGAGCGAGCTGGCGCCGGGCGTACCCACCGTCCAGCTGATCGGCAAGCGGCTGCGGCCGGTGCGCCGGGAGCTGCTGAGCGGCGCCGCGACGGCGGTGGGGCCCGGGATCGCGCTGATCCGGTCGGACCCGGCCTTCGTCGCCGACGCCCACGCCGCCGGCAAGCAGGTGCACGTGTGGACGGTCAACCGACCCGCCGACATGAACCTCGTGCAGCAGCTGGGCGTCGACGCGGTCATCACCGACCACCCCGGCGAGCTGCTCCGCCGCCTCGGCCGCAGCTCCGCGGCGTCCTGAGGCCGCCTGCCTCCGCAGACCGGCTCAGGACAGGTCGGTCTCGTCCAGGGCAGCCGTGAGGTCGGCCGGGGTGTCGTAGATGCCCAGAGCGCCGGCGTTCCGCAGCTCCTCGTCGCCGAAGCCGCCGGACCGGACGACGATCGCCGGCATCCCGGCGTTCTTGGCGGCCTCGACGTCGTAGACGGAGTCGCCGATGACCAGCGCCGGAGCGTCCACCGGCTCCCCGAGCTTGGTCAGCGCCACCTGCAGCAGGTCCGGCGCGGGCTTCGTCGCCTCGACGTCGTCGCTGGTCGTCCACGCTTCGGCCAGCTCGCGGGCGTCGAGCAGGTCCAGCGCGCGGTCGACGTGGTGGGGCTTGCCGGAGCTGGCCAGCACCACGCGATGGCCACGCTCGGTGAGCGCGACGATCAACTCGCGGGCACCGGGCAGCAGCGCCGTCTCCGCCATCAACGGGTCGACCTCCCGGACCCAGCGCTCGCGGGCCTGGTCACCGATGCGCTGCTCGACCTCGTCGCCGCCGAGCGCCCTGACGAGCTGGTCGCCGCCCATGCCGATCAGCCGGTGGATCCGCCAGACCGGAAAGGTCTCGCCCAGCGACCGGAACGCCCGGTACCAGGCGAGGGCGTGCTGGTAGTTGGTGTCGACGAGGGTCCCGTCCACGTCCAGGACGGCGATGCGCGGTTCACCCATGCGCCGCCACTGCCCAGCCTGCGCCGGACCCAACCGGCGTCAGACGGTCACGGGCTCCCGGTGGCGCGCCTCGGAGGAGGACACCGCGATCGGGACCAGGACGTCGTCGACCACGCGCTCCACGGCCTGCTCGCTCATCGCGCCGTCGCCGGGCCCGGTGTAGCGCTGCCACCAGAACGCCTGCAGCACCGATCCGAGCAGCGCCAGCCGCCCCACCTCGATGGGTTCGCCGCGGGCAGCCGAGCGGCGGGCGAGCTCGTCGACGGCCGCGGCCAGCGGGCGCACCAGCGCGTCGTCGAGACCCGCGCGCAGCTGCTCCTCGTGCCGTGCGGCGCCCACGATGCTCGCGACCGCCCGCTCCTCACGGTCCAGCGGCCGGGTCCACCGGGCTGCCAGGGCGACGAGGTCGGCCCGGAGCGAGCCGCCGTCGCGGTCGGGGACGGTGACGAGCCGGAACCCCCCCACCGCGTGGCGGGCGAGGGCGGCCATGCTGGGCCATCGGCGGTAGATCCCCGCCTTCCCCGCCCGGGCGCGGGCGGCGATCCGGTCGCTGTTGAGCCGGCCCCAGCCTTCCTCGGCGAGGATGTCCACCGCCACCGAGATCAGCTGCTCGGACAGCTCCGAGCTGAGCGGCCGCCCAGGGGTCCCGCTCATGAATGGAATCCGTGACCCGACGTCATATGCACCGCGACATACTGGCCGGTCATCGGGCTCACCACAACGATCGGCGGGGCACAATCGTTGAGACCTTGAGTATGTGAATCTTGCTGTACCGCCGGCACACCCGGCCGCGGGACGCCGATCAGGCCCCGGCGGCACTCTCCACGTGGACCTGCAGGCTCGCCCCGTCCTCGGACAGCCATCCCTTCGACCGGGCGTGGGCGATCATCTGGTCCCACCGCGCCTGCCAGTCGGAGGCGGTCGCCCGCGGCTCCGCGGCGGCCCGCAGCGCGGCGACGTCCAGGAGGGCGTGCTCGCTGTCGGCGAACCGACCGAGCCCCGCCCGCTCCAGCACCTCGGCGGCCTCCTCGTCGGTGACCTGGCCCAGCGCCAGGTGCAGCCGGCCGAGGTCGTCGACGTCGACCACCCGGGCCTCCGGGCGCTCGTCAGCGCCCGTCATGACCTCGACGATCACGGCGTCCTCCTTCGGTCGGGATCCCTGGACAACCCTAGAACGGCCGCCGCCCCGGGGCCCGCCGCGAGCGCGAGTGATGGGGCGAGGGTGCTTCACACATGCCACGGGAAGCGGCTGAAGTCCGGTTCACGCTTCTCCAGGAAGGCGTCCCGGCCCTCGACGGCCTCCTCGGCCATGTAGGCCAGCCGGGTGGTCTCCCCCGCGAAGAGCTGCTGGCCGACCAGGCCGTCGTCGATGAGGTTGAAGGAGTACTTGAGCATCCGCTGCGCGGTGGGGCTCTTGGCCACGATCTTCCTGCCCCACTCCAGCGCCGTCGCCTCCAGCTCGGCGTGCGGGACGACGCGGTTCACCATGCCCATCGCGTGCGCGTCCTGCGCGGTGTACTCCTCGCCGAGGAAGAAGATCTCGCGGGCGAACTTCTGACCGACCTGGCGGGCGAGGTAGGCCGACCCGAACCCGCCGTCGAAGCTGCCCACGTCGGCGTCGGTCTGCTTGAACCGGGCGTGCTCGGCGCTGGCCAGTGTCAGGTCGGAGACGACGTGCAGGCTGTGCCCGCCGCCGGCCGCCCAGCCGGGGACGACGCAGACGACGACCTTGGGCATGAAGCGGATCAGCCGCTGCGCCTCGAGGATGTGCAGCCGGCCGCTCGCCCCGGTCTCGTGCTCGTAGCCGTACTTCCCCCGCACCCGCTGGTCGCCGCCGGAGCAGAAGGCCCAGCCGCCGTCCTTCGGGCTCGGGCCGTTGCCGGTGAGGATCACGCAGCCCACATCGGTGGCCAGCCGCGCGTGCTCCAGCGCGGTGATCAGCTCGTCGACCGACTGCGGCCGGAACGCGTTGCGCACCTCGGGCCGGTCGAAGGCGATGCGGACGACGCCGGCATCGACGGCCCGGTGGTAGGTGATGTCCTGGAAGTCGAAGCCGCCGACCGGCGCCCAGGCGGAGCTGTCGAAGATCTCGGAGACGTCGTCGCGGGCGCTCATGGACCCGAACCTAGCCGGGCGCCGGAGCCCGGGCTGCGGGTCACTTGCCCAGCAGGCCCCCGGTCGCTTCGGTGACCCCGTCGAGCACGTCGCCCAGTGGTTCGGTGACCGGCTCCAGCACGGCGCAGGGGCACGGCTTCTCGGGCGCGGACGGCTGCGGCGCGGGCCTGGGCTCGGTCGGCGGAGGGCTGCCACCTCCAGGGGCTGGGCTCCCGCCGGGTGCCGGAGCCGGCTGCTGCCCGCCATTCCCGGACGGCGCGCCGCCGAGGCTCGCGCCACCACCGGCCGGACCGGGCGCGCCGGCGGCGGTGCCACCGCCTCCGGTGAGGGCCCCAGCTGTGGCCGTCCCACCTGTCGCCGTCCCACCGGTCGCTGCTCCCCCGGTCGCCGCCCCACCGGTCGCTGCCCCGCCGGTCGCTGCCCCGCCGGTCGAGGCGGCACCACCGACCGGGACCGCGTCAGCGGCGGTGTCGACCGGCGGCAGACCGGACGCGGGCGACTGCGCCGACTCGGTGGCGACGCCCGTGCCCGCCGGACCGCTGCCGGGAACACCGGTGCCCCGATCGCCGGTGAACACGCCTGCGGGGTCGCGCGAGCTCCCGGTGCCGCCGGACGGGCCGCCGGACAGGAACAGGGCCAGGGGGGCCGCGACGAGCAGAGCCCCGCAGGCCAGGCCGAGCACCAGGATGATCCGGGCGCGGTTGCGCTGGAGTGCGGAACGAGCGGTCACGAGCCGGGAGGCCCCGCGCGAAGCGGTGCCGGGGGCGCGGTGCCGGTGGACACGGGACAGGGCCGGCTCCTCAGATGTACGGGTGGAGCAGGGAAGCGGTGAGCGCCTACCCACGCAGAGCAACCTCATGCCTGCCGTGCGCATCTACTGTTCGGGAACGTCCAGCAGCTGCCGCAGCCGCCCGAGCGACGCGGCCAGACCCGGGTGGAGGTCCACCTCGGCGAGCTGTGCCAGCGGCACCCATGCCACGCCGGTGCTCTCGCCGTCCAGCTGCAGGTCGGCGGCCTCGATCGGCCGTGCCGGGCGGGCGAGCACGGTCGTGTAGGCCCAGCCCCCGTGGTCGTCGACCGACCGCGCCCCGAGGACGACGTCGTCCGGGGTCAGGCCGAGCTCCTCGCGGACCTCGCGCAGGGCGCCGTCGTCCACCGACTCGCCGTCGTGCAGCGCACCGCCGGGCGTTCCCCAGGTCCCGCCGTGGTGGGACCACCAGGCCCGGTGCTGGAGCAGCACCTCCGGCCCGTCGACGCCGTCCCGGTGCAGGAGCAGTCCCGCTGCCCCGGCGCGCCCCCAGTGTCGGTGGCCGTGAGCGCAGGACGTCCAGCCGTCGGTGGAGGCGAGCACCCGACCAGTGAACCCGGTCCGCGCAACCCCGCGCAGCGGCCCCGAGGGACGGGAGGCGGACGCTCGTCCGCTGAGTCGCGGGAGACCCGGAGCACTAGGTTGCTGGGACACCCCACCTACACCGATGGAGGACCGACTCGCATGACGACGACGACCATGGCCGAGCTCCCCGGACTGGTGGGCACCGAGCTCGGCAGCAGCGACTGGCACGAGGTCACCCAGGAGCACGTCGACGAGTTCGCCGCGGCGACCGGCGACCACCAGTGGATCCACGTCGACGTCGAGCGCGCCAAGGCCGAGAGCCCCTTCGGTGGCCCGATCGCCCACGGCTACCTCACCCTCTCGCTCCTGGCGCCGCTGACCGCGCAGGTCCTCGCCGTCACCGACACCGTCATGGGCGTCAACTACGGCCTGAACAAGGTCCGCTTCCCCTCGCCGGTGCCGGTGGGCGCCAAGGTGCGGCTGACCGCGAGCCTGAAGTCGGTCGAGGAGGTCACCGGCGGGCTGCAGCTGACCCTGTCGGCCCTCATCGAGCGCGAGGGCGGCGACAAGCCGGTCTGCATCGCCGAGCCGGTCTTCCGCTACTACGGCGGCTGAACGGCAGGTGCGCATCGCCGCCCGCCTGGACGCCTTCGGCGTGCTGTCCGACGTCACGGGGCTGCTGGCCTTCGTCGAGGGGTACCAGCCCGCCGCGGAAGTGGCGGCCCGCCGGGCGCTGACCGTACCGGCTGCCTAGCGTTGCCGTCATGGAGCACTGGGACGTCGTGGTGGTCGGTGGCGGGCCCGCCGGGGCCGCCTGCGCCGCGGCCGCCCGCCGGGCCGAGCCGGCCGCGCGGGTGCTGGTGCTCGACCGCGCCCGGTTCCCCCGCGACAAGGTCTGCGGCGACGGCATCGCCCCCGAGGCGCTCGACGTCCTCGCCGGGCTCGGGATGGACCCCGACGTGCTGACCGAGGGATATGCGCGCGTCCCGCGGCTGCGGCTGCGCTCCCCGGGCGGGGCCGTGGTGGACCGGACGATGCACCGGCCGGCGCGGGTGGTGCCGCGCGCGGTCCTCGACGGCCGCATCCTGGAGGCGGCGCTGGCCACCGGCGCCGAGTTCCGGCGGCACGTCGTCCGCCGGCTGGAGGTCCGGGCGGACGGCGTGGACATCGACGGCGTCCTGACCGCCGGAGTCGTGGTGGGTGCCGACGGCGCGGAGTCCGTCGTCCGGCGGGCACTCGGCATCGCCCCCAATCCGCCGCACGAGCTGGCGATCGCCATCCGCGGCTACGCGCCGGTGCCCGCCGGGCTGGCGGACGTGCAGCTGATCGCCACGACGGAACAGCGCTGGCCCGCGTACGCGTGGTCGTTCCCACTGGGCGACGGTCGCGCCAACGTCGGCTACGGCGAGCTGGTCTCCGGCGGCGTGAACCGCGCGGGTCTGCTGGCCGGGCTGGAGCGGCTGCTGCCCGGCGTCGACGCGGCCGAGCTCAGGGCGCACCGGCTGCCGCTGTCGACCGGCCGGCCGCGGACGCCCGACGGGCGGGTGCTCCTGGCGGGCGACGCCGCCTCGCTGATCAACCCGCTCACCGGCGAGGGCATCTTCTACGCGGTCCTCTCGGGCGCGCTGGCCGGCGCGGCCGCGGTGGCGGGCGCCTCGGCGGGAGCGGAGTACCGCACGGCCCTGCGCCGGCGGCTCGGCCGGCACCTGCTGCACTCGTCGACAGCGTCCTGGGCCAGCCGGTGGCCGAGGGTGATGGACGCCGTCTTCCGCGCCGCCGCGAGCGACCAGCGGGTGTTCGACGACGTCGTCGACCTCGGGCTCGCCGACGGCCGGCTGACGGCCCGGACCCTCACCGCCGCCGCTCACCACCTCCGCTGACCGGCTCGTCCGGCCGGCGGGGTACCGAACGGATCTTCCCGGTACCGGCCATGACCCGGTAGGAGGTCGACCACACGGCACCCGAATACGGGTCCCGGCGGTCGATCAGTGTGAACCAGTCCATCTGCGCCCACTCCGGAGTCACCTCGAGCAGGGAGAACCCATTGGAGTCGAAGTCCAGGTACTTCACGTGCGGGTTGTTCATCTGCATCGCGTGCTCGACGGCCAGTGAGACGGTCCTCGGCGGCGCGCGCAGGAAGTCGTCGAGGTTGTCGCAGGTCACCGAGGTGCAGGCCAGCTCCACCGCGAGGCTGTCGCCAGTGCGCGCGTAGGTCTCCGGATCCTTCGGCAGCTCGATCGCCCAGCCGGCGTGCATGTCACCGGTCAGGAAGACGACGTCGCGGATGTCGCCGTCGCGGAGATGGTCGAGCACCCTTGCCCGCTCCGCCGGGTACCCGTCCCACTGGTCGACGTTGTACGGCACGCCGCCGGCCAAGGGTGTGCCCCGTGCCATCACCTCGCCGTCCACCAGCTGCCGGATCCCTTCCGTGGCCGCCGTGTCGACCGTGCTCGGGAAGCGGAGCGGTGCGATCAGCACCGGGTTGCCGACGAGCTTCCACTGGACCGCATCCTCCGACAACCCGTCGAGGAGGAAGTCCAACTGCTCGGGACCGGTGAGGGTGCGCTCGGGGTCATCCGGCGGCGCGTCGAAGGTGGGCGTCGTCTGTGCGTCCCGATAGGTGCGCAGGTCCAGCATCGACAGCGACGCCAGTCGGCCGAACCTCAGCCGCCGGTACAGCACGCCGGCGGGCTCGTAGCGCACCGGCATCCACTCTGCATAGGCCTGGTGGGCCAGCCAGCGCCGGCGCCCCCATTCACCCTCCACGCCCTCGGTGTGGTTCTGCGCCCCGTCCTCCGAGGCGTCGTTGGCCGATTCGTGGTCGTCCCACGTGACCACCCAGGGCGCGGCGGCGTGGAGCGCCTGCAGGTCGGGATCCCTCTTGTACTGGGCGTGCCGGCGCCGGTAGTCCGACAGGGTCACCGTCTCGTGCGGCGGATCGTGGGGGCGGACGAGCACGTCACGCGCCTGGTAGCGCCCAGGCTCGTATTCGTAGAAGTAGTCGCCGAGGTGCACGACCAGGTCGAGGTCGTCGCCGGCGGCCAGGTGCCGGTAGGCGGTGAACCAACCGGCTTGCAGGTTCGCGCAGGACACGACTGCGATCCGCAGCCGGCGCACGTCGGCGTCGGGCATCGGCGCGGTGCGCGTGCGGCCGACGGCCGAGAGCGCCGTGTGGAAGGAGAAGCGGTACCAGTAGTCGGTGGCCGGCTGGAGGCCCGTCGCCTCCACCTTGACGGTGTGATCCCGGGCGGACCCTGTGCCTGCGATCCCGCGCCGCACCACCCGGCGGAAGTCGGAGTCGGCGGCGACCTCCCAGAGCACGGCGACGTTCGGGCCGATGCCCGAGCCCGGGGTGGCGTCGGGCTGCGGAGTCACCCGCGTCCACAGCACCACCGAGTCGGGGTACGGGTCGCCGGAGGCCACCCCGTGCGCGAACGGCTGCGGGGGCGCGGCAGATGCCGCCCCTCCGATCGCCACGGTCGCGACCGCCCCACCGCCGGCAGCGGCCAGTTGGAGGACCCGCCGCCGGGTCATCGATGTCGCCCACGGGCACGCGCCCTGCTGGGAACCGACCACAACGCCTCCTCACCCCGCCGTGACGGGCAGCGTCGTGGCCGTCGGCGCCGCCCTCGGCCGGAGCCGAAGGCCCTCACCAGCAGGCGAGACGCACTCCGCCGGTCACAGATGGTGAGCGTCGGATGGGTCGAGTCGAGTCGACCGGTTGCCCTCTCACTCCATCGCGGCCACCAAAAGCCCGTGGCGGCTACTGTGTGTGACCGCATGAACTACGGATGCGCAACATTTGTCGGGGACCGGACGACGACACCCCGCCTCGGCTCCCCACCGGTCCGGCTCGCTCCCGGTCTCCTGCTGACGAGGACGTCGTGGTCCAGGGGTTCCGGTGTGTTCTTGGGACCGCCGTGTCCGGGACACGCCGAGGCCACCCGCCGCCGGGACGCTGGTCGCGTCCAGGGCCGGTCCCGGCCCCCGGTCCGCGAGGAGAGCAGCGCCGTGACCTCCGCCCCGCCCCGTCCCGCAGCCGCTCCCCGGCCGTCGGAGCTCGTGCCCGGCCGGGTCGCTCCGGCGACCCAGCAGCAGCGCCGGCTGCGCTACCGGGCCACCCTGGCCGGGATCCGCGCCCGCGCCGCCGTGTCCGCCGCGACGTCGGTGCAGCGCCGCCGCGCCCTGCAGATCTGCGGCGCCGCCAACCTGCTCACCGCCCTCGGCATCCGCGTCCAGGTCGTCCAGCCGGCGACGCCGTGGCCGCGCGAACGGCAGCACCGGCTGCTGGTCGTCGAGAACTCCGCCGGCGTCTTCGGCGACCTGGCCCTGCTGGTCGGCGTGCCCCGGACCGCCGCGGGCTGGACCGACGTCGCCGACCGGGTGCTCCCGGTCCGGACGCCGAGCCGACCGCCGCTGCGGGACGTCACCGACGCCGTCGTCTGCCCAGTCACCATCGCCTGCCGCTCGGGCGCCGAGCCCCTCCTGCTGCCGCCGCGCACGGTGTCGGAGGTCATCGAGCTCCGCGACCTGGTCATCGAGGTCGTGCTGCTGCCCGCCCGCACGGAGCAGCAGCGTGCGGCCTGAACCCACGCCGTCCGGGCATGTCCGGCCGGTTCCCGGTGTTGCCCTCCGTAGGGTCCGCGACAGCTGGCACCGCCCGCACCCGCGTCGACCCGCCCCGACCTCCGCCGACCAAAGGCCGCAACCGCACTGTGAGCGTTCCCCTGCCCTCCCCCGACCGACAGCACCCCGACCGGCGCCGTAAGCGCAACGTCGCCCGCGACCTCCGCGCCCGCGACGACGACCGCACCGCCGCCCGCGTCGAGAAGCTGGCCCAGCAGAGCTGGGTCGAGGGCGCCGAGCCCGAGCTGCCCGTCCGCACGACCCGGCCCGAGAACGTGGTGTTCCACCTCGGCCCGACCAACTCCGGCAAGACCTACGAGTCGCTGGTCGCCCTGGCCGCGAACGGCTCCGGTGTCTACGCCGCGCCGCTGCGCCAGCTCGCCCACGAGGCGTACATGCGGCTGTCCGAACAGCTCCCGCCCGGCACCGTCGGGCTCTCCACCGGCGAGGAGGAGGTCGATCCCGACGCGCCGATCCTCTGCTGCACCGTCGAGAAGGCGCCGATGCGCGGCGACCTCCTGGTCCTCGACGAGTCGCACTGGGTCGCCGACCCCGACCGCGGCCACCACTGGGCCCGCCTCGTCCTGACCGGCGAGTACCGCGAGATGCACCTGATCTCCGCGGCCGAGGCCTACCTGCTGCTCAAGCCGCTGGTCGCGGACGCCAAGCGGATCACCGTCGTCAACCACAAGCGGCTGTCGCGGCTGGACGTGCTGCACACCCCCGTCCGCCCGGACGGCGTCCGGGCGCAGACCCTCGTCGTCGCCTTCTCCCGCAAGGCCGTCTACGGCGTCGCCGCAGCCCTCGACCCCCACCGCACCGGCAAGGTCGGCGTCCTCTACGGCGCCCTACCCCCGGCCACCCGCAGGGAGGTCATCGACCGGTTCACCCGCGGCGAGACCGAGGTCCTGGTGACCACCGACGTCATCGGCCACGGCATCAACGTCCCGGCGACCACCGTGCTGTTCGCCGAGACGACGAAGTTCGACGGGGTCGAGCGCCGCGCGCTGCGCACCTGGGAGACCGCGCAGATCGCCGGGCGGGCCGGGCGCTACGGGCTCACGGGCCACGGCGCCGTCGGGGTCCTCGCCGGGATCACCGGCCTGCGCGCCGACGCCGGCCTGCTCAAGGCCGGCGCCGAGGTGGCCCGCGGCGACGCGATGAGCGACCTGCCCAAGCGCCGTCCCCGGCTGCGGCCGGAGCTCGACGACCTCGGTGCCTTCGAGCCGGTGGACCTGCCCGAGGCGCTCACCCGCTGGATGGCGTGGGCACGGGCGGCCACCAAGGACCAGGCGATGACCGCCGACGACGTCACCAGCCTCATCGTGCGGGTGCACGCGCTGCTGCCGCTGCTGCGCGGCCCGCTCGGCGCGGCCGGCGACCTCTGGACCGTGTGGCGGCTGATCAACCTGCCCATCGACTACAACCCGCCGCGGCGCACCCGCTGGCTGGTGCTCGCCAAGGCCGCCCTGCGCCACGCCGCCGGGCTGCCCGTCGACGCCGAGACGGTGCTCGAGCCCATGCCCGTGAAGGGGATGGTCGAGGACTACGAGCAGGCCGCCGCGGCCGCGCGCGACGCCCAGACGCTGCTCCGGTCCTTTCCCGGCGTGGCGGGCCTGACCAGCGAGGACGCCGCCGAGGTCGAGGAGGCGTGCGCCGACCGGATCACCGAGCTGCTGCCCGAGGCGATCGGGCTGTCGTCGGCCGGGCGCTGCAGCTCGTGCGGCGCCGGTATCGCCCCGTGGTTCAGCACCTGCCGCGACTGCTCGGTGGGGTCCGC
>CADCTN010000057.1 GCA_902805535.1 uncultured Blastococcus sp. | reverse complement strand
CGCCGGGAACGTGCTCAGCGGGTGGCGAGCTCCGCGTCCAGGCGCTCGAGGAGCTGCTCGTACACCCGGCGCAGGCCCTTGGGCGCGAAGGTCCGCTCGAAGAACCCGCCGATGCCGCCGGCACCGTCCCAGGTGGTGCGCACCCGCACCGTCGAGGCGCCGCCGTCGGCCGGGACGACCGTCCAGGTGGTGACCATCGTGGAGTTGGCGTCGGACTCCACGAGCGAGCCTGCGGGCTCGGTGACGACCAGGAGCTGGTCGCGCACTCGCTTCGACGTCGCGGCGAACCGCCAGTGCACCCGCGTCCCGGCGCCCTGACCGCCGGCCTCGACGCGGTAGTCGCTGAATTGCTCGCCGAGCACGCGGCTGCGGGTCCCCTCGTAGTCGGCGAGCGCGGCGCGGACCTGCTCGGCGGGCGCTCGGACGACTCGTTCGGCGGTGGCGACGACCTGGCTCATGGCTCCCATCCTCCTGCCCCGCCCCGGCGCGGCCGGCACCGGCCCGCCGCCCTGGGTCGTCGACCGGTCGCTACATCGAGGGTGCGCATCACGCACCATCGTCGAGCTGACGGCGCCGACCCCGACGCCCCGGCGGCTACTGCGCCTCCTCGGCGTTGAGGTAGGCGCACCGGTATCGCGCCGCGGCCATCGCCTCGGTGAACCGGGTCTCCCAGGCGGGGTCCTGCGCCGGGAAGGTCTCCAGCACCCGTTCGTCGAGCACCTCCGGGCGACCGTCCAGCCCGGTGCAGGTCCGGCGGACGAGCACCCGGGTGGTGCCCTCCACCTCGTCGTGTGCCGGCACCCATCGCGCCTGCGCGATGGCCGCGGCCAGTTCGGCCCGCTGCCGCGAGGGCAGCGACGCTCCGCCGGTCGCCCGCAGCGCGCTCCACAGCGACCGGCCGACGACCACCAGCGCGCCGAGCACGGCGAGCACCAGCGCCAGCTCGATCAGTCCGAGGACCATGCGTCGACGGTAGTTCGCCGAGGGCCGCCGCGTCGTCTGCCTCGGATTCGCAGTTTCGGCAACGAGGATTGCCGCTCACGTGACGATGGCCGCAGGATCGGGCGACCGGTAGCGAACAGGAGACCCACGATGCAGCACGACTTCGACGAGGCCTACTGGGAGCAGCACTGGCAGGCGCACCCGGCACGCGGCCCCGGGTCCATGCGCACGAACCCGCCCAACCCCTATCTGGCGCGTGAGGTCGAGGACCTGCGACCCGGCACCGCCCTGGACGCGGGGTGCGGGGCCGGCGCCGAGGCCCGCTGGCTCGCCGAGCACGGATGGCAGGTCACCGCGGCCGACATCTCCGCCGAGGCGCTGGCCGGCGCCGCCGAGCGTGCCGCGGCGAGCGGAGCCGACCGGGTGGAGTGGATCCAGGCCGACCTGGGGGTGTGGGAGCCGGAAGCGCGGTTCGACCTGGTCACGACCCACTACGCCCACCCGGCGATGCCGCAGCTGGAGTTCTACGACCGCATCGCCGGATGGGTGGCTCCGGGCGGCACCCTGCTGATCGTCGGCCACCTGCACGGTCACGACGGGCACGGTCAGGACGGGCACGGTCACGGTCACGACCACGAGCACGGACCTCCGGCCGAGGCCTCGGTCACCGCCGCGGCCGTCGCCGGGCGCCTGGAGGCCACCGACTGGGAGGTGGTCACCGCCGAGGAGGCACAGCGCGGGCTGCCCGCGCCCGGCGGCCGGGAGGTCACCCTGTACGACGTCGTGGTGCGCGCCACCCGGCGGAGGTGAGCACCGGGCTCAGCGGCGCGACAGGGTCTGCCCGTCGGGGAGGGTGCGGCCAGCGAGCAGCGCCACCAGAGGCCCGCTGCCCGCGCGGACGACGTCGCCGCTGCCCCAGCTCCAGCCGGTGTCGTCGGCCTCCAGGCGGACGCCGCGGAGATCGATGCCGAACCATGCGCCGTCCGCTGCGGTGAGCGCGTCGAGGAGGGCGACCACGGCCTCGGGCGGCGCGACGGACGGCCGGACGAGCGCGACGGTCACGTCGAGGGAGTGGATGACGGCGTGACTCAGCGCGCCCACGGCCCCGCCGCCGGGCGGCTGCCACGCGTGCAGCACCGGGGAACGCAGCGCCTCGAGATGGCGTGCCGGCGGCAGAGCGGCGTCCCGCGCGGCCACGGTGTCGGAGAGCACGCCGAAGTCCCCGCCGGCCGCGGCCATCTCGGCGCCGAACTGCTCGGGGGTCAGCCGGGCCGGCATCGTCACGTGGGCGACCACGTGCCGGACCTGCCAGCCCGCGCACAGCGACGGGGCGTCCCACGTCCGGTCCGGGGCGGCGGCGAGCAGATCGGCGAGGCCGTGGCAGGTGGGTCCCACCCACGACTGAGGGTCGGTCATGGTCGTTCCTCCCGGATCAGGCGGGCCAGGTGCTCCTCGAGCTTGTCCAGGGAGGTGAGGAAGCCGGCACGGGCCTGGTCCGAGCGCATCGGCTCGGGCACGTGCCGCTGGTGGATGACGACCTCGGTGCCGTCGTCCCCGAGGTCGGTGAGTGTGCTGGTGGTGTGCAGACCACTGGCCGGCTCGAGCCAGGCGAGCCGTTCGGGCGGGAGGACGTCGGTGAACGTGGCGGTCATCCGGTGGCTGCCGTGGTCGCCGACCATCAGCGTCTCGAACCGGCCCCCGACGTGCAGCTCGACGACGATGCCGTCGACCGGGGTGGCCATCCCGCGCGGGCCCCAGAACCGCGCGAGCTCGGCGGGCTCGGTCAGGCACCGCCAGACCAGCTCGCGCGGAGCGCGGAAGAGCCGGCGGTAGACCAGCTCGTCGGCGCTCATCGGTCGTCCTGCAGGTCGGTCAGGTGCGCCTCCAGCCGGTCCATCCGCTCGGTCCAGGCCCGCCGACTCTCCTCGATCCACGACCCCGCTGTCGCCAGGGCCAGCGGTTCCAGCCGGCACGGCCGGGTCTGCCGGTGCCGGCCCCGGCTGACCAGGCCGCACCGCTCGAGCACCCCGACGTGCTGGGACACGGCCTGCAGGGTCATCTCGTAGGGGGCCGCGAGCTCCGTGAGCGTCGCCTCTCCCTCGCTCAGCCTGGCCACGATGTCGCGCCGGGTGCGGTCGGCGAGCGCGGCGAACACTGCATCGAGCCGCTCGTCGTCGAGGGTGACCGTCATGGCCTTAGTCAAGCAGTCGCTTTATAAAGCGTCAACTGGACAAAGCACTCGGCGGAGGCATCAGTCGCCCCGTCCCACACCCCGACCGGGTGCGGCCATGTCGCCGGTCTCGGGCGTGCCCTCGGCGAGCCCGTAACGCAGGTACACGGTGCCCGTGGAGCTGGCGATCGGTGGTTCCAGCAGCGTGATGCTGGTCGGCACCGCGCCACCGTCGAACACCTTCTTCCCGACGCCGAGGACGATCGGGTGCACCCAGAGGTCGAGTCGATCGAAGAGCTTCTCGCGCAGCAGGGTCTGCACCAGGTCCAGACTCCCGACGACCTTCACGTGCTCGTGCCGGTCACCGATCTCGCGCACGGCGCCGGCCAGATCCGGGCCGAGCTGCGTGGATCCGGCCCACGACAGCTCGGGCGCGCCGCGGGAGGCCACGTACTTCGGGACCTTGTTGAACAGCGTGGCGATGCCGTCGTCCTCGCCGCCTTCCTGGTGCGGCCAGTAGGCGGCGAAGATGTCGTACGTCCGCCGGCCGAGCAGGAGGGCGTCCGTGCCCTCGTAGGCGGCCGCGATCTGCGCCCCGACGACGTCGTCCAGCAGGGGTGCCTGCCAGCCGCCGAACGGAAACCCTCCCTCGGGATCCTCCGCGGGACCGCCGGGCGCCTGCCCGACCATGTCGAGGGTGGCGAACAGCTCGATGTGGATGAGGCCCACGGCGTACTCCCGATGATCGATGGATCCGGTCGGGAGGTAGACCTCTCGGCGCCGGCAGACTCATTGCTGCGACGCCATGCGCGGTCGGTGCCCCCGGCAGGATTCGAACCTGCGGCACACGGTTTAGGAAACCGATGCTCTATCCCCTGAGCTACGGGGGCTCAGAACGCAGCAGCCCGTGGCCGCCGCGGCGATGCCCAGAGGCTATCCGGTGCCACCGGGAACACCCGGCACACCCAACTCGTCACCACAAGTGAGACGAACCGACGCATCGCCGGGCTACCGTTCCGGGTACACGTCGGGCTCCGGCAACGGAGCCGGGGGACGGGAGGACGAGGACGATGGACGCACAGGTGGTGGACGTTCCCGAGAAGGGGCGCTTCGAGATCCGGCTCGACGGCCGGGTGGTGGGTCTGGCCAGTTACCACATCGACGGCACGACGATGACCCTTCCGCACACGGAGGTCGACCCGGGCGTCGGAGGCCGGGGCATCGGCACGACGCTGGTCGCCGGGGTCCTCGATGCCGTACGCGAGCGGGGACTCACCGTCCTCCCCTACTGCTCCTTCGTCCGCCGCTACATCCAGCAGCATCCCGAGCTGGTCGAGCTGGTGGCCGCCGAGGACCGGCCGCACTTCGGCCTGGCGACCGCCGACCGCTGACCTGCGGCGGCTCCGGGACCTGCCTACGCTCCGCAGGTGCCGACGTCGCTGCTGTGGTTCCGCCGCGACCTCCGGCTGACCGACCACCCCGCGCTCCTCGCGGCCGTGGACGCCGCCGGGTCCGACGGGACGGTCCTGCCGCTGTTCGTGGTCGACCCACGGCTGTTCGAGCCGGCGGGTGCCCCGCGCCGCCAGTTCCTGCGCGACTGCCTCGCCGCCCTGCAAGAGATGCTCGACGGTGCGCTGGTGATCCGGTCCGGTAACCCGGCCCAGGTCGTCCCCGCGCTGGCCGCCGAGCTCGCCGCCACCTCCGTGCACGTGTCCGCCGACACCGGCCCCTACGGACGACGCCGCGACGAGTCCGTCGAGCGCGCGCTCGGCGACGTCGCCCTGGTGCGCACCGGCTCCCCGTACGCGGTGACGCCCGGCCGGGTCACGAAGCGGGACGGCACCCCGTTCTCGGTCTTCTCCCCCTTCGCCCGGGCCTGGCGAGCGCACGGCTGGCGCTCCCCGGCGCCGCGGCTGGACGGGGGGCCGTGGCTTTCCGGCGTCCCCTCCGACGATCTGCCTCCCGCCCAGGACCTCGCAGGGGTGCGGCTGCCGCAGGCGGGTGAGGCGGCGGCACTCTCCGCCTGGGCGCGTTTCCGCGACGGCCTGCTGCCGGGTTACCCGACGGACCGCGACCGTCCGGCCACCGACGGCACCAGCCGGCTGTCGGCCTACCTGAAGTACGGCTGCCTGCACCCGCGCACGCTGCTGGCCGACCTCCCCGGCGAGGGCGCGGCGACCGACGCGGTGCGCCGGTTCACCGACGAGCTGGCCTGGCGCGAGTTCTACGCCGACGTGGTGTGGCACCGCCCCGAGTCGGTCCGCGAACCGCTCGACACCCGCACCGGGGCGATCGAGTACGACAGCGGGCCCGACGCCGACGCCCTCTTCACGGCCTGGGCCCAGGGGCGCACCGGCTATCCGATCGTCGACGCCGGCATGCGCCAGCTGCTCGGCGAGGCCTACGTGCACAACCGGGTGCGGATGGTCGTGGCGTCCTTCCTGGTCAAGGACCTGCACCTGGACTGGCGGCGCGGGGCCCGCCACTTCCTGCAGCACCTGGTGGACGGCGACCTGGCCAGCAACAACCACGGCTGGCAGTGGGTCGCCGGCACGGGCACCGACGCCTCGCCGTACTACCGGGTGTTCAACCCCACGAAGCAGGGCCGGCAGTTCGACCCCGAGGGCGAGTACGTGCGGCGGTGGGTGCCCGAACTGCGCGACGTCCCGGCCGCGTACGTGCACGAGCCGTGGCTGGCGCCCGGCGGGCCGCCGTCCGGCTACCCCGCACCGATCGTCGAGCACGCGGCGGAGCGGCGGGTCGCGCTCGCCCGCTACGAGCAGACCCGGTCGTGACGGCGCGGACCCGGAGGGCTCCCCGTGCCTGAGGGGCACACGCTCTTCCGCCTGGCCCGGGACCTGCGGGCGACCTTCGCCGGGCATCCGGTGCACGTCACCAGCCCGCAGGGGCGCTTCGCCGCCGGGGCCGCGCTGCTCGACGGCCGGGTGCTCCAGGACGCCTTCTCCTACGGCAAGCACCTGTTCGCCGATTTCGGCGGGGACACCCTCCACGTCCACCTCGGGCTCTACGGCACGCTCGTCGGGGGCGCGGGCGACCCGCCGCCGGCCAAGGGCGCGCTGCGGATGCGCTGGACCGCCGGCGGGCCGGACGGTGCCGGCGTGTGGACGGACCTGCGCGGCCCCACCGCCTGCGAGGTGCTGGCGGCGCCGGAGGTGTCGGCGATCCTCGACCGACTGGGCCCCGACCCGCTGCGTCCCCGCGCGGACGGCGGAGTCGCGCACCGCCGCATCGCGACCAGCCGGACCGCGATCGGCGCCCTGCTCATGGACCAGTCGGTGCTGGCCGGTGTCGGCAACGTCTACCGCGCCGAGTTGCTGTTCCGGCACGGCGTGTCGCCGTTCCGCCCCGGCCGGGCCGTCGACGCCGAGCTCTGGCAGGCCATGTGGGCCGACCTGGTCACGCTGATGCGGTCCGGCGTCCGGATGGGGCGGATCGTCACCACCCGGCCGGAGGACCGCAGCCGCCGGCGCGGCGCGATGGCGCGCGACGACGCCCACTACGTCTACCGGCGTACCGGGCTCCCCTGCCGGATCTGCGGCACCGCGATCCGCACCGAGGTGATGGTGGGGCGCAACCTCTACTGGTGCCCCGCCTGCCAGGCCGTCTGAGCTCTCGACAGGGCTGCCACCAGCGCGTTCCCGCCGATCCGCCGCCGTTGGCACCGGCGGCTCCCAGGGAGCCGGTGTAGGTTCGCCGCCGATGGCATCGTCAGCGTGGAGGGTCGCCGTCATCGCCGCGGGGGCGATGGCGGCCGTGGCCGTGCCCGGGATCGCCACCGCCGAGACCACGGTGGGCTACGACGTCTCCCACCCCCAGTGCGGCGCCGACCTCCCCCGCGCCCGCGCCTTCGCCGTCGTCGGGGTCAACGGTGGCCTCTCCACCCGCGCCAACCCCTGCCTGCAGGAGCAGCTGACCTGGGCGTGGGACTCCTCCGGCGACGTGGCCGGCCAGCCGCCCGCCCAGCTCTACCTGAACACCGCGAACCCCGGGCAGCTGCTGGGGGAGGTCAAGACGTGGCCGGACAGCGGCTCGACCCCGTACGGCAGCTGCGACGGCACCAACTCCACCGCCTGCTCGTGGCAGTACGGCTGGGAGCGGGCGCAGAACAGCGTGCTCTCGTTCTTCACGCCCGCGGCCCGGGCGGCGCGGGTGGACAGCCAGCCGTCCCGCTACGTGTGGTGGCTCGACGTCGAGACGATGAACACCTGGCAGGTCGGCTCGGTCGACGCCCTGGCCCGCAACCGGGCGACGCTCGAGGGCATGACCGAGTACCTGCACTCCCGCGACGCCGACGTGGGGGTCTACTCCACCGGCCAGCAGTGGGCGCAGATCGTGGGCCGCGTCGACGAGGACAGCGTCCTCGCGGGGCTGGACAGCTGGCTGGCCGGCTCGGTGACCGCCGGCCAGGCCGAGGACGCCTGCGACAAGGACCCGCTCGTGCCCGACGGCGACGTGGTGCTCAGCCAGTACGTCCGCGACGAGTGGGACCGCAACACCTCCTGCCGCTGACGGCTCCCGCGCACCCGTGTCCGGGTCGCCTCCCGGAACGATGGATCGGGCCGTTGCTCTGGTGCTGACGGCCCGGACGGGGTCAGGATGCCTGTCGTGTCCGCCGACGGTTCGCCTCCTCCCCCGTCGGCACCTCGCCCCTCGGCACGCCACCCCCTCCGGGTGGCGGTGGTCGGCGCCGGGCCCGCGGGCATCTACGCCGCGGACGCGCTGACCCGGCAGGTCGCCGTCCCCGTCGCCGTGGACCTCATCGACCGGCTGCCGACGCCCTGCGGCCTCGTCCGGCACGGCATCGCACCCGACCACCCGAAGATGCGCGCCATCCGAGAGACGCTGCACCACAGCCTGGAGCACCCCCTGGTGCGCTTCGTGGGCAACGTCGACGTCGGCGTGGACATCCCGCTGGAGGAGCTGCGCCGCCACGTCGACGCCGTCATCTACACCTACGGCGCCTCGCTGGACCGGCAGCTGGGGATCGAGGGCGAGGACCTGCCCGGCAGCCTGGCGGCCACCGACCTGGTCGCCTGGTACACCGGCCACCCCGACGCCGACCGCGCGCGGGTCGAGGCGGCGCTGTCGGGAGTGCGCTCGGTCGTCGTCGTCGGCGTCGGCAACGTGGCTCTCGACGTCGCCCGGGTGCTGTCCCGGACGGCGGCGGAGCTCGAGCCGACCGACATGCCGCAGCACGTGCTCGACGTCCTCGCCGCGGCCCCCGTCGAGGAGGTGACGGTGCTCGGCCGCCGGGGACCGGCCCAGGCGACCTTCACCACCCAGGAGCTGCGCGAGCTGGACGAGCTCGCCGACGCGACCGTGCTGGTCGACCCCGCCGACCTCGCGCTGGACCCGGCGAGCGAGGAGCGCGCCGCGGCCGACCGCGTCGTCGGCCGCAACCTGGCCGTCCTGCGCGGCTGGACCGACCACGCCGCCACCGCGGGACGGACCCGGCTCCGGCTGCGGTTCTTCAGCCGGCCGGTGCGCCTGCTGGGCGGCGATCGGGTGACCGGCGTCGAGGTGGAGCGGACCGCGGTCGACGGGGACGGCCGCGCCATGGGTACCGGCGAGCTGGAGATCCTGCCGGCCGACCTGGTGGTGCGCTCGGTGGGCTACCGCGGCACCCCTCTCCCAGGGCTGCCCGTCGACGAGCGGTCGGGCACGGTGCCGAACGACAGCGGGCGGGTGCTGCGCGAAGGCACGCCGTCCCCCGGTGAGTACGTGGCCGGCTGGATCAAGCGCGGTCCCACCGGCGTCGTGGGGCACAACAAGCACGACGCCCGGGAGACCGTCGCGGCGCTCCTGGCCGACGTCGAGTCCGGGCTGCTGCGGACGGGCGGCCCGGTGGGCGACCTGGTCGAGGAGCTGGTGGCCCGCGGCGCCGAGCCGGTGCTGCTGGACGACTGGCGGGCGATCGACGCCGCCGAGACCGCGCTCGGCGCCAGCAAGGGACGGGCCCGGACCACGCTGCACGAGCGCCAGGCCCTGCTGGCCGCCGTCCGCGCCGCGGCCGCCGTCCCCCGCTGACGCCCCGTCCCGAGGCCCGCCCCGAGCGTCCGGGGGGCTCGTTCAGCCGCTGTTGCGCAGCGCCGTCGCGATGCCGTTGATGGTCAGCTGGATGTTGCGGCGGGTGAGCTCGTCGTCGTCCCCACCCCGGCGCCGGCGCAGCATCTCCACCTGCAGGTGGTGCAGCGGCTCCAGGTAGGGGAACCGGTTGCGGATCGACCGGGCCAGCGACGGGTTGTCGGCCAGCAGCTCGGCGTCGCCGGTGATGGCCAGGAGCATGCGGCAGGTGCGCTCGTGCTCGGCGGTGATCTGGTCGAAGACCCGCGAGCGCAGGTCCTCGTCGGGCACCAGCTCCGCGTAGCGGGCGGCCAGGCCGAGGTCGGTCTTGGCCAGCACCATGCCCATGTTGGAGAGCACCGTGCGGAAGAACGGCCAGGTCCGGTGCAGCTCCCGCAACCGGGCGAGCCGCTCCTCGTCCCCGTCGACCCAGCTCTCCAGGGCCGACCCGGTGCCGTACCAGCCGGGCAGCATGATCCGCGTCTGGGACCAGCTGAAGACCCACGGGATCGCCCGCAGGTCGGCGATCGAGCTCCCTGCCTTGCGCGACGGCGGCCGGCTGCCGATGTTCAGCTCGCCCAGCTCGCTGATCGGGGTCGCGGCGCGGAACCACTCCACGAACCCCGGGGTGTCGTGGACCAGCGCGCGGTAGGCCTTCTGGGCCCGGCCGGCGAGGTCGTCGAGCAACGCGTAGGCCGGCTCCGCCTCGCTGCCCAGGCCCTCGATGTCGAGCAGGGTCGCCTCCAGGGTGGCGGCGACGAGGGCCTCCAGGTTCCGGCGGGCGAGGTCGGGATCGGCGTACTTGGCGGCGATCACCTCGCCCTGCTCGGTGATCCGCAGGGCGCCGGCCACCGCGCCGGGCGGCTGCGCCCGGATGGCCTCGTAGCTGGGACCACCGCCGCGACCGACGGTGCCGCCGCGGCCGTGGAAGAGCCGCAGGCGGATGCCCTCGCGGCGGGAGACCTCCACCAGGTCCAGCTCGGCCCGGTACAGCGCCCAGTTCGCGGCGAGGTAGCCGCCGTCCTTGTTGCTGTCGGAGTAGCCGAGCATGACCTCCTGCGCGTCGCCCCGGGAGGCGACCAGCGAGCGGTACAGCGGCTGGTCGAGCATCGCCGCAAGAGTCGCCCCGGCCGCCTTGAGGTCGTCGATCGTCTCGAACAAGGGCGAGATGCCGACCGAGGACGCAGGCCCCGGGCGGGTGGGATCGGCCAGGGCGCCCGGGTCGAGCAGCCCGACCTCCTTCAGCAGGACCGCGACCTCGAGGACGTCGCTGACCGACTCGCACATGCTGATGACGTAGTTCGGGATCGTCCGCGGGCCCAGCAGCGCGACCTGGTCGGCGGCGGCGAGCAGCACGTCCAGCTCACCGCGGGCGATGTCGGAGAGCTCGGCGTCGGGGCGCACCAGCGGACGGCGCATGGTCAGCTCGGCGGACAGGAGCTCGACCCGGCCGGCCTCGTCCAGGCCCGCGTAGTCCTCGCACACGCCGGCCCAGGCGAGCAGCTCGCCGACCACCTCCTCGTGGACGGCGGAGTTCTGCCGCATGTCCAAGCCGCACAGGTGGAAGCCGAACACCTCGACGCCCTCGCGCAGGCGCAGCAGCCGGTCGTCGGCCAGCGCCCCGGCGCCGTGGCTGCGCAGCGACGCGTCGACGACGTCGAGGTCGGCGCGCAGCTCGTCCGGCGAGTCGTACGGGGGCAGCGGGGTCTGCGGCGCCGGTCCGGGCACCCGGCCCAGGACGGCGGCGGCGGTGGCGGCGACCCGGGCGGAGATGCCGTTGAGCGCCCGGCGGTAGGGCTCGTCGGCGCGGAACGGTGAATCGTCCCGGGAGGCCTCGGCGAGGGAGTAGAGCGCGGGCGTCGGGGTGACCAGCCGGTCGGACATCGACAGCTCGCTACGCAGCGCCTCCAGCTCGTCGAGGTGGTGACCCAGCGCCGTCTCCGCCTGCCGGCTGGTGGCCCGGCGCAGTGCGTCGGCGGTGACGAACGGGTTGCCGTCGCGGTCCCCGCCGATCCACGAGCCGGGCAGCAGCATCGGCCGGCGCAGGAGGCCGGCGTCGGGCCAGCGCTCGTCGAGGGCCCGGCGCAGCTCCGCGTTGATCGCCGGCACGACCTCGAACAGCGACAGGTCGTAGTACCGCAGCGCCTCGTCGATCTCGTCCTGCAGGCGCAGGCGCGAGAGCCGCAGCAGCGCCGTCTGCCAGAGGGTGAGGACCGAGCGCCACAGCTCCGCCGACCAGCGGGCGTCGTCGACCTCGCCACCGGCGGCGCGGTCCCGCTGCCGGATGAGGTCGGCGATGTGCCGCTGGACCAGCGAGATCGTCCGGCGGCGCACCTCGGTGGGGTGCGCGGTCACGACCGGGCAGACGAGGGCACCGGCGAGCTCGCGCGCGACCGTGTCGGCGTCGAGGTCGGCCTCGTCGAGCAGCGCGATCGTGGCGGCCAGGCTGCCGGCCTGCGGGGGTGACCCCTCGCGGCGGTGGAACCGGCGCCGGCGCTCGTGGTGGATGTCCTCGGCCAGGTTGGCCAGCACCGAGAAGTGGCTGAACGCCCGGATGACGTGGTTGACCGAGCGGATGTCCAGGCCGGACAGTCGCTCGGCGAGGTCGGCCCGGTCCACCTCCGAGCGGCGGATCTTGAACGCCTCGACCCGGGTGGACTCGACCAGGTCCAGGACGTCCTGACCGGCCTGGGACCCGATCACCTCCCCGAGGACCCGCCCGAGCAGGCGGATGTCGTCCCTGAGCGGGGCGTCGTCGGCACGATCGGCTCCCCTCGGTGAGCCGGAGGAACGGAGGTCGGCGACGTCGACGGTGGCTTCGGACACGCGGGCAGTATCCGGCTCCCGTGTCACCGGATGATGACGGCGGTGCGCGCCCGGCCCACCGGATCAGCCGCGCTCGAGCTCCCGGAGGGCCTCGGCGGCCAGCTGGTCGCCCGCGGCGGCGCCGAGCCGGAACTGCTCGACGGCGCCGTCGAAGTCGCCCCGCTCGGCCAGCAGCACGGCCAGGTTGTGGTGGCAGAAGGCCTCGCCGGCGGCGATCCCACCGCGGTAGGCCTCCTCGGCCGCCTCGTCGTCCTGCATCACGTCGGCGTAGAAGTTGCCCAGCGGCAGCCAGGCGACGGCCTCGCCGAGCTTGGCGCCCTTCTCCAGCACGAAGCGGGCCTCGTCCTGGCGGCCCGTGTCGCGCAGCAGGTGCGCCAGGTCGGCGCGCGCTGCCGGGAAGTGGTCGGCGCCGGCGCGGAGCTCGGGTTCCAGCGCCGGGTCGAGGGTCGCGCACCAGCGCCAGCAGGCGACGACCGCCGCGGCCTCCTGGTCCCCCATCGCCGCGATCTCGATCGCCACGTCCATGGCCGCGTGCCGCTCGCCCTGCTCGCGCAGGAGGAAGGCCAGCTGCAGCCCGCCCTCGAGGTCGCCGGCGTCCACGGCCCCGCGGTAGGCCCGCATCGCGCCGGCCAGGTCACCGAGGTCCTCGAGGACCTTGCCGAGATTGCGCCACGCGTCGGGCTCGCCTGCCGCGAGCGCCACCTCGTAGGCCTCGACCGCCTCGGGCAACCGCCGCTGCGCGGCGAGGGCGTTGCCGAGGTTGAAGGAGGCGACCGAGTCACCGAGGTCCGCGGCACGACGGAAGCACCACTCGGCGTCGGTCTGCCGGCCGACGTCGGCCAGGTCGCAGCCGAGGTCGATCAGCGCGTAGACGTCGTCGGATGCCTGCAGCCGCGAGAGGCGGTCGTCCAGGTCCTCGGTCATGCCGCTGATGATCAGGGCCGGACCGCCTTCCCCGCGTCCCCCGGCGGGATGTCCTCACCCCAAGGTGTACGTGCAGCTCAGCCGCCGAACGCCTCCCGCCAGGCCGGCAGCAGCGTCCGCCGCGTCCACTCCAGGTACGGCGCCTGCTGGTCGCCGCCGATCTGGACCAGCGCCAGGTGGGTGAATCCGGCGTCGGCGTACTCCGTCGCGGCCTCGATCACCGCGCCGACGTCGTCCCCGCACGGGAGGGCGCCCGCCACGTCCTCCTCGCGGACGAACTGGCTCGCCGAGTCGAAGGCTGCGGGCCCGGGCAGCTCGGCGTTGACCTTCCAGCCCAGGCCGAACCAGCGGAAGAGCGTGTGCGCCCTGGTGACCGCGGCGGCCTTGTCGGTGCCGTAGCTGATCGGGAGCTGCGCGATGCGCGGCTTGCCGGTCCCTCCGGCGGCGTCGAACCACTCCCCGTACTCGGCCTTCGGCTCGGTGGCGATGAGCGCGTCGCCGAGCTCGCCGGCGATCGTGCACGCCTGCTTGCCCCCGGCGGCCACGCCGATGGGCACCCGCTTCTCGGGGAGGTCCCAGAGCTTGGCGGACTCGACGTCGAAGTGCTCGCCGCGGAAGTTCGTGTAGCCGTTCCCGTCGAAGAGCTCGCGGATGATGTGCAGCGCCTCGACCAGCATGTCCTGCCGGACGTCGACCGGGGGCCAGCCCGCGCCGACGACGTGCTCGTTGAGGTTCTCCCCCGAGCCCAGTCCGAGGGTGAAGCGCCCGTCGGACAGGATCTGCAGGGTCGCGGCCTTCTGCGCCACGACGGCCGGGTGGTACCGGAAGCTCGGGCAGGTCACGTACGTCGTCAGCGGGATGCGGCTGGTCGCCTGGGCGGCGGCGCCGAGCACGGTCCAGGCGTGCGGTGAGTGCCCCAGCTCGTCCAGCCAGGGGAAGAAGTGGTCACTGCTCACCGCGAAGTCGAAACCCGCCTCCTCGGCGCCCACCACGTGGCTGACGAGCTCCTTCGGCCCGGCCTGCTCGGTCATCATCGTGTAGCCCAGCTGCATGCCCATGCCGCCCGGCTACCCGGGGTCGGTTGCGGCCAACCGAGTCAGCCGCGCTCGGCCTTCAGCGCCTCCCGCATCGTCACCTTGCCGCCCGTGCGCAGCAGCGCCCCGGCGTAGATGCGCCCGCCGAGCCTGACGATCAGCGCGACGGCCACGAGCATCAGCACGACGGCCAGGCCGACCTCCCAGGCCGCCACCTCGCCGGCGGCCTGCCGGACCGGCATCACCAGCGGCGAGAGCCCGGGCACCAGCGAGGTGACCCGGGCGAGGGCGCCGTCCGGGTCGGCCGCCGCCTGGATGCCGACGACGAAGGCGGCCACCAGGACCAGCGTCGTCGGCATGAGCACGGTGCCGAGGTCCTCCTGCCGGCTCACCAGCGAGGCCGCGACGGCGAAGATCGCCGCGTAGAAGGCGTAGGCGAGCACGAACCAGAGCACCACCGAGACGGCCGTCCCGACGAGTTCCCCGGGGATGTCGACGACGTCGAAGGCGATGGCGCCGGCCACGCCGACGACGGCGACCACCACGATCTGGGCCAGCCCCAGCACGCCGAGCCCGAGGATCTTGCCGGCGAGCAGCTGCCACGGCTTCATCGTGGCCAGCAGCAGCTCCACCACCCGGCTCGCCTTCTCCTCCACCACGCCCTGGGCGATGAACTGGCCGAAGAGGATCAGCAGGCCGTACAGCAGGCCCGCGCCGATGATCGCGGCGACGACGCGCTGACCCTCCTGGTCGGCGTCCGGGTCGAGCGCAGTGACCTCCACCTCGGGGACGTCGAGGTCGGTGATCCCCGCCGCGGCGAGCTGCTCGGCCAGCGCGAGCTGCGCGACCGCGCCCTGGACGACGGCCTGCAGCGAGCCGCCCGACTCGTCCTCGACCAGCAGCCGCGGCGCCTCCCCGGCGGCCAGCACCGCGCCGTCGACGTCGCCGTCCTCCACCGCTCTCCGGGCGGCCGCCTCGTCGGCATGGCGGGTGACCGTGACGTCGACGCCGAGCGCCTCGCCCTGCGCGGTGAGGGCCGGCCGCAGGTCCCCGGCCTCGCCCACGACGCCGACGCGCGTGGTCTCGCCACCGGAGTCCAGCGCCACCTGCAGGGCCAGCGTGCCGATCAGCAGGACGAGGATGACGACGGAGCTGATGATGAAGTTCTTGTCGCGCAGGCGGGCCGAGATCTCCCGGGCCGCGACGAGCCGGATCATGGACGCGCTGCTCAGTGACCGGGGCTCGCTCACGCCGCCACCTCCTGCGGGGTCGGGACGGCGACGGCCTCGCGGAACAGCTCGACCAGCGTCGGCTGCTGCCAGGCGAAGTGGGTGACCCGGCCGGTCCGCAGGGCCGCGGCGAGCACCGCCTGGTCGTCGCCGCCGTCGACGAGCTCGAGCACGGTGTCACCGGCCTGCTCGGAGACCACCCGGACCCCCGGCACGGTGGTCGCCCAGTGGGGTGCGGCGTCGGGGACCACCACCCGCAGGAGGCGGCCGGCCCCGCGGCGGCGCAGCTCCTCGACGCTCCCGGTCGCGACCATGCGGCCGCGGGCGAGGATCCCGACGGAGTCGCAGAGCCGCTCGACCAGGTCCAGCTGGTGGCTGGAGAAGATGACGGGGACGCCGGCCCGGGCCTGGCCCAGGAGCGCCTCGGCCAGCGAGTCGACGCCGATCGGGTCCAGGCCGGAGAACGGCTCGTCGAGGATCAGCACCTCCGGGCGGCTGACCAGCGCCGCGGCCAGCTGGACGCGCTGCTGGTTGCCCAGCGACAGCTTCTCGACGGGGTCGCCGCGGCGGGCGGCCAGGCCGAGGCGTTCCACCCACTCGTCGGCCGCGCTGGAGGCGGCGGCGCCGTCCAGCCCGTGCAGCCTGGCGAAGTAGGCCACCTGCTCGCCCACCTTCATCTTCGGGTAGAGCCCGCGCTCCTCCGGCATGTAGCCGATGCGGCGTCGCAGCCCCTGGTCGAGGACGCTCCCCCGCCACCGCACCTCGCCGGCGTCGGCGCGGACCAGGCCCATGGCGATGCGCATCGCCGTCGTCTTGCCGGCGCCGTTGGACCCGCAGAAGCCGAACATCGACCCGGGCGCGACGGTGAAGCCCACCCCGTCGAGCACCCGGTTGCCGCCGAAGCTCTTGTGGAGCCCGTCGAACTCGAGCACGTGCCCTCCCGGAACTCGTTGGTTCCCGCACCGTATCGACCGTTGCCCTCGCGGCAGCGACAGTTGGCCTCGCGGCCGGGGCCGCGGTGCGGTGTCATCGGGACATGAGTGGTGAGCAGGGGCGCGCCCGGCCACCCGCCGGCGTCGGCCTGGACGGGCTGCGGGCCGCCGCCGCCGGGTGCCGCGCGTGCGAGCTGTGGGAGCCGGCGACGCAGACCGTCTTCGGCGAGGGGCCGGAGACCGCCCGGATCGTGTTCGTCGGCGAGCAGCCCGGCGACCAGGAGGACCGGAAGGGCGAGCCCTTCGTCGGTCCGGCGGGACGGCTGCTCGACAAGGCGCTGGCCGACGCGGGCATCGACCGGCGCGACGCCTACATCTCCAACGCGGTGAAGCACTTCCGGTTCGCCGTGAAGGGCAAGCGGCGCATCCACCAGACCCCCGGTCCCGAGCACCTGCGGGCCTGCCGGCCGTGGCTGGAGGCGGAGTTCGCCGTCCTCCAGCCCGAGGTGGTGGTCTGCCTGGGGGCGACGGCGGCCAAGGCGCTGATCTCGCCGTCCTTCCGGATCACCAAGGACCGCGGGCAGCTCCTCCCGTGGACCCCGCCCGGGGTCGCCGCCGCCGTCGACGACGGGCACCAGGAGGCCGACGACGACGAGCCGGACGAGGGCGCGCCGGCGCAGACGTGGATGCTCGCGACCACGCACCCGTCGGCGATCCTGCGCACGCCCGACGAGGCGCGCGACGCCGCCTACGACGCCCTGGTCGCCGACCTGAAGGTGGTCGCCTCGGCCCTGGCCTGAGCCGGGATGTCAGGGCGCCGTGGACCGGGACGCCCGGAAGAGCCAGAACGACGGCACCGCCAGGGCGACGACGGCCATCACCACCACGACGATCACGCCGCCGGACACCATCGCCACGCTCACCGACGCCGCACTCGCGATCGCACCGGCGCGCAGGTCGCCCAGCCGCGGGCCACCGGCGACGACGACGATGAAGACGCCCTGCATCCGGCCGCGCATCTCGTCGGGCGCCGCCAGCTGGAGCATCGAGGAGCGCAGCACGGCGCTGACCATGTCGCCGGCCCCCGCCACGGCCAGGCAGAGGACGGCGAGCCACAGCGTGGGCGCCAGCCCGAAGCCGATGATCGCCACGCCCCAGACGGCGATCGCGGCGAGGACCACCGCGCCCTGCCGGTCCACCCGCGACACCCAGCCCGACGTCAGCCCCATGACCAGCGCGCCGACCGAGACGCCGGCGAACAGCCACCCCAGGCTGTTGGGCGAGTCCGCGTACCGGGTCTGGGAGAGCTCGGGGAACACCGCCTGCGGCCAGGCGAACATCATCGCGACGATGTCGACGACGAACGTCATCAGCAGCACCGGCTGCGTGCGGAGGAACGCGAAGCCCTCCCCGACCCCGCGCACGGCCGACCGCAGGCGCAGCGGGCCCACGACGCCGTGCGGCGGCAGGGACGGCAGGCCGCGCACCAGCAGCGCCGCCACCAGGAACCCCAGCGCGTCGATCACGTAGGCGAGGAACAGCTCGCCGAGCCCGATGAGGACCCCGGCCAGCAGCGGCCCGACGATGACGCCTGCCTGCCGCACGGTCATCACGAGCGCGTTGGCGGCCGGCACCCCGGCCGCGCCGACGATCGCCGGGATGACGGCGCTGCGGGTGGGCTGGTTGACCGCGGCGAACCCCGAGACGAACGCGGTCAGCACCCACAGCAGCGCCAGGTTGCCGCCGCCGGGCAGCAGCGCCTGCAGCGCCAGCAGCGCGCTGGTCACCGCCGCGCCGTACGAGGTGACCAGCAGGAGCGTCCGGCGGTCCATCGCGTCGGCGATGGCGCCACCCAGCAGCCCGAAGACGACGAGCGGCACCAGCGCGACGATCGACGTCACGCCGACCAGCAGCGAGGAGCCGGTGAGCGCGTAGACCTGGAACGGGACGGCGACCAGCGTCATCTGCTGGCCGAGCATCGTGGCGGCCACGCCCCAGAACAGCCGGCGGTAGTGCGGGTCGCGCAGCGGCGTCGTGTCGAGCGCCCAGCCGCGCCGCCGGTCCTGCGTCACGGGGCCAGGCGCTGCACGATCCAGCCGCTCCCCGCTGTGTCCTGGCCCTCCTGGCCCTCCTGGCCGAGGCGCACGAAGCACAGCCGGTCGTGCAGCCGGTCCCTGCCGCCCTGCCAGAACTCGACCCGCTCCGGGGTCACCCGGTAGCCGCCCCAGACCGCCGGGCGCGGCACCTTCCCCTCGGGTGTCTGCGCGTCGAGCTGCCGCACCCGCTCGGCCAGCTCCGCCCGGGAGTCCACGACCGTCGACTGCACCGAGCCCACCGCGGCGAGCTGGGCCCCCCGGGGCCGCGGGTCCCAGAGCGCGTCGGACGCGGCGTCCCCGACCTTCTCGACCCGCCCGGTCACCCGCACCTGCCGCTGCAGCGCGTGCCACGGGAAGACCAGTGCGGCCCTCGGGTTGGCCGCGAGCTGCGCGCCCTTCGCCGATGCGTAGCTGGTGCCGAAGAGGAAGCCGGACCCGTCGTAGCCCTTCATCAGCACGACGCGGGCATCGGGCGCCCCGTCCGCGTCGGCGGTGGCGACGACGACCGCGTTCGGCTCGGGGAGCTCCGCGGCGACGACGTCGCCGAACCAGCGGTCGAACTGCTCGACCCAGGTGGCCGCGAGGTCCTCCTCGGTGAGCCGTCCGGCGGTGTAGTCGTTGCGCATCTCGGTGAGGTCGGGCACGCCGCCATGCTGGCACCGTGGCGCCACCCGGCGCGCATCCGGGCGCGGATCGCGGAGCGCGGAACCGCTCGCCCGCGCCTCGGAGCGGGATCCGGACGGAGCGGCCCCGCGTGCAGCGGGCGGGCCCCCACCACCTAGGGTCGGCAGGCAATCCGCGTGCCATGTCCCCGGCGCGCAGGGTCCGGCGCAGAGGAGCACGCGAGATGGCCGACGACTTCGTACCCGGCCTGGAAGGCGTCATCGCCTTCGAGACCGAGATCGCCGAACCCGACAAGGACGGCGGTGCGCTCCGCTATCGCGGCGTCGACATCGAGGACCTCGTCGGCAAGGTCACCTTCGGCAACGTCTGGGCGCTGCTGGTCGACGGCAAGTTCGGTCCGGGCCTCCCGCCGGCCGAGCCGTTCCCGATCCCGGTGCACACCGGTGACGTCCGCGTCGACGTCCAGGCCGCGCTGGCCATGCTCACCCCCATCTGGGGTTACCGCCCGCTGCTGGACATCGACGACGAGGAGGCCCGCGAGGAGCTCGCCCGGGCCGCCGTCATGGCGCTGTCCTACGTGGCGCAGTCCGCGCGCGGCATCGGCACACCGGCCGTCCCGCAGAAGCGTGTCGACCAGGCCTCGACGATCGTCGAGCGCTTCATGGTCCGCTGGCGGGGCGAGCCCGACCCCCGCCACGTCGCCGCCGTCGACGCCTACTGGACGTCGGCCGCCGAGCACGGCATGAACGCCTCCACCTTCACCGCCCGCGTCATCGCCTCCACCGGCGCCGACGTCGCCGCCTCGCTGTCCGGGGCCATCGGCGCCATGTCCGGCCCGCTGCACGGCGGCGCCCCCTCCCGGGTGCTGCACATGCTCGACGAGGTCGAGAAGACCGGCGACGCCGAGAAGTACGTGAAGGACCTGCTCGACCGCAAGGAGCGGTTGATGGGCTTCGGCCACCGCGTCTACCGCGCCGAGGACCCCCGTGCCCGCGTGCTCCGCCGCTCCGCCGAGGAGCTCGGTGCACCGCGCTTCGACGCCGCCCTCGCGCTGGAGAAGGCCGCGCTCAAGGAGCTGCGCGAGCGGCGCCCCGACCGGCCGGTCGAGACCAACGTGGAGTTCTGGGCGGCGATCGTCCTGGACTTCGCCGAGGTGCCCAGCCACATGTTCACCTCGATGTTCACCTGTGCCCGCACCGCCGGCTGGTGCGCGCACATCCTCGAGCAGAAGCGGACCGGCCGCCTCGTGCGCCCGTCGGCGCGCTACATCGGCCCCGACCCGCGCAAGCCCGACGAGGTCGACGGCTGGGACACCATCCTGACCAAGTAGCAGCACCCCGGACCGCGGGCCGCGTCGCACCGTTCAGAGGTCGCACCGTTGAGAGGCAATCCCGGATGACCATCACCATCCCCGCAGAGCTCCTGCCCGCCGACGGCCGCTTCGGCTGCGGACCCTCCAAGGTCCGCCCCGAGGCGCTGCGGGCCCTGGCCGCCGACGGGGCCGCCGTCATGGGCACCTCGCACCGGCAGGCGCCGGTGAAGAACCTGGTGAAGGAGATCCGCGAGGGCCTCACCCAGCTCTTCGACCTCCCGGCCGGCTACGAGGTGGTGCTGGGCAACGGCGGGACGACGGCCTTCTGGGACGCCGCCGCCTTCGGCCTCATCCGCGACCGCGCGGCCTTCGGCACGTACGGCGAGTTCTCGTCGAAGTTCGCCTCCGGCGTCAAGGGGACGCCGTTCCTGGGCGAGCCGGTGATCACCAAGGCCGAGCCGGGCGCCCTGGCCCTCCCCCAGGGGCAGCCCGGGATCGACGCCTACGGCTGGGCGCACAACGAGACCTCGACCGGCGTCATGGCGCCGGTCCAGCGGCCGCACGGCGGGGACGACGACGCCCTGGTGCTCATCGACGCCACCAGCGGCGCCGGCGGCCTGCCGGTCGACATCGCGCAGACCGACGTCTACTACTTCGCCCCGCAGAAGTCCTTCGCCGCCGACGGCGGGCTGTGGGTGGCGCTCATGTCGGGCGACGCCCTGGCCCGGGTCGCGGAGATCAAGGCCTCCGGCCGCTGGGTGCCGGGCTTCCTCGACCTGTCGATCGCCGTGGACAACTCGGGCAAGGACCAGACCTACAACACCCCGGCCGTGGCCACGCTGTTCCTGCTGGCCGACCAGATCCGGTGGCTGCTCTCCCTCGGCGGGCTGTCGGGCGCCGTCGCGCGGACCATGGACTCCTCGAGCCGGCTCTACGGCTGGGCGCAGAAGTCGGAGTACGCCACCCCGTTCGTGGCCGACCCGGCGCACCGCTCGCTCGTCGTCGGCACGATCGACTTCGCCGACTCCGTCGATGCCGCCGCGCTGGCCACGACGCTGCGCGCCAACGGTGTCGTCGACGTCGAGCCCTACCGCAAGCTGGGCCGCAACCAGCTGCGCGTGGGCATGTTCCCCGCGGTGGAGCCCGACGACGTGAGCGCCCTGACCGCCTGCATCGACCACGTCGTCGAGCGCCTGTAGTCCCGACCGGCGCCTCCCGCCCGGACCGCGCCGCAGAGATCGCCGTCCTCGGCTGGAGGTGAGTGTGGCTCCCGATCGCTCATCGGGGCCCGGCGGTGGCGACCTCTTCGCCGCCGGTGGCGAAGCGGGCCGGCTGATGGCGGCCCTCGACTGGGCCGACACGCCGGTGGGGCCGGTCGAGAGCTGGCCGGCCGGCCTGCGGTACGCCGTCCGCACGCTGCTCGTGTCGAAGTTCCCCATGGTGCTGACCTGGGGGCCGGACTTCATCCAGTTCTACAACGACGCCTACGCGCCCTTCATCGGCGCGAAGCACCCGGCCATCGGCGAGGACATCCGGATCACCCTCGCCGAGGGGTGGGACGCGCTCGGGCCGCCGATCGAGCACGCCATGTCCACCCTGGAGGCGTCGTGGCTGCCCGGCCTCCTCCTGCCGCTGGAGCGCGCCGGGTACCGCGAGGAGACCTACTTCACCGTCTCGCACGCGCCCGCCTTCGGCGACGACGGCGAGGTCGCCGGCATGCACGCGGTGTGCACCGAGATGACCGGTCAGATCCTCGGCGAGCGCCGGCAGCGGCTCCTCCACGACCTGGCGACCGTCGGCAGCCAGCTCGGCGACGAGCACGAGACGGTGGCGGCGATGTGCCGCGCCCTGGCGGGCGACGCGCTGGACCTGCCGTTCGCCGCCGTGTACCTGTCCGTCCCGGGCGAGCCCGGGTTCCACCGCGTCGCGGCCGTCGGCTGCGACGCCGGCCGGCTGCCCGGGACGGTCGGGGGCGAGTCGGACCTGAGCGGGGTCCTCGACGGGCTCGACATCCCCGGCGGCCCCTTCGGCGACCGGGTCACCGACGCCGTCGTCCTCCCCCTCACCGCCGCGCGCGACACCGAGCCACTGGGCCTGCTGCTGGGCGGCCGGAGCCCGAACCTCGCGCTGGACGGGGACTACCGGTCCTTCTACGAGCTCGTGGCGGGCCAGTTCGCCGGGGTGGTGGTCAACATCCGCGCCTTCGAGACCGAACGCCTGCGCGCGGAGTCCCTGGCCGAGCTCGACCGCGCGAAGACGACGTTCTTCGCGGACGTGAGCCACGAGCTGCGCACACCGCTGACGCTGCTGCTCGGCCCCATCGGCGACGTCCTGGACAGCACCGCCGACCCGGTTCCGGCCGCCGCGCGGGAGCAGCTGGAGCTGGCCCTGCGCAACGGCCAGC
>CADCTN010000056.1 GCA_902805535.1 uncultured Blastococcus sp. | reverse complement strand
GGAACTGCAGCTCCGGGCGGGCCAGCTCCCCGCGCATCAGCAGGGCCATCAACCCGCCCGCGATGAAGAACGCGAACGAGGCGACCATGTACATCAGGCCGATGGTCTTGTGGTCGGTCGTCCGCAGGATGTTCGACAGCCGCGATCCCTTGGCCGCCACGTGCGCCGGACTCGGCCGGCTGACGATCGGCTGCGGCGCGATCGCGGTCATGCCGCGTTCCCCTGCCCGGTCGTTCCGCACTCGGCCGATCCCCGGCCGAGAACTGCCACGGTGCGGGACATCAGTGACTCCCCGGATCCTCTGCGCTGACGCACGCCGCGCGGACTCGGGCACTGTTCGCCGAGCCGCATGGCACCGTCATCGTGGCGCATCCCCGGCCGGAGGGAAACCCGAGCGCGATCGGCCCGTGACCGTCTCCACCGGGTGGTGGCGGTAGAACCGTCGCGGCGGATCCGGACGCGCCGCCTCAGGCCGCGGCGATCCAGGCGCTGAGGTCGACGGCGAGGCCGTCGGGCGCTTCCTCGTCGGTCACCAGCCACGCGTCCTCGCGGCGCTGGCCGGTCTGCAGCCAGCGGCGGATCTGGCGGTCGAAGCCGTGGCGGGACGGCGAGCCGGGTCGACCGGCCGGGCCCAGGAAGGTCACGTCGACCTCGGACGCGTCGGCGTAGCGGAGGACCAGCCGGCATCGCGCCCGGCGGTGGCGCGCCGGCGGGACGGCCTCGCGGACCACCGCCGACTCCGCACCCGCGGCGCCGGCGAAGTCGGCTGCGGCCGTCCGGAGCCGGGTGACGAAGTCCTGGGCGGAGTCCAGCTCCGCCCCCTCCGTGGAGAGCGCCCTGCTCTCGGCCGGCTCGTCCTCGGCCACGTCGTCGGTGAGTGGCTCCGCGTCGTCCTCCGCCAGCTCGCCGGAGCCGGCCGCGTGCTGCTCGCCCCCCGCCAGGTCGACGACGAAGCGTTCGGTGGGGTTGTCGGACTCGCCCGGGTCCTCGGCGGTCTCGGCGGCACGCTCGGTGCTGGGCCGCGGCACGGGCGGGAGGGATCGCCGTCCGGCGGCGTGCATGGTCTCCATGGTGGCTACGAGTGTCACCGCCACACCCGCGGCGTGTCGCACGCGGCGCGCCGCAGATGAGGCGGGTGGGTGTCAGGTGGCGGAAGTTGCCGACCTGTCGCCCATCGGGGCGTCCGCGGGCAGCGCGATGTCCTTCACCGCCGCGGTCTTGGTGTTGCGCCTCGTCCGCCGCTCGACGTACTTGGCCACCTGGGACAGCACGACGTTGATGACGATGTAGATCAGCCCCGCGGCCACGTACAGCTGGAAGGTGTACTCGCTGCCGAAGCGCGGCGTGAAGAACTCGACCAGGCTCCGGGCGCCGCGGAGCAGCTCGAAGTACCCGATGATGAACCCGAGCGAGCTGTCCTTCAGCAGGACCACCAGCTGGGCGATGAGCACCGGCAGCATCCGGCGGGTGGCCTGCGGCAGCAGGATCTGGGTCATCACCTGCGACTTGCGCATGCCGATGCCGAAGGCCGCCTCGCTCTGCCCCTTGTCGATGGACAGGATCCCGGCGCGGAAGATCTCGGCCAGCACCGCTGAGTTGTAGAGGATCAGGCCACCGGCGAGCGCCTGGAAGGCCGACGGTCGGATGCCGTACTTCGGCAGCACGAAGTAGAGCGCGAAAATGACCACCAGCAGCGGGATGGCGCGGAAGAACTCGATGTAGAGGCCGACCACCCAGCGAACCGCGCGATGGTCGGACAGCCGGCCGACGGCCAGGAGCAGACCGACGACCGTCGCCACGACCATGCCGACGGCGGCCACCTCCAGGGTGTTCACCAGCGTCCGGCCGAGCGTCTGGGGAACGCCGGTGCGGGGATCGAAGAGGACCGCCCAGCGCTGGCCGTCCAGCTGGCCGTTGCCGGCCAGCCGGATCAGGACCACCGCGACCAGGCCGAGGATCAGCAGCGCGCCGATCACGGTTCCGATCCGGATGCGGGTGCGGGCCTTCGGCCCCGGGAGGTCGAAGAGCACGGGGGTCGTCATCGGAGGATCGCCACCCGGCGCTCGAGGCGGTGCACGCCGAAGGCGAGGGGCAGCGTGATGAGCATGTAGGCGATGACCACCCCGAGGAGGACGGCGGTGAGCTGGCCCGCGTCGGCGTTGACCAGCCGGGGGAGCAGCGAGCTCAGCTCACTGGTGGCGAACCCGGCCGCGATGGAGCTGTTCTTCACCATGGCGATGAAGACGTTGCCCAACGGCGGGATGACCGTGCGGAACGCCTGGGGAAGGACCACCTCGCGCAGCGACTGCCCGAACGTCAGGCCGATCGCACGGGAGGCCTCCGCCTGCCCGGCGGACACGGCGTTGATCCCCGACCGGATCGCCTCGCCGACGAACGCGGCGGTGTAGAGGCCCAGCGAGAGCACGGCGCCGGTGAAGAAGCCGAGGATGAAGTCGATCTGCGGCAGTCCGAAGATCATGAAGAAGAAGACGACGGTGAGCGGCGTGTTGCGGAAGACCTCGACGTAGAAGGTCGCCAGGCCCCGCAGCGGCGGGATGGGGCTCACGCGTGCGGCGGCCAGCAGGGTGCCCAGCACGAGCGCCAGCAGGCCGGCCAGCAGCGACAGGCTCAGGGTCGTGAGGAAGGCGTCCCACAACAGGCCGAAGTTGTCGGCGAGGAACTGCACAGCGCCCCCTCTCGAGGCTGGTCATGAAGGCGCCGCGGGACGGTTGCCCGTCCCGCGGCGCCCGGGGAGATCAGTAGCGGTCGACCGACGGCGGCTCGGGTGCCTCGGTGCCGCTGATGTCACCGGCGGTACGGTCCCAGGCCTCTGCCCACGAGCCGTCCTCGAAGGACTCCTCGAGCACGTCGTTGATGAAGTTGCGGAACTCCGTGTCGCCCAGCGTCACGCCGATGCCGTAGGGCTCGGTGGTGAACGGGTTGCCGACCAGCTCGAAACCGCCGTCGCTGCCGGCCACCAGGCCGGTGAGGATGACGTTGTCCGTCGTCACGGCGTCGACCTGGCCGGCGGCCAGGGCGTCGGCGCACTTGGAGTAGACGTCGAACAGCGTGAGCGTGGCCTCGGGGTAGTTGTCCCGGATGTTCTGGGCCGGCGTCGAGCCCTCGACGGAGCAGACGTTCTTGCCCGCCAGGTCCTCCGGGCCCTCGATGCCCCCGGGGTTGCCCTCGGCGACCATGATGTCCTGCCCGGCCTCGTAGTACGGCCCGGCGAAGTCGATCAGCTGCTTGCGGGCGTCGTTGATCGTGTACGTGGCCACGACCATGTCGACCTGGCCGTTCTGCAGGAACGGCTCACGGTTGGCCGACACCGTCTCGACCCACTCGATGTCCTCGGCCGCGATGCCCAGCTTGGCAGCGACGATCTTGGCGATCTCGACGTCGAAGCCCTCGGGCTCCTCGGTGTTCGGGTTGAGCAGGCCGAAGCCGGGCTGGTCGAACTTCGTGCCGATGGTGATGCTGCCGGCCTCGTTCAGCTCGGCCATCGTCGTGCCGGCCTCGAATTCGACCTCCTCGGCCACCTCGGCGGTGTTCTCGGTGGCTTCCTCGGCCTGGTTGCCGGCTTCGCTGCCACCGCACGCGGTGAGCAGGAAACCGGCGGCCGCCAGCGAGGCGGCGTATCGGGTGATGCGCATGAGCGGTCCCTCCATCGGAAAGGTCAGTGGTTGAGGATCTTGGACAGGAAGTTCTGGGCCCGGTCCGACTGCGGGTTGTTGAAGAAGGTCTCCGGCTCGGTCGTCTCGACGATCCGACCGCCGTCCATGAAGACGACCCGGTTGGCCGCCTTCCGGGCGAAGCCCATCTCGTGGGTGACGACGATCATGGTCATCCCGTCGCGGGCGAGCCCGACCATGACGTCGAGGACCTCGCTGATCATCTCCGGGTCCAGTGCCGACGTCGGCTCGTCGAAGAGCATCACCTTCGGGTCCATCGCCAGCGCACGGGCGATGGCGACGCGCTGCTGCTGCCCGCCGGAAAGCTGCGCGGGGTACTTGTCGGACTGGGCGATGACGCCGACCCGGTCGAGCAGCGTGCGGGCCTGCTTCTCGGCCTCGGCCTTCGACTTCCCGCGCACCTTGATCGGCCCCAGGGTGACGTTCTGCAGAATCGTCTTGTGCGCGAAGAGGTTGAAGCTCTGGAACACCATGCCGACGTCGCTGCGCAGGCGGGCGAGTTGCTTGCCCTCCGCGGGCAGCAGCTCGCCGTCGATGGCGATCTCGCCCTTCTCGATCGACTCCAGGCGGTTGATCGTCCGGCACAGCGTCGACTTCCCGGAGCCCGACGGCCCGATGACGACGACGACCTCGCCGCGGGCGATCTCCAGGTCGATGTCCTGCAGCACGTGCAGTTCGCCGAACCACTTGTTGACGCCCGACATGCGGACGAGAGGCTCTCCGTTCGGACGGCTGGTCACCTCAGGGACCCTAAAGGCCAACGGACACGGCGAGTCACGATCGCGATCACGAAGGGGTAACGAAGCGGCCGGAGACGGCCCGGGAGGCCGGAGTCCCGGTGTCCCGGATCCCGCGCCGTACCCTCGCTCCTGTCATGAGCAGCGCAACCCTGAACCCCCTGCCGCGCACCTACCGGGTGCGGACGTACGGCTGCCAGATGAACGTGCACGACTCCGAGCGGCTCTCGGGCCTGCTCGAGGAGGCCGGGTACACCGCCGCGGCCGACGACGGCGACGCCGACGTCGTCGTCCTCAACACCTGCGCGGTGCGCGAGAACGCCGACAACCGCCTGTACGGCAACCTCGGCCAGCTGCGCCCGGTCAAGGACGCCCGCCCGGGGATGCAGATCGCCGTCGGTGGTTGCCTCGCCCAGAAGGACCGCGGCGAGATCGTCCGCCGGGCTCCGTGGGTCGACGTCGTCTTCGGCACGCACAACGTGGGGTCGCTGCCGACGCTGCTCGAGCGGGCCCGGCACAACGCCGAGGCGCAGGTGGAGATCGTCGAGTCCCTCGAGGTCTTCCCGTCGACCCTGCCGGCCAAGCGCGACTCCGCCTACTCCGGCTGGGTCTCCATCAGCGTCGGCTGCAACAACACCTGCACGTTCTGCATCGTGCCCGCGCTGCGCGGGACGGAGAAGGACCGCCGCCCGGGCGACATCCTCGCGGAGGTCGAGGCGCTGGTGGACCAGGGCGTCCTCGAGGTGACCCTGCTCGGCCAGAACGTCAACGCCTACGGCGTCGACTTCCGGGACCGCGGCGCGTTCGCGGACCTGCTCCGCGCGACCGGCCGCATCGAGGGGCTCGAGCGCGTCCGGTTCACCAGCCCGCACCCCCGCGAGTTCACCGACGACGTCATCGCCGCGATGGCCGAGACGCCGGTGGTCTGCCACCAGCTGCACATGCCGCTGCAGTCCGGGTCCGACGACGTGCTGCGCCGCATGCGCCGTGGCTACCGGCAGGAGCGCTACCTCGGCATCATCGACCGGGTGCGGGCGGCCATGCCCGACGCGGCGATCACCACCGACATCATCGTGGGCTTCCCGGGCGAGACCGAGGCGGAGTTCCAGCAGACCCTGGACGTCGTCGCGCAGGCCCGGTTCGCCGGCGCCTTCACCTTCCAGTACTCCAAGCGGCCGGGGACGCCCGCGGCGGAGATGGACGGTCAGCTGCCCAAGGACGTCGTCCAGGAGCGGTACCTGCGGCTGACCGCGCTGCAGGAGGAGATCAGCTGGTCGGAGAACCGGGCGCAGGTCGGCCGCCGGGTCGAGGTCCTGGTCGCCGCGGGGGAGGGCAGCAAGGACGCCGCCACCGGCCGGCGCTCCGGACGGGCCCGCGACGGTCGGCTGGTGCACTTCGTGGCGGCGGAGGGCGGCCGGCCGGGGGACGTGCGCCCCGGTGACGTCGTCGAGACGGTGGTGACCGACGCCAAGCCGCACTTCCTGGTGGCCGACGGCCCGCTCGTCTCCCACCGCCGCACCCGCGCCGGGAACGCGAGCGAGTCGGGCATCCGCCCGACGACGCCCGGGGTCGGGCTCGGCATGCCGCGGATCGGCGTCCCCGAGCCGCTGCCGGTGCTCGCCGCCGGCTGCTGACCCACCGCAGCGGGTCAGCAGCCGGGTCGCCTCATCGGCGCGCGGACTTCTCCGCCTCGGCCAGCCACTCGCGGCGGGTGGCGAGGTTGGCCTCCGCTTCGCTGATCCGGCGCTGGTCACCGGCGGCCTGTGCCTTGGCCAGCTGCTCCTCCGCCTTGGTGACGGCGGCCCGCATGGAGGTGACCATCGGGTTCTCCGGGGCGGTCCGGACCCGCGTGGAGTCCGCGGCCCCGCGGACCTTCTGCTCCACGGCCTGCATGCGGTCCTCGAGCTGCCGCATGGCCCCGCGGGGCACGTGCCCGATGGCGTCGTAGCGCTCCTGGATCTTGCGCAGCGCGTTCTGGGCGCCCTTGAGGTCGGTGGCCGGGTCCAGCTTCTCGGCCTGGGCGAGGAGCTCCTCCTTCAGCTCCTGATTGGCGGTCTCCTCCCCGGTGCGCTTCTTGTCCGACTCGGCGCGGGCGGCGAAGAAGACGTCCTGGGCGGCGCGGAACTCCTTCCAGAGGTCGTCGTCGCCCTCGCGGCCGATGCGCGGAACGGCCTTCCAGCGGTCCATGAGCGTGCGCATCGCGGCGCTGGTCGGGCCCCACTCGGTGGAGGTCGTCAGTTTCTGCGCCTCGGTGATCAGCTCCTGCTTGGCGGCGCGGGCCTCACCGCGCTGGGCGTCGAGCGAGGCGAAGTGGGCGCCCCGGCGACGGCCGAAGGCGTCGCGCGCGGCGGCGAAGCGGGTCCACAGCGCCTCGTCGGTCTTGCGGTCGATGCCCCGGATCGTCTTCCACTCCTCGACGATGGCCTTCAGCCGGTCACCCGCCGCCTTCCACGACGTCGACTCGGCGGCGATCTGCTCCGCCTCGGCGGCCAGCGCCTCCTTGCGGGCGATCTGCCCGGCGCGGGCGGCGGCCTTCTCGGCGCGGAACTCCGCCGCGGCCGCGTCGGCCGTTCCCACCATGGCGCGCGCGCGGGCGGCGAGGCCGTCGAGGTCGCCCACCGCCGCGGCCGTCGGGATGGTCTCGGCCAGCCCCTGCGCCTTGCCCCTGATCTCGGCGGGGTTGCCGGTGTGTGCGGTCAGCCGGGCCTCGAGCAGCGCCACCTCGGTGGCCAGGTCGTCGTACCGGCGGCCGTAGTGGGCCAGCCCGGCGGCCGGCTCGCCGGCCTGCCAGGAACCGACGGCGCGCTCGCCGTCGGCGGTGCGCACGTACACGGTGCCGTCCTCGTCGACCCGGCCCCACTGCGTGGGGTCGCTGGCCGGGACGGCGGGGATCTCGACGGCCGGTTCGGCGACGGCGGGGGCCGGGCGCGGCACCGGCCGGGGAGCCATGGGCCGCGGCTTGGGCGGTGCGGGCACGGGGACGGGGCTCGGCGCCGTGGCATCCGGCGGGATGGCATCCGGCGGGATGGCATCCGGCGGGGTGGCATCCGTCGGGGTGGCGGCCGGAGCGTCGCTGGTGGGGTCGGTCAGTGCCGCCGCGGCGGGGGCCGGAGCCTCCGGGGTACCGGCCTCGGGGGTCACCGCCTGCGAGGCGGCCACCACGTCGTCCCCCGCTCCGGTGGGTACCGGCTGCTCGGCCACCGCCTCTGGGCTGAGCGTCTCCGAGTTCTCCGCAATCGGCGAAGAGTCCTGCTGCGCCCCGCTGCCGGGGTTGTCCGTGCTCGACACGTCGGGCAGTGTCCCACGTCGCATCCGGGAGACTGATCCGCGTGAGTGCCGTCTCCCAAGGTCCGCCGCTGCCCGGCGCGCGCCCTGCCGTCGCCGTGGCCTTCTGCCCCGCGCCCCCGCTCCTGCTGCCGGCGGTCGAGGTCCGGGCCGAGCCGGCGACGACGGCGCTGCGCG
>CADCTN010000055.1 GCA_902805535.1 uncultured Blastococcus sp. | reverse complement strand
TCTCGATGACGCCGTGCTCCGCCCGCCCCGGGAGAGCCACGATCTCGCGCACCCGCCGCTGACCGGACGCGTCGGTACCGACGTGCACGACCAGGTCGACGCTCGCGGCCACGGTGGGGACGACGAACGCCGTGCCGATGTTCTCGCCGGCCAGCAGCGGCAGCGTGCACATCTTCACGACGGCCTCGCGCGCACTGTTGGCGTGCAGCGTGCACATGCCCGGCAGCCCCGAGTTCAGCGCGATCAGCAGGTCCAGGCACTCCTCCTGGCGCACCTCGCCGACGACGATCCGGGACGGCCGCATGCGCAGCGCCTCCTTCACCAGGCGGCGCAGCGGGATCTCCCCGGCACCCTCCAGGTTGGCCTGGCGGGTCTGCATCGAGACGACGTCGGGCAGCGGCACGCGGAGCTCGAAGACCTCCTCGCACGTGATCACCCGCTCGCGAGCGGGGATGGCCGCACACAGGCAGTTGAGCAGCGTCGTCTTGCCGGCCTGCGTGCCGCCGGACACCAGCACGTTGAGACCGGCGGCGACCGCGGCCTCCAGGAACCGGGCCGCCTGCGCGGTGATCGTGCCCAGGGCGATCAGCTCGTCGAGGCTGTGCGCCTGCAGGACGAACTTGCGGATGTTGACGGCCATGTGGCGCCGGGTGATGTCGGGGATGACGACGTGCAGCCGCGACCCGTCGGGCATCGTGGCGTCGACGAACGGGGTCGACATGTCGACTCGTCGACCCGAGGTGCGCAGCATCCGCTCGACCAGGTCGGCCAGCTCGCCGGGAGCGAGGATCGTCGTGGTCAGCTCGCTGCGGCCGCGTCGGGCGATGAACACCCGGCCGGGCTCGTTGACCCAGATCTCCTCGATCTCCGGGTCGTCCAGGTAGCGCTGCAAGGGCCCGAAGCCGGCCACCCGGTCGAGCACGTCCCGGACGACGGACTCGGGGTCACCGATCGGCGGCAGCGCCGAGGTGAGGGAGCGCTCGGAGTAGTCGGCGACGACATCCCGCACGAGCAGCCGCACCGGCGAGGGGTCGGTGAAGGGGTCGAGGCCGCGACGCCGGATGAGCTCCCGGACCTCGCCGTCCACGACGTCCAGAGCGCTCGGCACGAATCCCCCGTCGGTGCAGTCGGTCGGTCCACGAATCGCCCGGACTGTAGGAGAACGCGCAGGTCGGCGGGCCGGAATCCGCCGATCTGTGGACAAAGCGACGCCATGCGCAGGCAGGTCCACCCGGTCAGGTGAACGACCGGGCGGACCCGCCGACGGCTACCGCACGCTCGCCGGCACTCGCTCGGGCTCCCGCGGCAGGGACACTGCTCCCTCCACGGTCACGCTGGGTTTGGATCGCGGCCAGAGCCGCACCCTCCGCGCGAGCGACTTCCCGGAAGCCATCACAGCGTCGCTGGACGCCGCAGCCGAGGCGCAGGAGAAGTCCCTACGCCAGGCCCTGGCTGAGCCGACGGCAATCACCGCCGCTGGCGAACTCGGCGCCCTTCCGCAATAGCGACTACACGCTGCCGGGCTCCGAGTCCGCGGCTCGGCCGGTGAAGGCCGCGCTGCCCGTCTTCACCACGGATCGAGGCGGTGCCCGCTTCCTGCGCCACCCTCCCTGGCGAACATGAACGGTGCGGTGGGGCATTCGGACGGTCGCCAACTACGTTGCCGCGCGCACCGATCCCAACATCCGGAAGCCCGCCCTGCGACTCCTCCCCGGCGGTGAGGTTGCCGAGGACGCGCAAGCGATCACGAACCTGCTGATCTTCGGCAACCTGCTGGGTCGGGCGTGCCCGGAGCTCGTCCGGCAGGTGATGGACCTGGCACCGGCCGCACACGCGCGGATCGCGGAGCAGCAGCTCCTCACCCAGGTCGGCGCTCTCTCGACGTCCGTGACAGGCACAACACATGTCCAGGGCGTGTCCGAGGCAGAGGGTGAAGGTTTCGGCGTTACCGGAGTACTCCTGCCCCTCTACGAGCGGGCCGCGATGGGAATCCGCAACCGACTCCGCATGCCCGCCGACGCGGCCCTGCAGCTCATCCTGCCGGACTGGGCGCGTGGCATCCTGCGGTCGGACCTGGCCAAGCAGGAGCCCGGCGACTCGACTGTGGGAGTCACCGACGCCGGGCTGAATGGCTACCTGGCGACGCGGCACCTGGCGTCGACGTAGGCGATGGACGGCGAGGTCGGGCAGCAGTTCGACCCGCAGGCGCCGGGACCGGTGAACGCGTGGCCGACCAGCGTCGTGTCGTGCATGTTCCCGGCGCCGGTGCCTTCAAGCTCCTCGACAACGGCACGCTGGACCTCGCCTCGTCGGCGACGCCGCCCTCAACGCCGCGAACGACTACATGCTGTTCAGCGAGACGTTCGAGGCCGTCGCGTTCCGGGGCGGTGAGGCGTTCCGCATCTCGCAGCCGGTGACACCCTCCGGCGTCCCGCGGGCGGCCGTCTGATGGGCATCGCGACCCTCGGTGCAGCGAGCCGGGCTGCGCGTTCGAGGCCGTGGGAGATCAGGAGCTGTGCATCCGCCACGGCGGTGTCGTGTCCGTCCGGCCAGTCGGCGGTGCGCCCATCGACGCCCCGGGCATGCGGCGTTGCGGCGCAACCCCCCGCTTCGGTGGATGCCGCAAGCGGCCGGCCATTCGTGCGACGAGCCGCTGCCGGATGCACGGCGGTTCGGCGCCTCAGGTGCGGGAGAAGGCCGCCGAGCGGGTCGCGAAGGCCTCGATCATGGAGGTCGCCCGTCAACACGGGATGCCCCGCAACGTCTCCCCGATCGGCGCGCTGACCGAGGAACTGCACCGCACGCAGGGGGCACGCCACTGGCTGGTTCAGCAGGTAGCCGCGCACCCACAGCACCCGAACCTGCTTGCCGTCTACACGGCCGAGCGCGCCCACCTGGCGAGTCTTGCCGGGGACATGATGCGAGGTGGCGTGGATCACCGCCGCGCCGTCCTCAGCGAGCAGGGGCTCGACGCGGTGGAGGTGGCCTCGTCGGGACGCTGCGCGAGCTGGGGCTTGACGCCAACCGCGACCGCGTGCGACGGGTGTTCGCACGTCACCTGCGCGCAGCGGTGGAACGGCGTCGGCGGCTGAACACGGATACCAGCCGTCGGCGCTTCCCGTCATCGACGCGGTGGTCATCTCCGACGACGCGCTACCGATGCCCGTGGCGTTCTAGTCCTTCTTGACCACGGCGGACAACAACTGGCCGGCGGCGTACACGGCGAGCTGCCGATCTGACCCTTGAGACGCGGCGTTGTCGAACACGTACAGAACGCCGTCCTTCACCGCGTACGACCGCCCCTCCTCATGCGTCTCGGTGGTGTTCGCCGTGGAGCCGGGCTTCGGCATCGTCACTTCAACCGCCATGCGGCCATTCTCGCTGGCGCTTGTGAAGCTTCAGCCATCAGGGGTAACAACCGGGCTGACCAGGAAGCGCCGCGAACGCATCGCGACGGCCCGTATTCGACAGGGGCTACTGCGTACGGTCCAGGCACTCCTGCTGGCGCACTTCGCCGGCGACGATCCGGGAGGGCCGCATGCGCAGCGCCTCCTTGACCAGGCGGCGCGGCGGGATCTCCACGGCACCGTCGAGGTTGGCCTGGCGGGTCTGCATCGAGATGACGCCGGGCAGCGGCACGCCGAGCTCGAAGACAAGCAGACCGCACAGGTTGTGCGGAGTCAGCTCCATCTCGACGTAGACGCCGCGTCGACAACATGCAACAGCTTCTGGTAGCCGACCCGTCCAGGGGCGCCCGGCGCCTCAGGGCAGCCCCGCCCGAAGCGGACGTCTTGTTAGAACTTGACGTGGACTCGCGCAATGGTTGGAGAGTTGAATTCGTGAAAACGAGTCCAGCTTGCCTACTTTGATGACAAGCGGGGCCGCATCATGTGCCTCCATTGACGATGGGGACACTGGTGCCACGAAAGTTGCTTCTCTCGGCCATGACGCTCGGGCTACTGACCGCACCGCTGGCCGGCCCCGCGAGTGCGGACGCGGGCTACTGGAATGACGCCAGTGCTGATTGCTGCCCGGCACCCGCGCTGGACGTCACCAAGTACTCCCTTGCGCTGAACTCCGAGGTCGTGTCGACGTCGGCGACCTTCGCGGCCTACGACCGCGCCGTTCTGCAGAGTGCGGACGTCTATGCCGGCCTCGACGTCAACGGGGACGGCGGCGTGGACTACGAGCTGCACAAGCCCGCGGGTGGTGAGACGGCCGTCCTCCGGCAGGGCGAGTTCGGCCCCACGATCTCAGCTTGCTCGGTCCCGGTGCGCATCGAGCCGTACCCGACCCGGGTGGAGATGTCGACGACGGCCGCCTGCATCGGCCGTCCCGTGTCCGTGCGGGTGAGCTACTACATCACCGCGAGCGATCACGGCTTCGACGTCGCCCCCGGCTTCGACCTGTTCTCGCCCGCCGTCTCTCGGGGGTACCTCGTCGTCGGCGGCATCGCCGAGCGGTGGCGCGCCCTGGGTGGCGCGGACGGGGTCCTCGGTCGAGCCCTGACCGACGAGACCGACACCCGCAACGGCGGGCGCTACAACTTCTTCCAGAACGGCTCGATCTTCTGGACGTCGGCCACGGGTGCGCAGGCCGTATTCGGTGGTATGCGCGAGGGGTGGGCCCGCACAGGTGCCGAATGGGGCTTCCTGGGCTTCCCAACCTCAGGGGAGGTTCGCACGGCCGGTCGCCCAGGAGCGGTCCAGCTGTTCCAGGGCGGCTCGCAGTACTGGTCGGCGACCACCGGGGCGCACCCGGTCCGTGGCGCCATCATGGAGGCCTGGGCTAGGCAGGGCTACGAGGGTGGCCGGCTCGGGTTCCCGCGCACCGGCGAGTTCGACAGCTCGGATGGCCGTAAGCAAGAGTTCCAGGGGGGCAACATCGTCTGGACGCCGGAGCGGGGCGCGGTGATCGCCTACCGCTGAGCGGGCCGGTCCCCACCCGGAGCCACCAGACCGGGGATACGCGGGCGGGGGCGGGGTGGAACCTGAACCCCATTCGAGCCCCGCCGTCGACATTGACGGCGGGGCTCAATCGTCGCGGGCGCAGGTGCGTCTACGGGCCGAAAGGATAAGTGCCCTCGACACCTTCACTCCCCCGAGCGGACCGTGACGAACGCCGAGGGGAGGTTGACGCCGCTGGCTCTTGGTGGCCTTCTTGGTCCGCGCCTCGGCCGGTAGAACGTGCTGCCGTTCGAGACCCTTGTTCCCGAGCCGGTCCTCGACGTTGAGCAGGGAGCGCCTTCGAGGTACTGCCCGTTGTGGTCGACGGCCTGCCCGTCGGCGACCTTCCCCTGGTCACGACGTCACGCCACGGAGGACGACGACGGCCGCAGGGTGACGGGCGCGGCGTCGTACCCGTTCTCGAAGACTCGGATCAACTCATGCAGTTTCGCGATCCCGTGACCAGCAGCCAGCGCGGCGACCAAGAGAGTCGTGCGCTGCCCACGGTCGGCCAGCAGTACGGAGAAGTCGACATCGCGCCCACCGCCCAGCCCCACCCTGCGTAGTAGCCGCCCAACGGCGGCAGTTGGACTCGGCGGGCTGCTCCAAGCCAGTTCGCCCAGCATCGTTGGTTGGTTCGAATGCGACCCTCGTCCGCCGACGGCACGATGGCGACCCCCGCGCGATCCCCCGCGCCTCATCGCGTGGCGCCGCCGCGGTGCCCCGGACCGCCCGTCCGCGCCACGGACACACCCGGCCGGCCGCAGGCCGACCAGGGTGCCCCTCCGCGATGCGAACCCAGCAACGGCACCGCCCTCCGAGACCTCGGCGACGCTCGATCGCGGAGGCCGCGGCCGGGGCACGACGCCGAGGTGATACGCGGCCGCCGGCTCCCGATGTCCCTTCCGCGAGTTGCTGCGGATCGGCCCTGACCTGCTGAACCTAGCCGCCGCGTGCACCGCGCGGACCCGTCGTCGATGCGGCTCCGGATCGACGATCGGCGGCGCTGCCCGGATGCGCCCACGACCGCGCCGCAGGGGCGTCAGTCCGAGACCGTGACCAGACAGAGACGGGCGAAGCATGGACCCGGGGCGACGCTCTCTGCCAGGGTCGGGCAGTGCTGCTTCGGGCCGCACGGGGAGGGGATGCCGGATGACGGTGCCACTGGACGAGACGACGGCCCGATCGTGGCTGGCGATCGCGCTCGAGGAGGCCCGCGCCGGCCTGGCCGAGGGCGGCATCCCGATCGGCGGGGCGCTCGTCGGGGCCGACGGACGCGTGCTGGGCCGCGGGCACAACCGCCGGGTCCAGGACGACGACCCGTCCGTGCACGGCGAGACCGACGCCTTCCGCAACGCCGGACGCCAGGCGTCCTACCGCGGCACGACGATGGTCACCACCCTCTCCCCCTGCTGGTACTGCAGCGGGCTGGTGCGCCAGTTCGGCATCTCCCGACTGGTCGTCGGGGAGGCCCGGACCTTCTACGGCGGGCACGACTGGCTGGTCGAGAACGGGGTCGAGGTGGTCGTGCTCGACGACCCGGAGTGCGTGCAGATGATGGAGGACTTCATCGCTGCCCACCCGGGGCTGTGGAACGAGGACATCGGGGAACACGTGCACTCGGAGCAGGAGGCCGGCAGATGAGCAGCCGCATCGGCAGTCGGGACGACGTCGCGCAGGTGGCCGGCGAAATCGATCCCGACTACCCCATCGACCCGGTTCCGCGGCACGCCCGCAAGTCGTCGTTCTCGCTGGTGATCGTCCTGCTGGGCTTCACCTTCTTCACCCCGACGATGCTCGCCGGCGCCCAGATCGGGACCGCGTTCGAGGTCGGCACCCTGATCTGGGTGCTGGTTCTCGGCAGCGCCGTCCTGGGCATCTACGTCGCCGTCATCGGCGGGATCGGCGCCCGCACCGGCCTGACCACGGTGATGATGTGCCGCTACTCCCTGGGCACCACGGGGGCGAAGTTCGCCTCCCTGCTGCTCGGCGGCACGCAGGTCGGCTGGTACGGCGTGACGGTCGCGACCCTGGCCGGGCTCACCGCGAGCGCCCTCGACCTGTCCGGTCGCGGTATCGAGATCGCGCTGATGATCGCCGGCGGCGCGCTCATGGGCGCCACCGCCTACTACGGCTACAAGGGCATGTACGCGCTCTCGCTCGTCTCGGTCCCGCTGCTGCTGGTGCTGGCCGGCTGGGTGACCTGGCGGTCGCTCGACGAGGTCGGCGGCTGGAGCGGCCTGACCGCGATCGAGCCCTCCTCGACGCTGTCGATCGCCGCCGCGGTCACCATCGTCGTCGGCACCTTCGCCTCCGGTGGCACGCAGGCACCGAACTGGACGCGGTTCGCCAGGACGCCGTCGGCCGGTTTCTGGGCCTGCGTCGTGGCCTTCCTGATCGGTGAGCTGCTGATGCTGGGCTTCGGCGCCATCGGCGCGCTCTCCTTCGGCCAGGGCGACTTCGTCCTCGTCCTCTACGAGCTCGGCCTGGTCGGCTGGGGCCTGGTGTTCCTCGTCGCCAACCTGTGGACCACCAACGACAACACCGCCTACAACTTCGGCGTCGCGGGGGCCGAGATCGCCAACTCCCGGTCGAAGAAGCCGTTCGTGATCGGCGGCGTCGTCATCGGCACGCTGCTGGCGATCACCGGCATCTACGACAACCTCATCGAGTACCTGGTCTGGCTCGGCATCCTCATCCCGCCCCTCGGCGGCGTGGTGATCGGCGACTTCCTGGCCCGGTGGCGCGGCGGGATGCCGGACACCTCCGTCCTGCCGGCGTTCGAGTGGCGCAACCTCGGCGTCTACGTCGTCGCCGCGCTGGCCGCCTGGTGGAGCAGCGAGGCCGGCTGGTTCATCCCCCCGGTCGTCGGCGTCGCGGTCGCCGTGGTCGCCGTCGTCGCCGTGCAGTGGGGACGCCGCCCGGTGGCCGAGCCGGTCGGCTGAGCGCTCACGCCAGTTCGAGCACGGCCGACACCAGCGCGTCGCCGTCCAGCAGGACCGGGTCGTTGTGGTCCGCTCCCGGCACCTCGACGAGCCGGTGCAGCCGCGCGGCGGCACCGGCCACCGCCCGGCTCTGCGCCGGCGGCACGATGGAGTCGGCGGTGCCCAGGACCACCGCGGTGGGCACCCGGACCCCGGCGATCTGCTCCGCCAGCGGATACCGGTCGCGCAGCAGCGCCCGCACCGGCAGGAACGGGTAGTGCTCGCCGGCCACCGAGGCGAGGTCGACGAACGGCGACCGCAACACCAGCCCGGCCGGTGGGTGCTCGGTCGCCAGCTCGGTCACCACGGCGGCGCCGAGGCTCTCGCCGAAGTAGATGAGCCGGTCCTGCGCGACGCCGAGGTCCTCGACGAGATGGGTGCGCGCGGCACGGACGTCGAGCGCCAGTCCTGCCTCACTCGGGCTGCCGGAGTTGCCGGCGTAGCCGCGGTAGTCGAACAGCAGCACGCCCAGGCCCGCCTCGGCCAGCGCCGCCGCCAGCGGTGCGCGCATCCCGCGATGGCCGCCGTTCCCGCCGGCCACCAGCACCGTCGCCGAGCCGGGGGCCGCGGGCACGAACCAGGCGCCGAGCTCGAGCCCGTCCTCGGTCCGCAGCACGACGTCGCGGGCGGCGGGCAGCACCTGCCGCGCCGAGCCCGCCGGCCCCGGATCGGGCAGGTAGACCAGCGACCGCTGGAACACCCACAGCAGGCCGGTGACCAGCGCGAGCAGCCCGACGACGACGCCGATGACGACGAGGGCCGGCCGCAGCATCAGACGATGATGCCCGGCTCTCCCCGCCGCCGGAGCCGGACGGGCCCGGGCATTGGCCGCCGAGGCGCTCCCGGAGCGCTCCGCTCAGTGGCCTTGCTTCACGGGAGGTGTGGGCCGGCGGTGCCAGTGGTGTCGACCTGGTCGCCGAGCACGATTGAACGAAACCCGATTTGCAACGTAGCAATGACGCGCTTGACAGCACTTTGTGCCGTGGCTCACACTCATCCGGACGACCTCTGCTACGTAGAAAAGGCGCTGGGATGGGAGCGGGACCGACGAGCTCCGGGCGAGCCTGGAACGGGTCTGGTCCGGGACGGGTCCGGCTCGAGGGCACTGCACCCGACGGGGCATTGAGCACGGCCGACGCGCACAGCGAGTCGGTCCTGGCTGAGTGACGACATGCTCCGCCGGCGGTCGCGCGCAGATCTCCGCCGCGACCGCCGGCGGTCAGCCTCGAGGACACCACGTCCTCCCGGCCGGCCCCCGTGTCCGTCCGCACGGTCCGGGTAGGAGGCGATCGTGGGCGTGACCATGCACGACGTCGCACAGCTCGCCGGCGTATCGCAGCGAACGGTGTCCAACGTGGTGAACGGGTACCGCCATGTCCGTCCGGAGACGCGTGCGCGCGTCCAGGACGCGATCAGCCGGCTGCGCTACCGGCCGAACATCAGCGCCCAGAACCTCAGGCGCGGCCGCACGGGCCTGCTCGCGCTCGCCCTTCCGGAGATCACCGCCCCCTACTTCGCCGAACTGGCCGATCAACTGCAGCGCTACGCCGAGGAGTGCGGCGTGACCCTGCTGATGGACCAGACCGGCGGGGACCGGGACCGGGAGCTGCTGGTCCTCGAGGGGTACCGGTCCAGCCTGATCGACGGCCTGATCCTCAGCCCGCTCGCTCTGCACCCGCAGGACCTCGGGCGCTCCGGGCTCGACATCCCGATCGTGCTCCTCGGCGAGCGGATCGACGACAGCACGTTCCTGCACGTCTCCATCGACAACGTCACCGCGGCCCAGACGGCCACCGACCACCTGCTGAGGGGCGGCCGGAGGCGCATCGCGGTGATCGGTGCCCCCGAGGCGGGGGGGCAGGCCACCCCGGGTCCGTCGCTGCGGCGCTACCAGGGCTACTGCGCTGCGCTGGGCAGGGCGGGGGTGGCGCTGGATGACCGACTCGTGGTGCGAACCCTTACCTGGACCCGGCCGTTCGGGTACGAGGCGACCATGAAACTGCTCGACCTGGCCGAGCCGCCGGACGCCATCTTCTGCTTCAACGACACGCTGGCGGTCGGCGCGCTGAAGGCGCTCTCCGATCGCCGCATCCGGGTGCCCGAGGACGTCGCCGTGCTGGGCTGGGACGACATCGCCGAGGCGTCGTTCACCACGCCGACCCTCACCACGATCGCCCCCGACAAGGCGCAGATCGTCCGGTCGGCGCTGGACCTCCTGCTGGCCACGATCGAGGGACGCCCCACGGACATCGGAGCCGATCGTCCCGGCTTCGAGCTCGTCGTCCGGCAGAGCACGTAGCCGACCGACCCCGGCCGGTGCCCCCGACGTCAGCTCCGGGGCAGCACCGCGTCGATCAGGTGCGGTCCCGGTTCGGCCAGCGCCTTCGCCAACTGGTCGGCGAGCTCCTCGGCCGTGCTCGCCCGCGTGGCCGGCACGCCCATGCCCGTCGCGAGCGCCACGAAATCCAGCCCGGGCCCGCCGAGGTCGAGCAGCCTCCCCGCCCGCTCCCCGTCGCCGGCCGCGCCGACGCGGGACAGCTCGTGCTGCAGGATCGCGTAGGCGCCGTTGTCGCAGACGATCGTGGTGATGTCGAGCTGCTCGCGGGCGTAGCTCCACAGCGCGGAGATCGTGTACATCGCGCTGCCGTCGGCCTGGATGCCGATGACCGGCCGGTCGGGGCAGGCGACCGCCGCGCCGAGCGCCATGGGCAGCCCGTCGCCGATCGCCCCGCCGGTCAGCGAGAGCCAGTCGTGCCGGGGCGCGCCCGCCGTCAGCTCGGTCAGGCCCACCCCGGAGGTGAGCGCCTCGTCGACGACGATCGCCCGCTCCGGCAGCAGCGCCCCGATCACCGCCGACATGGTGCGCGGGGTCAGCTCGCCGGTCGGCAGCTCGGGCCGCTCGGCCACCTGCAGCACGGGCTCGGCGTCCGGGGCGGCGCGCTCGGTCAGCGCCCGGAGCGCCGCGACGGCGTCCTCCCCCGGGGCGGCGAGCACGTGCACCGTGCAGTCCTCGGGCACCGGGGTGGCGGGCATGCCGGGGTAGGCGAAGAAGTGCACGGGCGACGTGGCGCCGGCGAGGACCAGGTGCCTGGTGCCGGTCAGCGCGGCGATCGCCCTCTCCGGCGGGTACGGCAGCCGGGCCAGGCGAGGCAGACCGGCGCCCCGGGCCGCCCGGGCCGGAAAGGTCTCCGACATCAGCCGGGCGCCGGTCCCGGCGGCCACGCGGGCCGCCGCCAGCTGGCCCTCCTCGCTCATCGCCTCGCCGCCCAGGAAGAGGACGGCCGGCTCGCCGGAGGCCAGGACCGCGGCGACGTCGTCGACCACCGACGGGGCGACGCGTGGCGCCGGCCGCGCGGGGAGCGGCGGCGCGACCTCGGCACCGTCCTCCCAGGACACGTCCGCCGGCAGCACCAGGGTGGCGGTCGTGCCGGGCGACGCCGAGGCAGCGGCGACCGCGGCCGCCGCGTCGGCCGCGACGTCGGCCGGGGACAGCGAACGGCGGACCCAGCCGGAGACGGTGCCGGCGAGCGCGTCGATGTCGGACTCCAGCGGGGCGTCGAACCGCTTGTGGGACCGCGCGTGGTCGCCCACGACGTTGACGATCGGCGTGCGCCCCCGGCGGGCGTTGTGCAGGTTGGCCAGGCCGTTGGCCAACCCCGGCCCCAGGTGCAGCAAGGTGGCGGCCGGACGGCCGGCCATCCGGGCGTAGCCGTCGGCGGCGCCGGTGGCTACCCCCTCGAACAGGGTCAGCACCGCCCGCATGCCGGGGACGTCGTCCAGGGCCGCGACGAAGTGCATCTCCGACGTCCCGGGGTTGGCGAAGCAGACGTCGACCCCGGCGCCGGCCAGGGTCCGGATGAGCGCCTGCGCACCGTTCATGCGGTCAGCTCGCCGTCTGGACGTCGAAGTGCGTGAACGTCACCCCGCCGGTCGCGAAGTTGGCGAGGTCCTTCCCGGCCGCGCGGCCCTCCGGTGAGGACAGCGACTCCCCCATCGCCTGCTCGGAGTCGAAGTCGAGCTCGGCCACCAGGTAGGGCCCCGACTGCGCCGGATCGAGGGAGGCGGCGTGCCCGAACGTCAGCCGCACCAGCCCGGGCTGCCGCAGCGCCAGCGAGGTGTGGGTCTCCCGGTAGTAGGCGTCGAACGCGGCGGGATCCGCCGGCTGTCCGTAGCTGACGACGAGCCGATGCACCATGTGTCCTGCCTCCGGGGGTCGGGCGACGCTGCCTGAGCACCCAGCCAATCAGCAGGGTGCGCGACCGCGCGACTCCAGTTCCCGGTGCACCGGACTCAGACCTCCCGCCCGGCGCGGTCGGCCGCCGGCGCCTCGGCGGCCTCGGCGATGAGCCGGGCGTAGGTGTGCCCGCTGAGCTTGAGCGTGCGCCGCTGGGTCCCGTAGTCGACCCGGGCCAGCCCGAATCGCGGGCGGTAGCCGTAGGCCCACTCGAAGTTGTCCATCAGCGACCAGGCGTAGTAGCCGTGCACCGGCGCTCCCTGCTCCGCGGCGCTGCGCATCGCAGCCACGTGGTCGCACAGGAACTGCGTGCGCTCGTGGTCGGCGACGTATCCGTCGTCGTCGGCCTCGTCGTCCCAGGCCGACCCGTTCTCGGTCACGAGCAACGACGGGGTGCCGTACTCCTTGGCCACCCGCAGCAGGACGTCGGTGAGGCCCGGCGGATGCACCTCCCAGTCCAGGGCGGTCGTGCGGGCACCCGGGACAGGGACCTGCCGGAAGCCCAGCGTGGCGATCTGCGGGTCGGCGACCACGCGCTGGCGGAAGTAGTAGTTGATCCCGAGGAAGTCCAGCGGCGCGGCCAGCGCCTCGTCCCCCGGCTCGGCGGGCAGGTCGATGCCGTAGACCTCGACCATGTCCTGCGGGAACCCCCGGCCGTGCAGCGGGTCCAGCCACCAGCGGTTGACGTGGCCGTCGGCGCGGACCGCGGCCAGGCGGTCCTCCTCGCTCCCGCTCGCCGGCTCGATCGGGCTGAGGTTCACCACGATGCCCACCGACGGCGTCGCCGGAGCCGAGGCCCGCAGCGCCTCGGCGCCCAGCGCGTGCGCGAGCAGCAGGTGGTAGGAGGCGTGGACGGCGCCGCGCAGGTCGCGCAGCCCCGGCGCCATCCGGCCTTCCAGGTGCCCGATCCACGCCGAGCACAGCGGCTCGTTGAGCGTCGTCCAGCGGCGTACCCGGTCACCCAGCGCCTCGGCCATGATCCCGGCGTAGTCGGCGAACCGGTGTGCGGTGTCCCGCGCCACCCAGCCGCCCTCGTGCTGCAGGGCCGAGGGCAGGTCCCAGTGGTAGAGCGTCGGGAAGGGCTCGATGCCGGCCTCGAGGAGGTCGTCGACCATCCGGTCGTAGTGGTCCAGCCCGGGCCGGTTCACCGGCCCGCTGCCGGTGGGCTGGATCCGGGACCAGGCGGTCGAGAACCGGTAGCTGTTGACACCCATCCGGCGGAGCAGGGCCAGGTCGTCGCCCCACCGCAGGTATGAGTCGCAGGCGACCTCACCGGTGTCGCCGCCGGCCACGGCCTCGGGCACGCGGCAGAAGTCGTCCCAGATGGAGGGGCCGCGACCGTCCCGCGTCGCGGAGCCCTCGATCTGGAAGGACGACGTCGCCACGCCCCATCGGAAGTCGGGAGGCGTTGCTTCGGTGGTCACTCGGGTCCTCACTTCACTGAGCCGGCGGTCATGCCTGCGACGAGGTAGCGCTGCAGGAGGAGAAAGCCGACGACGACGGGCGCGCTCACGGTCAGCGAGGCGGCCATGATCTGGTTCCAGTACACGTTGTTCTGCGTTGCGTACCCCTGCAGCCCGACGGCGAGGGTCCGGGTGGACTGGTCGGTCAGGACCGATGCGAACAGCACCTCGCCCCAGGCGGTCATGAAGGCGTAGATCAGCACGGCGATGATGCCCGGGGCAGCCGCCGGGATGATCACCCGGAAGAAGGCTCCCATCGGGCCGTTGCCGTCGACGGCGGCCGCCTCGTCCAGCTCCCGTGGCACCGAGTCCAGGTAGCCGACGAGCATCCAGATGGAGAACGGGAGCGTGAAGGTCAGGTAGGTGACGATCAACCCGGTCCGACTGCCGTAGAGGTCGATGCCGAGCGTCTCGCCCAGGTTCACGAAGATCACGAACAGCGGCAGCAGGAAGAGGATCCCCGGGAACATCTGCGTCGACAGCACGGTGACCGAGAACAGCTGACGTCCGGCGAAGCGGTACCTGCTCACCGCGTACGCGGCGAGCAGTGCCAGTACCACCGAGGCCACCGACGCGATCACCGACACCACGATGCTGTTCACGAAGTAGCGGCCCAGCGGGATCGTCCGCCACATCTGGACGAACGCGTCGAAGGACAGCGTGGAGGGCCACCAGGAGAAATCTCCCTGGACGTCGCCCAGCGGCTTGAGGGCGGTGGTCAGCATGATCCACACCGGCAGCAGGGCGAAGACGGTGAGCAGCGTCAGCCCGATCCGGCGGGACCAGACGAACCACGTCGGCTCACGCATCACGCCTCCGCCGGGTGAGGAACAGGTACGCCGTCGTGACCAGCAGCAGGAACAGCAGCAACAGCACCGACATGGCCGAGCCGGCGCCGAAGTTCCAGGTCACGAACGAGTTCTGGTAGATGTGCATCGAGATCAGGTTCGCCTGCTCGGGCGCTGATTTGCCGAAGAACGTGTACGGCACCGTGAACTCGTTGAAGGTCCACAGGAAGAGCACCAGCAGGAGCACCTGGTTGACGCTGCGGAGGTTCGGCAGCGTCACCCAGCGGATCTGGCGGAACACGCCGGCACCGTCGAGGGCCGCCGCCTCGTACTGCTCGCTCGGGATGGCCGACATGCCGGCGGTCAGGGCGAGGAAGGCGAACGGCCACAGCCGCCACACCTCGACCACGACGAGCGCGATGAAGCTGTTGTCACCGATCAGCCAGAACGGGCGGTCATCGAGCAGTCCCAGCTGCTCCACCAGCACGTGGTTCACCACGCCGTTGTCCCGCTGGAGCATGAACGACCACGTGATCACCGAGGCGAACACGGGCAGGGCGTACGGCACGAGGAAGGCCGTACGCACCAGCCCGCGTCCACGGAAGGCGCGTTGGGTCCAGACCGCGGCCATCATGGCCAGTCCCCACGAGAGGGCCAGCACGATCACCGTGAAGACCACGGTGGTCCAGAACGAGTGCAGCAGGGCCTTGCCCGACGCCTGGTCGAACTGCAGCGCGAACCGATAGTTGTTCAGCCCCGCGGACGGGGCCTCGGTCCAGTTCCGGATGTAGAACTGGGTCAGCTGCAGGAAGCTCATCCCCACCCCGACGAGCATCGGGATGATGTGGATCAGCAGTTCGGCCAGGAGCACCGGCAGCAGCAGCAGGTAGGGCAACCACTGCCGCCGGCGTCGCCTGGCCGGTCGCGCCCGGCCCGGCAGGAGTCCGGGGTCGGGCTTCTGGCCGGCCTCAGGAGCCGGGTTGGCCGTGATCACCCGCCGAGCTGCTGCTGCGCCGCGGCGAGCTGCTCGCTGATGGCCTGCTCGGTGATCGGGCGACCGCTGACCGCCTCGGCCAGCATGTTCTTCACCGCGGTACCGATCAGGGTCTCGAACTGGCTCTCCTCGGCCACGGCCGGCATGGGCGCCGCCCGGTTGCTGAGGATGTCCCGGAAGGTCTCGACCGCCGGCGTCTGGAAGGCCTCGTCGCTGTAGGCCTCCTCCACGGAAGGGAGCGAGCCGTAGGTCTTGTTGAGCTCGGTCTGGGTCTCGGTGCTGGTCATGAACTCCACGAACTGCAGCGCCTCCTCCTTGTGCTCGCTGTTGTCGAACACCGCGAGGTTGATCCCGGCCACCATGCTGGTCACGTCCTTGCCACCCGAGGGCAGCGGGTCGAGCACCGGCACCGGCGCGACACCGATGTCGTCGGGGTTCATGCCCAGCTCCGCGAGCGAGCCGGCCGCCGCCTGCCACATGAGCATCGCCGACTTGCCGCTGGCGAAGTCCTGCAGTGCCTGCGTGCCGTCGGAGTACTCCGCGTTGCTCGGGTTGACGATCCCGTCGGTCTGCACCAGGTCGATGTACTGCTTGATGGCCGCGACGTTCTCCGGGGTGTCGAAGGTGGGCTCGCCGGACTCGTCGAAGAACTCACCACCCTGCTGCTGGCTGAAGGTGAAGACGTGGTGGATGTTCTCCGTGACGCTGCCGCCCTCGATGGACAGACCCCAGTGCCGGTCATTGGTGAGCTTCTTGCCGACCTCGATGAACTCCGACCAGGTGGCCGGCGGCTCCGTGATGCCGGCCTCGGCGAACAACGCCTTGTTGTAGTAGAGGCCGTACGCGAGGGAGTACAGCGGTACGGCCGTCGGCGGCTGGTCCGGCGCGCCGGTGGCGGAGAGGCTGCCGGCCAGGAAGCGGTCAGCGCCGCCGATGGTCTGCATGGTCTCGTCGTCGAACGGGGTGAGCGCCCCGGTGGCCTGGAGCGACGCCGACCACGTGTTGCCGATGTTCAGCACGTCCGGGCCTTCCCCGGAGGCGGTGGCGGCGAGGATGCGGTTGAGCAGGTCCGACCAGGGGACGACCTCGAGGTCGACCTCGATCCCGGTCTCCTCGGTGAACTTCTCCAGCTGAGGAGCGAGCACCTCCTCGTCGTTCTCCAGGCTCGTGCCCTGGTTGCTGGCCCAGTAGGTGAGCGTGACGTCCTCCCCCGAGGACCCGCCGTCGTCCCCGCCCCCGCAGGCCGCCAGGCCGACGGCCAGCGTGGAAGCCACGACGGCCGTACCGATGCGACTCAATCTCACAGCAGTCCTCCTCGGTGAGGGAGGGCGCCGTTCCGAGCGAACAGCCGCCCACTTCTTTCAAGGCGTAAACCAAGGGCAACGTGACCCACTCGTCAATGACCTACGTCACCTTCGTTACGCCTTCGTGACCTCTGGGCGGCACGATGCACCATCGCGGACCGAGCCCCCAGCGAGTGTCGCCGGATCCCTCCCCGCGTCGTCAGGAGGTGGGACCCCGGTGGCTTCCGGTGCATCGACGGTGCACGGCCTGCGCCGCCGGAACCGCGCCCGCGTCCTCTGGGACCTGTACCTGAACGGTCCCGGCAGCCGCCAGCGCATCGGCTCGGCCGCGGGCGTCAGCCCCGGCACCGTGAGCAACGTCCTCGGCGGGCTGATGGAGGAGGGGCTGGTCCTCGAGTCGGGCCTCGTGCCCTCCGCGGGAGGTCGGCCGTCCTCGATCGTTCAGGTCAACCCCGCCTACGGCTACGTGATCGGCGTCGACGTCGGCGAGTCCTCGGTCCTCGTGGAGCTCTTCGACCTCGCCATGGGCGTCTGCGCCACGAACCGGTCACTCACCGAGCTCACCCAGCTCTCCCCCGCGGACGTCGTCACCCAGGTGGCCGGCGGGGTGCACGCCGTCCTCGCCGACGCCCAGGTCGCCGAGAGCGACGTGCTCGGCGTGGGCATCGGCGTGCCGGGGCTCGTCGAGCACTCGCCGCTGGCGGTCGTGCACGGGCAGAGCGTCGGCTGGGACGCGGTCCCGCTGGAGGCGCTGCTCCGGGAGCAGATCGCCCTGCCGCTGGCGGTGGGCAACGGAGCCAAGCTGCTGGGGCAGGCCGAGCACTGGTTCGGCGCGGCGCGCGGCGAGGCCGACGTGGTGATCGTCCTCATCGGCCAGGGGGTCGGGGCCAGCATCATCACCGGCGGTTCAGCCGACCTCGGCCCGATGAGCAGCGCCGGCGAGTGGGGCCACACCGCCGTCTCCATCGACGGCCGGATCTGCCGGTGCGGCGCTCGAGGATGCCTGGAGGCCTACGTCGGTGCCGGAGCGATCCTCCAGCGCTACGAGGAGCTGCACGGCATGCCCGCGCGCACCGGGGACCTGGAGCGCCGCACCGACGAGCTGCTCGCCCGCGTGGACATCGACCCCGAAGTGGCGGAGGTGGTGGACGAGAGCGTCCGTTACCTCGGCGCCGGGATCGCCAATCTGGTGAACGTGTTCAGCCCGCGGCGCGTGGTCCTCGGCGGCTGGCTCGGCCGGCAGCTCGCCGAACTGCGCATGCCCGAGATCCACGCCGCGGCCGAACGCAACGCACTGCGGACGCCGTTCCGCGACGTGACCCTCCTGCGTGCGGAGCTGGGCGCCGACGCCGTCGCGCTGGGGGCGGCCACGCTGCCGGTGTCGCGATTCCTGTCCTCCGGCGGTGACCGCGAGGCAGTCCTGGGGGCAACGGCGACCTCGACCGCCTGAGGACGACGTGACACCACGCTGGCGTCACTACTGCTTGCGTGTGGTGTCACCGTGGTGTCATAGTGACGCCATGGAACTCGCGCCCTTCGTCGACCAGCTCCGCCGCGACCTGCTCATCGCGGCCGATGCCGGCGGCGAGGAGGCCCGCGCCCTGGCGGAGCGGCTCACCGCACCGCTGGAGTCCGCGGTCCGCCTGGCACTGCTCAGCGCGCTGTCCCAGGCGGCCGAGGAGATCACCGGCCAGCTCGCCCCCGGCTCCGTCGACGTCCGGCTCCGCGGCGGCGACCTCGGCTTCGCCGTCACCCACCCGCCGGTCGAGCCGCCGCCCGGCCCGGCCGTCGACTCACCCCAACCCGGGGTCGCGGCGCCCGTCGTCGACCTCGACGAGGGCGGCACGCTGCGCATCACGCTGCGGCTGCCCGAGCAGCTGAAGTCCCGCGTCGACGAGGCCGCGGCGCGCCTGGGCGTCTCGGTCAACACCTGGCTGGTCCGCGCCGTCGCCGGCGCCATGGAGCCCTCGTCCCGCCCGTCCTCCGACACCCGTCGCGGCCGGTGGTCCGGCGGCTCGCAGTACACCGGATGGGCGCGCTAGCGCCCCGCACGGCACGTCGCACCGCTCACCTGCACCCCGGCCGACCGGCCCGGGGAGACCCGCCCTGCCCTGAGAGAAGGCGCAGCCATGCCCACGTTCGACACCCCCGGGTCGATCTCGGCCCGCATCGAGGTCGCCGCCGGATCCGTCCGGGTCCGCGCCACCGACCTGCACGACACCGTGGTCACCGTCTCGCCGCGCAACCCGCGCAGCGCGGCCGACGTCACCGCAGCCGAGCAGGCGCTGGTGACCTTCGCCGCCGGCGAGCTGGTGGTGCGGTCCACGGGCCGCCCGCGGCTGCTCTTCTTCGGCTCCGGTCCGGAGGTCGAGGTCGACGTCGCGCTCCCCCAGGGGTCCGCGCTCGACGTCCGGGTCACCGCCGGTGACATCACCTGCGCCGGCCGGCTCGGCGCCGTCCACTTGGAGAGCAAGTACGGCGACCTCCGGCTGGACCAGGCGGGTAGCCTGCGCGCCCGGACCTCCAGCGGCGACATCACCGCGGCCGCCGTCGAGGGCGAGTCCGAGGTGCACACCGCCTACGGTGACGTCCGCGTCGGCGAGACCGGCGGCCCGGCCCGGCTGGAGACCGGCTACGGCGACGTCCGGCTCGACCGGGCGCTGGCGTCGGCCCACGGCAGCACCAAGTACGGGGAGGTGCGCGTCGGCGAGGCGGTCCGCGGCTCCCTGGTCCTGGAGACCGCCTACGGCGACATCGATGCCGGCGTGCGCGAGGGGACGGCGGCCTGGCTCGACATCAACTCCGGCGGTGGCCGGCTCCGCAACATGCTGACCGAGACCCAGGGCCCCGAGGGCGCCGGCGAGACGGTCGAGATCCACGCCCGCACGTCCTACGGCGACATCACCGTCCGCCGTGCCTGAGAGGGGACCTGACATGACCGGCGCGATCTCCGTCAGCGGACTGCGCAAGTCCTTCGGCCCGAAGGTGGTCCTCGACGGCCTCGACCTGACCGTGCCGGAGGGGACGGTCTTCGCCCTGCTCGGCCCCAACGGAGCCGGCAAGACGACCACCGTCGACATCCTGTCCACCCTCACGCCGGCCGACGGCGGTGAGGTCCGCATCGCCGGGCACGACCTGCACCGCGAGCCCGACTCGGTGCGCGCCTCCATCGCCCTGACCGGCCAGTTCTCCGCGGTCGACGACCTGCTGACCGGGGCGGAGAACCTGCGGCTCATGGCCGACCTGCTGCACGTGGGCCGGCGCGAGGGGCACCGCCGGGCCGCGGACCTGCTGGCGCGCTTCGACCTGGCCGACGCCGCCGGCCGGGTGCCGAGCACCTACTCCGGCGGCATGCGCCGGCGCCTGGACCTCGCCATGGGCCTCATGGGCGACCCCCGGGTCGTCTTCCTCGACGAGCCCACCACGGGACTCGACCCACGCAGCCGCCGCGCGATGTGGGACGTCGTCCGCGGGCTCGTGGCCGACGGCGTCACCATCCTGCTCACGACCCAGTACCTGGAGGAGGCCGACCAGCTGGCCGACCGGATCGGCGTCCTGGACGCCGGGCGGCTGGTCGCCGAGGGCACCGCCGACGAGCTCAAGCGGATGGTGCCCGGCAGCCACGTGCGGCTGGAGTTCACCACGCCCGGGCACCTGGCGCGGGCGGCGCAGGCGCTGGAGGTCCCGCTGGAGGACGACGGGGGCCTGGCCCTCGAGGTCCCCGGCGACGGCAGCGTGGCCACGCTCAAGTCCCTGCTCGCCCGGCTCGACGCCGCCGGCATCGACGTGGCCGGGCTCACCGTGCACACCCCCGACCTGGACGACGTCTTCCTCGCCCTCACCGACCGCCCGACCCCCGCAGAGGTGAGCTCATGACCGCGCTGGCACTCACCATGAACGACTCGGCGACGATGCTGCGCCGCAATCTGAAGCGCGCCGTGCGCTACCCCGGGTTGACCGTGATCGTCGCCGCACTGCCCATCGTGTTCCTGCTGCTGTTCGTCTTCGTCTTCGGCGGGACGCTCGGTGCCGGGCTGGGCGCCCCCTCCGGCGGACGGGCGGAGTACGTCGCCTACGTCGTCCCCGGGATCCTGGTCCTCGCCATCACCGGCGGCGCGCAGGGGACGGCGATCGGCATCGCCATGGACATGACCGAGGGCATCATCGCCCGGTTCCGCACCATGTCGATCGCCCGCGCGTCCGTGCTCACCGGTCACGTCGTCGGTGCGGTGATCCAGACGCTGATCGGGCTGTCGATGGTGGTCGCCGTCGCCCTGCTGATCGGGTTCCGGCCCGAGGCGAACGCCGGGGAGTGGCTCGCGGCCGTCGGCGTCCTGGCGATGACGAGCTTCGCGCTGTCGTGGCTGTCGGTGGCGATGGGGCTCTGGACCAGGACCGTCGAGGCCGCCAGCAACGTGCCGATGCCGCTGATGCTCCTGCCGTTCTTCGGCAGCGGCTTCGTCCCGGTGGACTCCATGCCGTCCGGGCTGCGCTGGTTCGCCGAGAACCAACCGTTCACCCCGATCATCGAGACGGTGCGGGGCCTGCTCACCAGCACGGCAATCGGCTCGAGCGGCTGGATCTCGGTGGCCTGGTGCGCCGCCATCGCCCTGGCCGGTTACTTCTGGGCCCGCCGGAACTACGAGCGCCGTCCCGCCCGCTGATCCCCCACCCGCCGCTCGGCGAGATCTGCACACTCGCCCCCGCCAGCTCGCTGATGGGGGCGAGTGTGCAGATCTCGTCGGGAATGGACTCGGCGGCCACATCGCTGGAACATGTGAGCACCGCCACCTCCCCCTGCCCCGGAAGGCCCGCGCATGCCCACGCTGCTGTCGTCCCGCCCCGCTCCCGTCGAGCCCACCGCGCGCCGCCGTCGTCGGGTCCCGCTCCGGCTCCTCGCGGCAGGGATCGGCGTCGCCGTGCTCGTGCCGGTGGGCATGCAGGTCGCCGACTGGTTGCCGGAGAACCCGTTCGGGCAGGACGTCGTCGACCGGAGCACGACCCCGCTGCTGCTGGCCCTCCAGGACGTGGAGGAGTACCACGCGGCGACGGGCACCTTCCAGGTCGTCGTCGACCGAGAGGAGGACACCCGCTACGTGCCGTCGGCCATCAGCGGCGAGCGAGTCCAGCTGCTGGCCACCGGCACGGTCGACGCCTACGTCGACTTCGCGGCCCTGGACGCCGGCGCGGTGACCCTCTCCGGCGACGGCACGACCGCGACCATCGAGCTGCCCGCGCCGCAGCTGGACGAGGTCCGCATCGACCCGGAGGAGAGCCGCGTCCTCGACCGCGACCGCGGACTGGTCGAGCGGATCGGTGACGCGGTGAGCGAGGACCCGGTCGACGACAGCGAGCTCTACGCGCTGGCCGAGGACCGGCTGGCCGCGGCGGCCGCGCGGAGCGATCTCCGGGACCGCGCCGAGACCAACACCCGCGACATGCTGACCGGCCTCGCCGGATCGCTGGGCGTCGCGGAGGTCGAGGTCAGCTTCGCGGAGACGGCCGACAGCGCCGGCTGAGCCAGGAGCCATCGCGGCGCGAGATCTGCGCACTCGGGGCTTTCCGGGCGCGGAAAGCCCCGAGTGTGCAGATCTCACCGAGCGCAGCGTCAGCCCCGGAGCTTGTACTCCTTGAGCAGGCCGCGGCTGATGATCGTCTTCTGGATCTCGCTGGTGCCCTCACCGATCAGCAGGAACGGCGCCTCGCGCATGAGCCGCTCGATCTCGTACTCCTTGGAGTAGCCGTAGCCCCCGTGGATCCGGAAGGACTGCGTGGTGACCTCGGCGCAGTACTCGCTGGCGATCAGCTTGGCCATGCCGGCCTCGACGTCGTTGCGCTCGCCGCGGTCCTTGAGGCGGGCGGCGTTGACCATCATCAGGTGCGCGGCCTCGACCTTGGTCGCCATCTCGGCCAGCTGGAACGCGATGGCCTGGTGCTGGGCGATCGGCTTGCCGAAGGTCTCGCGCTGCTGGG
>CADCTN010000054.1 GCA_902805535.1 uncultured Blastococcus sp. | reverse complement strand
AGGAGCCCGACCCGTACTCCTTGCCGGCCAGCACCACCAGGGGGATGCCGGCGTCGAGGTAGGCGCGCGAGGCGTCGTAGATCGTCGTCGTCTCGCCGGTCAGGTGGTTCTTGGTGACGCCGCCCTCGGTGCCGGGCACCAGCTGGTTGCGCAGCCGGATGTTGGCGAAGGTGCCGCGGATCATGACCTCGTGGTTCCCGCGGCGGGAGCCGTAGGAGTTGAAGTCGCGACGGTCGACGCCGTGCTCGCGCAGGTAGCTGCCCGCCGGGCTGTCGGCCTTGATCGAGCCCGCCGGGGAGATGTGGTCGGTGGTCACCGAGTCGCCGAGCATCGCCAGGGTGCGGGCGCCGGCGATGTCCTCGACCGGGGCCGGCTCGGCCGGCATGCCCTCGAAGTAGGGAGGACGCCGCACGTAGGTGCTGTCCTCGGCCCACTCGAAGGTGTCCCCGGTCGGCGTGGGCAGGTTCTGCCACTGCTCGGTGCCGGCGAAGACGTCCTGGTAGCTGCGGCCGAACTGCTCGGCCGACACGGCGTGGTCGATGACCCGCTGGACCTCCTGCGGGGAGGGCCAGATGTCGTGCAGGAAGACGTCGTTGCCGTCGGTGTCCTGGCCCAGGGGGTCGTTGTTCAGGTCGACGTCCATGGAACCGGCCAGGGCGTAGGCGATGACCAGCGGCGGCGACGCCAGGTAGTTCATCTTGACGTCGGGGTTGATCCGGCCCTCGAAGTTGCGGTTGCCCGACAGCACCGAGACGACGGCCAGGTCGGCCTCGTTGACGGCCTGGGACACCGGCTCCGGCAGCGGCCCGGAGTTGCCGATGCAGGTCGTGCAGCCGTAGCCGACGAGGTAGAAGCCCAGCTTCTCCAGGTACGGGGTGAGCTCGGCCTTCTCGTAGTAGTCCATGACGACCTTGGACCCGGGGGCCAGCGTCGTCTTGACCCACGGCTTGCTGGTCAGCCCGCGCTCGACGGCGTTCTTGGCCAGCAGCGCGGCGCCGATCATCACCTGCGGGTTGGAGGTGTTCGTGCAGGAGGTGATGGCGGCGATCACGACGTGGCCGTGGTCGACCTCGGTCTCCGTGCCGTCCTCCATGACCACGCGGGTCGGCTTGGAGGAACGCGTCCCCACGGTGCCGCCGTCGACGTGGTGCGGCTTGCCGGCCTCGCCGTTGCCGTGCTCGGAGGGCGCGGCCGGGTCGGACGCCGGGAAGGACTCCGCCGAGGCCTCGTCGACGGACGAGACGACGCCGTAGGGCTTCTCCTGCGCCGGGACGCCGGGCTCGCGGTCCTCGCCACCGGTCTCGTCGGCGGCGACGTAGTCGCCCAGCGCCTGGCGGAAGGCCTGCTTGGCCTCGGTGATCGACACCCGGTCCTGCGGGCGCTTCGGGCCGGCGATCGACGGGACCACCGTCGCGAGGTCGAGCTCGAGGTACTCGGAGAAGGCCGGCTCGCGGGACGCGTCGTGCCAGAGGCCCTGCTCCTTGGCGTAGGCCTCGACGAGCGCGACCTGCTCGGCGGGACGACCGGTCAGCTCCAGGTAGGTGATGGTCTCCTCGTCGATCGGGAACATCGCCGCGGTGGAGCCGAACTCCGGGCTCATGTTGCCGATCGTGGCGCGGTTGGCCAGCGGGACGGCGGAGACGCCCTCGCCGTAGAACTCGACGAACTTCCCGACGACGCCGTGCTGGCGCAGCATCTCGGTGATGGTGAGGACGAGGTCGGTGGCCGTCGCGCCGTCGGGCAGCTGACCGGAGAGCTTGAAGCCCACGACGCGCGGGATCAGCATCGACACCGGCTGGCCGAGCATCGCGGCCTCGGCCTCGATGCCGCCCACGCCCCAGCCCAGCACGCCCAGGCCGTTGACCATCGTGGTGTGGGAGTCGGTGCCCACGCAGGTGTCGGGGTAGGCGATCACCCGGTCACCCTCCTGCCGAGGGAACACCACGCGGGCCAGGTGCTCGATGTTGACCTGGTGGACGATGCCGGTGCCCGGAGGGACGACCTTGAAGTCGCTGAAGGCGCCCTGGCCCCAGCGCAGGAACTGGTAGCGCTCGCCGTTGCGCTCGTACTCGATCTCGACGTTGCGCTGGAACGAGTCCTCGGTGCCGAAGATGTCGGCGATGACGGAGTGGTCGATGACCAGTTCGGCGGGGGCGAGCGGGTTGATCTTCTGCGGGTCGCCGCCGAGCTCGGCCATGGCCTCGCGCATGGTGGCGAGGTCGACGATGCA
>CADCTN010000053.1 GCA_902805535.1 uncultured Blastococcus sp. | reverse complement strand
GTCCACCCAGGATTGGTGTTCTCCGGCACCACGAGCAGCGTGGTCTCCTCGCGTGCGGCGACGCGCACACGGCGCTCCTCGTCCCCCCACCTGATCACGTCAGCGGCCCGCCGCCGTTCCCCCGCCACGCCGCCGGTTGCGCCCGGTGATCGGGCGAGGGTCGCGGACTCGACGGTCAGCTCCTCGGTGCTGGCGGCGACCAACCGGTGCTCTCCCGCCTCGAGGCGAGCGGTCCTCTCGGGACCGCAGGGCTGCAGACGCATCGGCTCCAGCGCCGTGAGCCCGCCGATCGTGGTCTGCGCGGACGTCTGGATGCGCTCGCCGTCCACGACCACCACCGGCCCTGCCTCGCAGGGAATCGTGACCGGCGCATCGTCGCCCGTCACCGGGTTCTCCCCGCCGAGCTGCAGCTCGCTGATGCCGACCCCGAGCCGGCCGGTCCCGCGGCTGTAGGGATCGAAGGAGGCGAGCTCCAACGGCAAGGTCAGGCCTACGACGAGTTCGTCGGTGGTGATCGGCGCGAACCGCACGCTGCCGTCGTCGTCGAGGGAGAGCAGGCGGGGTAGACCGCCGGCTTCCAGGGTGACCGCTGTCGCCACCGCGGCCGGCAGACCGGGGCGGGTGACCACCCGGATGGAGTCGATCGTGCGCGGTGTGGGCCAGCTGAGTTGGAGCGTCGGCACGAAGTCGTCCGGAGCGGCGAGCCAGGCGGTGTCCGGGTCGCCGTCGAGGGCCGCTGCGGCACTCCCCCGTGGGTCCTCGACCACGCTGCTGCTGGCCGTCACCTCGACGTCGCTGCCCCGTGCCTCGGCGAGGAGCGCGTCGAGTGCCGGACCCGGCCGCGGCACGGCGGTGACGGCGAGGTCGTAGTCGGCCGCACGGGACACGGTGAATGCCCGGTCCAGGCCCTGGGGCTCCTCGGCCCCCGTGACCAGCTCGGCGGCGCACCGGGGGCCGTCTTCCCGTACGAGGCATCCGGTGTGCCCCGGGCCGGCCGCGTCGAAGGCGTACACGTCGACGCGGCCGGTGGGCGCGGGGGTGACCACCGTCCGCGTCACCGAGACGCCTGGCAACTCGATCTCCGCGAGAGCGAACGCCTCCGCCCCCTCGCCGGGGGGGCCGGCCGACGTGATGGTGAGGCTGCTGGTGCGGCCGGGTGGCAGCGGCAGTCGCTGGGCCTCGGCGGTGTCCTCGAGCGCGACGTCGACACCGCCGCTGTCCGTGAGGAGCCGGATCCGCTCCGGGGCGTCGTGGTCGGCCGGATCCAGCGTGACGGTGACCTCCGAGGCGAGGAACGGCTGGTCGGTGTCCAACCTCCACCAGGGCGGTTCGGCCGTCCGCACGCCGCCGGCCGGATGCCACGCGGTCCGGCGATCCCCGTCGACGGCGGCCCACGGCGAGGAGCCAGGACGGGCGCCACCAGCGCTGTCCGGATCCGAGCCTGAACTGCTGGCACTGGGCGTGCCGCCCGTGTACCGGACGACGCTCTGGGCCCGCTCCAGCTCGGACACCGGATAGTCAGGCACCGCTCCGGACAGCCGCAGGGGGTCGTCCTCGGAGAGCCCGGCCGACTCGGCCCACGCCACCCGGCCGAAGGTCCGCTCCCGCCGGACCAGCGCGTCGCTGACCATGGTGGCGCCGGTTCCTTCACCGAGGTCGCCGGCGAGCACCGCGGGCCGGGCGCCGATCGATCTCCGGTCCTCGAGCTCCAGGACGGCGTCCGGTCCGCCGTGCACGGTCACGGCGTCGGAGAGCGGCGCGGTCCAGGCCTTCGGCGCCGCATCGCTCACCGCGAAGATCTCCACGGCCGGCCTGGGCGTCTGCAGTCCGGCGTCGTAGACCAGGCCCTCGGTCGGGACGTTCGCCGGGAAGTCGGGTCCGAATCCCGCCACCCGCCGGATGCCCGGTGAGTCGCGCAGCGCCTGCCTGATGAGCTCCGGCCGGGTGGAGGCTGCCTGGCTGGTGTCCAGATCGTTGCGCAGCACCAGGTGCGAGATGCCGGCCCGAGCGAGGAACCGGGCCAGGCCGGCCGATCCCTCCCCGCGTGACAGCCGCTCTTCCACTGCGTCCAGAGTCCGGATGTGCGCCGCCGGGGTGAGCGGGATGGCGTTGCGCACCTCCCACGGCGACTCCGCCAGCGGCTGCAGAGGTTCGTCGTTCGTGGTCCCCCAGGCATAGGTGGCGAACGAGGAGCCCGGGACGAGGAGAGCCCGGCCGCTGGGCTGCGCGTCGGAGAGGTGATCGGCGGCCTGCTGCCAGTACGCCGGGAGCGCCTCGAAGCTGCCCGGCGGTGCAATCCGGTTCTTCAGCGCAGGCGACACGGTGGCGACGAGCGCGAGGCCCAGCACGACCAGGACGACGTGCGGAGTTCGCCTGGTCGCGGCCGCCCACCAGGCGGGGCGGCGCGACGGGGAGGTGCGGCGCTCCTCGGTACGCCCTAGCAGCTCGCCCAAGAGATGTGCCGCTCCCAGGGCCAGCGGCAGCCGCAGCACCGGCTCGAACTTGTGCACGTTCCGCAGCGGGGCCAGCACCCCGTCGAGCGCCTCGTGCACGGGGCCGGCGAAGACGCCCTGCACGGGTCCGACGTGCCCAGCCGTGACCAGAACCAGGCCGGTGAGCAGACCGAGCACCAGCCAGGTTCGCTCTGGTAGGCCGCGACGGGTCAGGGCCAGCAGCCCGGCGGCTGCCAGGGCGAGGGTGGCGGCCAGAGGCACTGCGTCCCGCGCGAGGGACCAGCCGGCGGGCCAGTACGGACCGGTGGGTGTCGCCAGGTATGCCACCCAGTGCGAGGTTCCTCGGAGCACCGAGACGAGGTCGGTGGGCCCCGTCGTCGCCCGGGCGGTCTCGATGAAGTCGAGGAACGGGGGGCTGTAGCGCCCCAGGATGAGCAGGGGCACGGCCCACCAGCTCGTCGCGAGCACGACCGCCGCGATCCACCAGGCCGTGAGCCGCCGTCGGAGCGGCCCCGCGGGCCGGGTGAGGAGGTAGAGCGCCGGAAGCGGCAGGACGGCGGCGGTGGCCACCGCGTTCACTCCGCCGACGCAGAACACCGCCAGGCCGGACAACGCCGCGGCACGGCGGGCCGACCCATGTCCTGCGCCGAGGAGCGGCAGCACCACCCACGGAGCCAGCGCCATCGGGAGGAGTTCGACGCTCACGCCTCCCAGGAGGGAGAGCATCCGGGGCGCGAGCGCGTACGCCAGCCCGGCCAGCAGGGCGGCGGAAGGCGTCCCGATGCGCAGCCTGCGGGCCACCAGCACGACGCCGAGGAAGGCGGTGCACAGGAGCAGTGCCCACCAGAACCGCTGGACGAGCCACATGGGAGCGCCGCTGACCTTGCCCAGGGCGAAGAACGGCCCCATGGGGAAGAGATAACCGTAGGCCTGGTTCTGCACCTGGCCGGCGAAGCCCTCCGGCTCCCACAGCCGCAGCGCCCGGCTGAGGAAGCCGAGCGGGTCGACGTACAGGTCCAGCTTGGTGTCGGGGACGAGCCGCCCCGGTGACTGCGACAGCGCCAGCGCCGTGAGGGCGACGCATGAGGTGGCCAGCCGTATCCGCCACACCAGCCGGCCAACGCTGTCCTTGCCGCTGGAAACGCCCGATGCGGCCGAGGCTGGTGAGCGCGCCGTGCGAGCGGCGGCCGGCGGGTGCGGTTGCGTGGTGGCCATGGATCAGAGGTGCCGGGAGAGGAAACCTCTCCGCGGCCGATTCAGTGCGTGGCGTCCTGGAGCTGCGATCGGTCCTCGAGGTGCGCCGGCCGGCCGGTGCGCGGGCGGCGGAGCGCGAGGAACAGCCCGCCGACCAGCGCCAACAGGCCGAGGGTCAGGAGCGCGACGGGCAGCACGGTCTTGACCATCGTGATCTGGGTGCCGATGTCCTCGGCCCGCTGCACCCCAGCGGCGACCGTATCGGCGTCACCGGCGAAGGTGCCGGCCAGGATGGTGGCAGCAACCTCGCCGTCCGGTCCCACGAGCACGGTGTCGGGGCGTTCCTGCGACGTCACGATGACGCCGCTGGTGGGCTCCACCCAGATGGTCCGCTCGTTGCTGTAGACGATGTCGGCGGATATCGTGCCGCCCGCATCCGAGCCGAGCAGGGCGGCGGGGACGTCAGTCGTGCGGATGACCGTCTCGGGAATGCGCTGCACGAAGCGGTAGACGTCGAGTCCCTCGAGCTGCTCCTCGCCGTCGAAGCTCGCCGGCCAGGCCTGCCGGGTCGTGGTGTTGAAGACGTCGTAGTCCTTCTGCTCCGTTCCGAAGGGGAACGTGAGCGTCAGACCCTCGACGGAGACGGATTCGTCGTACTCGACGTGGTCGACGTCGCACTCGACCGCCACGGCCTCACGCCGGTCGATGCACACCCGGTACGTGCCGGCGTTGAGGAGCGTGCCATCGGTGGCGGTGATCGTGGAGCCGAAGTTCCAGACCGCCACGTCGTCGCTGGCCGCGTCGGACCCGGGGTCGCCCTCGACCCGCTGGCGGACGTCGGCCTCCAGGCCGCGCAACTGCTCCGCGGCGGCGAGGTCGAAGTAGTCGATGCCGGTGCCCTGGGCGGTGGGACTGGCCTTCTGGTCGAGCGGGTACTTGACCAGCGCGGGCTCGAGGAGCAGCCGGACGGTGAGCGCCGCAGTCAGCAGGAACGCCCCAAGACCCAGCAGACCCAGCCCGATGGCGCGTCCTCGCATGCCGATTGCTCCTCAAAGCTCGTCGCGACAGCACCGTTGCGGCGCAGCGGGGCAAGACTACTGACCAGTAGGGCGCTGTCCAAGGCGGCCTGGTACGGATCGGTATCAACCGGGTGGTACGAGCGCGTACCAGGGTGCAGCGATCACCCGCGCGGGTGACGGCGAGCGAGCCGATACCGGCCCGTACCAACGGATGACGACGACAGGTCAGCGTCGCCGCATCACGACGACGAGGTTCCACGACACGATCTCGCGCAGGCCCGGGACAGCGACCACCCAGCACGCCCACCACGGGTGGTACCGCGGGAAGCGGGCGACCACGTCGACGTCCGGGCAGTTCCGCGCCCAGCGCAGCGCCCCGCCGACGGAGACGGCGAACAGCGACTCCCCGAACCGGTTCTTCGGCTCACGACCGGTGCGGGCCCGGTAGCGGCGGCGGGCGCGCATGCCTCCCAGGTAGTGCCACGGCCCTGTCTCGTGCCCGCCGTGCGGTGAGTACCAGGGCGTGAACGAGAGGAACACCGTCCCCCCGGGGCGGGTCACGCGCACCATCTCCGCCGCCATGGTCCATGGCGACCGCACGTGCTCGAGGACGTTGGACGAGTAGCAGACGTCGACGGACGCGGTCCGCACCGGGAGCGCCTCGCCGCTGCCACGCACCGTGCCCGGCTCGGCCGTGCCACGGGCGGTCAGCTCGCCGGCGTCCGGCTCCATGCCGACGTAGATGGCCCCCTCCGCCCGGAACGCGTCAGCGAAGTAGCCGGGGCCCCCACCGACGTCCAGGATCGTCGCGCCCCGGAGCGGGGTGAAGGCGGCCAGCTGCGCCACGGAGTCCTCCGCCAGCGTGCCGTAGAAGAAGTCCGGGTCCGACTGCTCGCGCAGGAATGCACGGAACAGCGCGACCGAGCGGCTCAACGTGGCGGATCGAGGCATTCTCGTGTGCCGGTTCCTTATCGGATGAATGCCCTGATGGGGGCAGCGGAAATGAGGTTACCCGCGGGTAGTGTGCCGCGGGTGCAGAGCCGATCACGAGAGATCGACGTCCTCTTCGTCAACTGGAGGGACGCGAGCCACCCCGAAGGCGGCGGCTCGGAACGCTACGTCCACCAGGTGGCGGAGGGCCTCGCGGCCCGCGGACTCAGGGTGACGATCTTCTGCGCCGCGCACGGGCGCGCTCCCGCCGAGGAGACCGTCCGTGGCGTGCGCATCGTCCGCCGGGGCGGCCGGTTGAGCATCTACCTGCGCGCCCTGACCTTCGTCCGGCGCACCCGCCCCCGCCTGGTCGTCGACGTGCAGAACGGCCTGCCCTTCGCCAGCACCCTCGTCACCCGCTCCCCTGTGGTGGTGCTCGTCCACCACGTCCACCGCGAGCAGTGGCCGATCGTCTTCGGGCGGGCGGGCGGCGCGATCGGCTGGTGGCTGGAATCCGTGGTCGCCCCGAGGCTGTACCGCCGGTGTCGCTATGTCACGGTCTCGGAGGCCACCGCCACGGAACTCGCCGGACTGGGGGTCGCGCGCGAGCGCATCACCGTGGTGCCGAACGGCATCGATGCCGCGCCGCCGGTGGTCGCGGGCCCGTCGGCCGAGCCGCGACTGATCGTGCTCGGCCGGCTGGTACCGCACAAGCGCGTGGAGCACGCCATCGAGGTCGTGGCCCGCCTGCGTGACCGACGGCCGGGTCTGCAGTTGTCGGTCGTCGGTGAGGGCTGGTGGGAAGCGCAGCTGCGCGCGACGGCCGCCGAGCTCGGCGTGGCCGACGCAGTGGAGTTCCGGGGCTTCCTCGGGGAGCAGGACAAGCACGAGGAGCTGGCCCGGGCCTGGGTGCACGTCTGCCCGTCGGTCAAGGAGGGCTGGGGACTGGTGGTCAGCGAGGCCGGCACGCACAGGGTGCCCACGGTCGGCTACCGGGCGGCGGGCGGTCTGCGCGAGTCCGTGCTCGACGGTTCGAGCGGTCTGCTGGTCGAGGATCTCGACGGGCTGACCGCCGCCGTGGACCGGTTGCTGGCCGATCAGCAGACGCGTCGGCGGATGGGGGCAGCTGCTTCGGCGCACGCGGCGACCTTCGACTGGCCGGCGAGCGTCCACGGCTTCGCCGGCGTCCTCGCCGGCGCCGTGCAGGGGTCCCCTGCACGGCGCCCGGCGGGTGCGTCAGCCTCGGGTGCCGTACTCCAGGACGTTGATCGGCTCGTTGGTGCTCTGCTCGATGGCGTTGTCGGGATCCAGGGCGGCCTGGGCCCCGACGACGGCGACCACACCGACGGCGGATCCCCCGCCGAGGGAGATGAGCACGGCGATGAGGGTCTTCATTCGGGAACTCGCTTCCGTGGAGGGCGACGACGGAGCGTGACGCTAGAGGGCAATGTCGTGATCCACAACAGTGCCCCCGTCACACCGGCCAGCCAGCACGCGTGAGCGACGACCACTGCTGTCACCCGTCCGGGCGAGGCCCCGGGGCGGGGTGTGGCGTCCGGCACCCGGTGCAGGTCCAGCTCGACGCCGTCCACGACGAGCGGCAGGGACTCGACGGCGGAGGGCACCGGCCGGCCGGGCGTGCCGCGCTCGATCAGGACCCAGCCCACGCCCAGCTCCGCGAGGGCACGGGGGTCGTCGGCCGCCGCCGCGACCGCCTGCGCCCGCGGGTCCTCCCCCGCCACGGGTTCACCGTCCACGATCAGCTCGTCGTCGGTGATGGTCGGCCGGGGAAGCCAGCGCGGCGCGGGGTCGAGCTGCGGCCGGGCGTCGTTCCAGTCGAAGGCGCGGTAGGCGCCGAACGGCAGCACGAGCACGTCACCGGGTCGACCGTCCTCGGCGAGGAGGTCCCGGACCCGCTGCCAGTCGGCCGGGTACTCGACCGGCTGCAGGCGGCCGCCGACCCCCCACACCAGGTCGGGCACGGCGATGACCGGCAGGAGCACGGCCGCCGCGGCGACCAGCCCGGCCACCCCGGGCAGGGCCCGCTCGCTGGTCGCCTCGGCGAGGCGGCGGGCGCCCGACCCGGCGCCCACGGCGAGGGGCAGCGCCCACCAGGCGACCCACTTCTGGCCGTCGCGCAGCAACCCGGCGCCGGGCACGGACTCCACTGCCCACTCCAGGACCGTCCGCAGCCCCGGCGCCGTCCCGGCCACGGCGAGGAGCAGGCCCGCGAGACCGAGCAGCACCAGCCGGGCGCCCGGGCCGCGCAACGCTCCGCGGTGGAGCCAGCCGACGACCGCCAGGCCGACCAGCGCCATGGTGACCACGGGGAGCAGGAACGAGGTGCGGCCGGCCGGCACGGCGCCGGCGTTCCAGATGCCGCCAGTGCCCAGCAACGCCAGCAACGGCCCGCCCGGGCCCTCCGCGCGCGCGGCGAAGGCCGCGACGCCGGCCGCGTCGGAACCCCCGCCGGCCGGGTGCAGCACCCCGGCGACGATCCACGGCAGCGCGAGGAGCAGCACCAGCGCACCGGCGGGCAGGAGACGCCGGCGTCCCACCAGGGCGACCACCACCCCGGCCGCGAGCAGCGAGCCGGTGGGGCTCAGGGCCGCCGGCGCGCAGGCGAGCACCAGCCCGGCGCACGCCCGCGGCTCTCTCGCGCGCACACGCAGGGACGCGACAGCGATCCAGGGCAGCGCCGCGTAGCCGAGCAGCAGCGTCCAGTGGCCGATCAGCAGCCGTTCGGCGAGGTAGGGGCTCCAGCCGTAGACGAGCCCCGCGACCGCGGCAGCGGCCCCGCGACGTCCGTCCGGACCGGGCGGCACCAGCCGCGCGGCGCCCAGCACCGCCGCGAACACGATGCCCAGCAGCACCGCCTTCTGGACGACGTCGCCCGGGACGACCGCCGTCAGCAGGCCCATCACGCCGTCGACGGGTACCGCCCGGGGCAGCCCGCTGCCGAGCCCGAGCGCATCGAGGTCCAGGTCCTGGCGAGGCACGAAGACCATGTCCCGGATCAGCACGAAACCCGGCGCGAGGGTCGGTGCCGTCACCAGCAGGGCCACGCCCGCGGCCAGGAACCTCGCCGGCCACGGGGACGGCTCCGGCCGGGTCCAGCCTTCCGTCATCTCGCCGCCGCTCCCGTCCTCGCTCCTGCACGCCGGGTCGCCGGCCGAAGCGCAGCGTAGGCGGCGGCAGTGGTCGAACCCCTCATCCGGCAGGGCGATCTCGGCGGGTCTTCTCCCGGGCCGCGGCCGGCCCGGCGCCTGCTCGGGCCGGCGGCGGTGGTGTCGCTGGCCTACCTCGCCACGAACGGTCTGGCCTACGCGTTCACCGTGCTCGCCGCCCGCATGCTCACCCCCGCGGCCTTCGGTGAACTGGCGGCCCTGCTCGGCGTCCTCCTGGTGGGGACGGTGCCCGCCACCGGGTTGCAGACCGCCGCTGCCCTGCACCTGGGCGGAGCCCGGTCGGCCGACCACCCGCGGACGGCCGCCCGGCTGCACGGTGCCGCGGTCGTCACCGGCCTGTCCGTGGTGGGCGTGGGCGCGCTGGCCGCCGCGCCGATGACCGCACTCCTGCACCTGCCCGACCCGACCGCCGTCGGCTGGCTGGTCGCCCTCCTCCTGCCGACCACGCTGGTCGCCGGCTACCAGGGGATCCTCCAGGGCACCGGCGGCTACGGCCGGCTGGCGGCCCTGAACGGCACGGTCGGGGCGGCGAAGCTCGTGGGCGGCACCGCCGGCCTGCTCCTCGACGGCACACCGACGGCCGCCCTGACCGGGATGACCGTCGCGACCTGGGCCGCCGCTCTGGCCGGCTGGCTGGGTGCCGGCCGACCCGGGATCACCGGCCGGCTGCGGGCGCCGGTGATCGCCACCGCGAAGGCCTCCGGCGCCCTGCTGGGCTTCGTGCTCCTGCTCAACCTCGACCTGCTGCTGGCCCGCCACCACCTGACCGCCGCCGACGCCGGCGAGTACGCCGTCGGGGCGATCGTCACCAAGGTCGCGTTCTGGCTTCCCCAGGGCGTGGGAGTCGTCCTCCTCCCCCGGCTGGCCGACGAGAGCCGCCGCCGGAGACTGCTGCCCGTGGCGCTCGGCCTGGTGGGTGGCTCCGGCGTGGCGCTGACCGTCGTCACGGCTGCGTTCGGCTCCTCGGCGCTCCCCCTCATCGGCGGTTCCGCCTACGGGGACGCCCTCGGTGGCGCCACCTGGCTCTTCGCGGCGCTGGGCACGCTGCTCGCCCTGGCCCAGCTGCTGCTCTACTCCGGGATCGCCACGGCCGACCGGCACGCCGTCGGTGCCGTGTGGGCGGCGGCCGCCGCCGAGGCCACCGTGGTCGGCGTCCTGGCCACCGACGGCCGGCTGACCGTGGGCACGACGGCCGTCACCGCGGTGCTCACCGCGGGGCTGCTCGTCCTCGTCGGGCTGCTGCGCGCGACGCGGGGATGGTCGCCGGCGCCGCCGGGGCAGTGATCGACTCCGGCCGGCCGGAACGACTACTCCGCCGACCGGACGGGCAGGAGCAGGGCAGCACCCACCCGGGATGCAGCCCTGATCCCGACGAGAGGAGCGCCGTCCATGGCGTCCGCCATTCACTACACGATCGCGACCGAGGCCGAGAAGAGCTCGGACTTCCGCCGCGTCCTCTGGACCGGTGCGCACACGCAGCTGGTCATCATGACCATCCCCCCGGGCGGCGAGATCGGCGAGGAGGTCCACGAGGTGGACCAGATCCTCACCTTCGTCAGCGGCACCGGGAAGGCGGTCGTCTCCGGGTCGGAGAAGGCCGTGGCCCAGGGCGACCTGGTCGTCGTCCCCGCGGGCAAGAAGCACAACTTCCTCAACACCGGCCAGAACCCGCTGATCCTCTACACCGTCTACGGCCCGCCCGAGCACGCCGACGGCGCCGTCCACGAGACGAAGGAGGAGGCCGACCGCCTCGAGGAAGAGGGCAAGGACGAGCCCCCCAGCTCCTGACCCCGAGACCCCGCCGGACCGGCACCGGGTCCGGCGCGGACCGGGCTCCTCCGGGAGACTCGGGGCCATGACGGCGACCGGCTCCGCTCCCGCCACCCCGGACGCCGCCCGGGAGCTGGTCGCGGCCCTGCGGGCCGCCGGCGTGGACGACGTCGACGACTCGGGCCTGGCCCGCGCGCTGTACTCCTCCGACGCCTCTCTCTACCGGGTCCTGCCCCAGGCGGTCGTCCGCCCCCGCCACGTCGACGAGATGGTCGCCACGCTGGCGGTCTGCCGCTCCCTCGGCGTGCCCCTCACCGCCCGCGGGGCGGGCACCTCGATCGCCGGCAACGCCGTGGGCCCCGGCGTCGTGCTGGACACCAGCCGGTACCTGTCCCGGGTGCGCGCGGTCGACGCGGGGAGCCGGACGGCGACGGTCGACCCCGGCGTCGTCCAGGCGTCGCTGCAGGCCGCGGCCCGGCCGGCCGGGCTCCGCTTCGGACCCGACCCGAGCACGCACAACCGCTGCACCGTCGGCGGCATGATCGGCAACAACGCCTGCGGCTCCCGGGCGCTGGGCTACGGCCGGACCGCCGACAACGTCGTCGGGCTCGACGTGGTCACCGGCGGCGGCGAACGGCTGACGCTGCGGCCGGGGACCGTGCCGCTCGACGGCGCGCTGGCCGGCCTGCACGGGCTGGTGTCCGCCGAGCTCGCGACGATCCGCACCGAGTTCGGCCGCTTCGGCCGCCAGGTGTCGGGCTACTCCCTGGAGCACCTCCTCCCCGAGCGCGGCTTCGACGTCGCGAAGGCGCTGGTGGGCAGCGAGGGCACCCTCGCCCTGGTGCTCGGGGCCACCGTCGCGCTGGTCACCGACGCCCCGTTCCGGGGACTGGTCGTGCTCGGCTACCCGACGATGCCCGAGGCGGCCGACGCCACCCCGGCGCTGCTCCCGCACGAGCCCACCGCGGTCGAGGGCCTGGACGCGCGCATGGTCCAGCGCCTGCGCGACGTCCCCGCCGCCGTCGTCCCCGACCTGCCCCGCGGGGACGCCTGGCTGGTCGTGGAGCTCACCGGTGACAGCGTCGCCGAGGTCCGCGACAAGGCCCGCCGGGTGCTCGCCGACGCCGGGGCCCTCGACTCGATCGTCGTCACCGACCCCGCCGAGGCGGCCGCCATCTGGCGGATCCGCGAGGACGGCGCCGGGCTCGCCGCGCGCACGTCCGACGGGCATCCGGCGCACGCGGGGTGGGAGGACGCCGCCGTGCCGCCGGAGCGGCTCGGGGCCTACCTGCGCGAGTTCGAGGCGCTGCTGGACCAGCACGGCCTGCAGTGCGTCCCGTACGGGCACTTCGGCGACGGCTGCGTGCACGGCCGGATCGACTTCCCGTTCGGGTCCGGCGGCGAGCCGGACCGCGGCCGGGGGCGGTACCGGGCCTTCGTGCACGACGCCGCGCGGCTGGTGGCCGGGTACGGCGGGTCGCTCTCCGGGGAGCACGGCGACGGCCGGGCACGCAGCGAACTCCTCCCGGTCATGTACTCCCCCGCGGCCATCGCCCTGTTCGAGCGGGTCAAGGCGGTCCTCGATCCCGACGACGTGCTCAACCCGGGCGTCCTCGTCCGGCCCGCACGGCTCGACGACGACGTCCGCATGGCGGCCGCGCCGGTGGTGCGGGAGCGGCTGGCGCTCGCCTACCGGCACGACGGCGGGGACCTCGCCGCGGCGGTGCACCGGTGCACCGGTGTCGGCAAGTGCCGCGCGGACCTCCAGGCCTCCGGCGCGGTGATGTGCCCGTCCTGGCCGGCCACCCGCGAGGAGAAGGACACCACCCGCGGCCGGGCCCGGGTGCTCCAGGAGATGCTCGCCCCCGGCGGACCGGTCACCGGCTGGCGCTCCCCGGAGGTGCACGCGGCCCTCGATCTCTGCCTGTCCTGCAAGGGCTGCTCGCGTGACTGCCCCACCGGGGTGGACATGGCCAGTTACAAGGCCGAGGTGCTGCACCAGTCCTACCGGCGGCGGCTGCGCCCCCGTGCGCACTACACGCTGGGCCGGCTCCCCTTCTGGGCCGACCTCGCCGCCCGTGCCCCCCGGCTGGTCAACGGCGTGCTCCGGTCGCGGCTCGGAGGGCGGCTGGCGAAGTGGTCGGCCGGCATGGACCAGCGCCGGGAGGTGCCACCCTTCGCGGCCCGGACGTTCCGTCAGCAATGGGCCGCGCGGCCGGCCACGGACGGCGGCGGCGCGGCGGTGGCGCTCTGGGTGGACTCCTTCACCGACCACTTCGCACCGGAGGTGGCGCTCGCGTCCGCACGGGTGCTGGAGGCCGCCGGGTACCGCGTGCAGGTGCCCGGCGCCGACACCTGCTGCGGGCTCACCTGGATCACCACCGGCCAGCTGGACGCCGCCCGCGCCATCCTCGGCTCGACCGTCGAGGCCCTGGTGCCACTGGCCGACGCGGGGCTGCCGATCGTCGGAGTGGAACCCTCCTGCACCGCCGCGCTGCGCGGCGAGGCGGTGGAGCTGGTCGGTGGTCCGGCGGCGGAGAGGGTCGCCCGCGCGACCCGCACTCTGGCCGAGCTGCTCGCCGACACCCCGGGCTGGACGCCGCCGTCGCTGGACGGGCTGGAGATCGTGGCCCAGCCGCACTGCCACCACGCCTCGGTGATGGGATGGTCGGCCGACGCCCGGTTGCTCGCCTCGGCCGGTGCCCGCGTGACGAGGCTGGGCGGATGCTGCGGCCTCGCCGGGAACTGGGGCGTGGAGCGCGGCCACCACGACGTCTCGGTTGCCATCGCCGGCCAGCAGCTGCTGCCCGCCGTCGAGGGCCTGGCCGGGGACGCCGTCGTCCTGGCCGACGGGTTCTCCTGCCGCACGCAGCTGGACCAGCTCACCGGCCGCCGGGGCCTGCACCTCGCCGAGCTGCTGGCCGGCCGGCTGCCCTGACCGGCTCCGCGGGCTACGCGGCGGCGTCGTCCCGTCGGGCCCGGGCGGCGTCCAAGACCGCCGGCGCGAGCGCCGCCGCGATGTGCGCATAGCCGGTGGAGGAGGGGTGGAACCGGTCGGCGGAGAACATCGCCGGGTCCGCGGCGAACGCGCTCGCCACGTCGGCGGCCACCCCGGCGACCGTTCCGCCCGCCGCCTCGACCACCGCGACCTGCCGCTGCTGGAGCTGCGCGCAGGCCGATCGGACCAGGGCGCGGAAGGCCGGCGGGAGCAGCGGCACCGACGACATGTCGGGAGCCGGGACCACGACCACGTCGGTTCCCCGCGCCCGCAGGGCGGCGACCGCGGCGGCCAGTGCGCGGGCGGCCTCGTCCGGCGGGACGAAGCGGGCGAGGTCGTTGGCCCCGATGACGACGACGGCGAGGTCGGCGCCGAGCGGCTCGGCGCGGCGGACCTGCGCGGCGAGGTCCGCGGACACCGCGCCGGGGACGGCGAGCACGTGCAGGTCGACGTCGAACCCGTCGGCGGTCAGCACCGCCGCGAGGCGGCGGCCGAGGGTGTCCTCGGCGCGGAGGGCACCGGTGCCGAACGCGATGGAGTCGCCCAGGAGGAGGAGGCGCAGTGCGGAGCGGGCCACGACCGGTGCAACGCCGGCGGGGCACCGGCAGCTTCCCCGATGGTCAGCTCAGCGGCCGCGCCACACCGGGGCGCGCTTCTCGGCGAAGGCGGCCGAACCCTCCCGCGCGTCGGCGGAGTCGAACACCGGGCGGACCACCTCGTCCTGCCGGTCCCACACCTCCTCCGTCGGCCACGACGGCGCGGACAGGACGACCTGCTTGGTCGCGGCCACGGCCAGCGGCCCGTTCGCGGCGATGACGTCGGCCAGGGCGAGCGCGGCGTCGACGGCCGAGCCGTCGTCGACGACCCGGTTGACCAGCCCGGCCGCAGCTGCGCGCTCGGCGTCCATGGGGTCGCCGGTGAGCAGGAGTTCGAGGGCCAGGGCACGCGGCACCCGCTGCGGCAGCAGCAGGGCGGCGCCACCGGCGGCCACCAGGGATCGTTTGACCTCGGGGACGCCGAAGCGCGCACCCCGGCCGGCCACGACCAGGTCGCAGGCGAGGACCAGCTCGAGCCCGCCGGCCAGGGCGCCGCCTTCGACCGCCGCCAGCAGCGGCGTGCGCGGCGGGGTGCGGGTGATGCCGCAGAGCCCCCGGCCCTCGATCGACGGCGTCTCCCCGCGGAGGAACGCCTTGAGGTCCATGCCGGCGGAGAAGAAGCCGCCCGCTCCGGTCAGCACGCCGGCGCGCAGCTCGTCGGTCGCGTCCAGCTCGTCGACGGCGTCGGCCACTCCGCGGGCCACCGTGGCGTCCAGCGCGTTGCGGGCCTGCGGGCGGTTGATGGTGATGACCTGCACCGCACCGCGGCGCTCGACCAGGACCTCGTCGGACACGTGCCCTCCTCGTTGCCGACGGCACCGGGCCAGGGTGCTGACAGCGACCCCGGGCCCCGGCGAGTCTCTTCCCTCACGCCTTGGGGCCACCGGCGGCGTAGACGACCTGGCCGGACACGAAGCCCGCCCCCTCGCTGACGAAGAAGGACACCAGGTGGGCGATGTCCTCCGGCTTGCCCGTGCGCGCCACCGGGATCTGGGCGGCCGCGCCCTTGACGAAGTCCTCGAACGGGATGCCCATGCGGTCGGCGGTCGCCCTGGTCATCTCCGTCTCGATGAAGCCCGGGGCGATGGCGTTGGCGGTGACGCCGAACTTGCCGAGCTCGATCGCGAGGGTCTTGGTGAACCCCTGCAGACCGGCCTTGGCCGTCGCGTAGTTCGCCTGGCCGCGGTTGCCCAGCGCCGAGGTGCTGGAGAGGTTGACGATCCGTCCCCACTTGGCCTCGATCATGTGCTTCTGCGCGGCTCGCGTCATCAGGAAGGCACCCCGCAGGTGCACGTTCATGACGATGTCCCAGTCGGAGTCCGACATCTTGAAGAGCATGTTGTCCCGCAGCACACCGGCGTTGTTCACCAGCACGGTGGGGCCGCCCAGCTCGGTGGCGATCCGCTCGACGGCGGACTCGACCATCGCGGCGTCGCTCACGTCGGCGCCCACGGCCAGGGCGCGTCCACCGGCGGCCTCGATCGCCTGGACCGTGCCCTTGGCTGCGGACTCGTCGAGGTCGAGAACGGCGACGGCGAACCCGTCCTGGGCCAGCCGGAGGGCCGTCGCCGCGCCGATCCCGCGGGCGGCTCCGGTCACGATGGCCACCCGGGTGGCGGTAGTTGCCTCGCTCATCAGATGTTCCCTTTCCGTCGGATGCCGGCTGCCGTCCGCGGAAGGTCCGCGCGACGGGCCGAGAGCTGCGGCCGACACGTTACGGCCGGGCTCCGGGGCACCGGTCACACGGTCCGGCGGGCCACTCACTCCGGCGGGACACCGGTGGACTGCGGGGCCCGGCGCGGGTGGTGCAGCCGACGGACCGAGGCCAGCGCCGACCGGCGGGCGTGCATGCGCCGCTTGGCCCGCATCGTGCGCGGCGCGCGGGGCTCCTCGCGCAGCAGCGCGTCCAGCCACTGCCCCCGTGGATCGACGTCGACCAGGAGGGCCTTGGCCAGCAGGGTCAGTGGGATCGCCAGCAGGGCACCGAGGGCCCCCAGCACCCAGCTCCAGAACAGCAGCGCGATGAAGGTGACCGTCATCGACAGACCCACCGAGTCGCCGACGAACCGGGGCTGGATGAGCGTCTGGATGACGAAGTTCAGCAGCGAGTACACGACCACGACGGCGATGAGATCGCCCCAGCCACCGGCCAGCAGACCGAGCAGGGCGGGTGGGACGACGCCCAGGACGAAGCCGATGTTGGGCACGTAGTTCGTGACGAAGGCGAGCAGGCCCCAGATGCCTGCGGCGGGGATGCCGATGATCGACAGCGCGATCCAGTCCCCCAGCGCCACGACCGCACCGAAGACGGTGCTCACCAGCAGGTAGCTGCGGGTGCCCTGGGTGAACAGGCTCATCGCGACCGGCAGGTGGGGGCGGTCGGCGCCGACCAGCGCCATCCGGCGACCGAACCCGCTGGACTCGATGGCCACGAAGACCAGCGCCGTGAGCAGCAGGACGAGGGTGCTGGCCGCATCGGTCAGCCTGGCCAGGAGGCCGGTCGCGACGCCGACCAGCTGGCTGTAGTCGATCTGCTCGACCAGGTCCGACAGCTGGCCGGAGACGATCCCGGCGTCGTTGAGGTCGGTGACCACGTCGTTGATCAGGATCTCGGCGCGACCGGCGTAGTCGGGCAGCAGCGCCGCCATCTGCGCGATCGAGAGCACGAGCAGGGCCACGAAGGAGAGCAGCACCGTCCAGACGAGCACCAGCAGGACAGTGGTCGCCAGCCAACCCGGGGTCCCGATGCGGCGCAGCCACCGCTGGACGGGGCTCACGGCGATGACCACGACGAGCGCCAGGAACACCGGCGCGACCAGCCAGGCGACGGCCCGCAACCCCGCCACGGCGACGGTCGCCGCCGCGAGGCCGGCGAGGAGCAGCAGCCAGCGCGGGATTCCGGACGGCGCCGGCTGCGGATCCATCGCGGTGGAGCCGCCGCCCGCCGGGGCGGCTCCTGCGTCGTCCGGCGCGGGGCCGGCCGCGCCGTCGTCGGCCACCGGGTCGACGGGAGTGCGGGACGGCGGGCGCTTCATCGGCGCGGTCGAGCCGGGGGCGGTCACGTCCGGTCGGACCACCATGTCCTCCCCCTCTCCGTCCTCGGCTCGTCCTACCCCGCCACCCTGCCCCCATGCCGGGAGGCGCGCCTACCGGGCGTCGAGCAGCTCCATCATCGCCGGGAGGTCGAAGAACGCCGCGGTGGCCCGGGCACTGGGCCCGCCCCCGTCGGGGTCGGCACCGGCCGCGAGCAGCCGGGTCACGGCCTCGGTGGACTGCCGGAAGACCGCCGCCGCGAGCGCGGTCTGGCCGCGGTCGTTGGCCCGCGAGTGGTCCGCGCCCCGGTCGAGCAGCATGCCCACCGTGGCGGGGTGCCCGTGGTAGGCGGTCAGGATCAGCAGGGTGTCGCCCTTGTCGTTGGTCAGGTTCACCGGGACGCCGGCGTCGAGGTAGGCCGCCAGGTCCTCCGTGACGCCCCCGCGGGCCAGGTCGAAGACCCGGCCGGCCAGTTCGACGACACCCGGGTCGATCGGCTCGCTGCTCACCGCCCCACCCTAGGAGGACCGCGGCAACCGGAGCTTCATCCCCTCGTGCGAGGCGATGAAGCCCAGCCGTTCGTAGAAGCGGCGTGCGCCGGCCCGCTGCTTGTCGGTGGTCAGCTGCACCAGCGTGGCTCCCCGGCGCCCCGCCTCCTCCGCGGCCCAGCCGACCAGCGCCGCGCCGAGCCCCCGGCCGCGCGCACCCGCCGCCACCCGCACCGCCTCGATCTGCCCGCGCAGCGCACCGCCCCGGGACAACCCGGGCACGAGGGTCAGCTGCAGCGTGCCGACGACGGTGTCCCCGTCCTCGGCGACCAGCAGCAGGTGGGCGGGGTCGCGATCCACCTGGTCGAAGGCCTCGAGGTAGGCCCCGAGGTCGCCGGCGATCGTCTCCCGGCCGGCACCGAGCGGGTCGTCGGCCAGGAGCGCGACGAGGGCGGGGACGTCGTCGGCGGTCGCCCGGCGGAGCCCGTAGGCGGACCCGCCGAGCGAGAGGGTCGCCGGGAGCCCCGCACCGGCGGGGCCACGGCCGCCGGTCACCGGCCACCCGTCAGCGGAGCGCCACCCGATCGGTCAGGGCGAGCACGTGCTCCCACGCGTCCTGGCACGCGTCCGCCCACTCGTCGAACGCCCGGTCGAAGAAGGAGTGCGGCGCGCCGTCGTAGACCACCGCGTCGACCTCCGCGCCGGCCGCCCGCATCGTCGCGGCCAGCGCCAGCTGATCGGCCACCGGGGTGGCCGCATCGGCACCGGCGACGAGCATCACCGTGGGCAGCCGGGCCCGCCCGGCCGCGTCGCCGACCACCGACGGCCGGCCGTAGAAGCCGACGCAGCCGGCGAGCTCCAGGGAACCGCCGGACTGCCGCCAGGAGATGCTGCCGCCCAGGCAGAAGCCGACGGTGACCACCGGCAGGTGCGCGCCGGCCCGCGCCCGCAGGTACTCGATCGCGGTGGCGACGTCGGCATCGATGTCCTCGGCGGTCGCCGCCTCGACGTGGGGCCGCCACTCGAAGTCGGCGTCCCGCACCCCGCGATCGGGCACGCCGGCGGTGCGGCCGAAGTAGTCGATCGCCACTGTGGGCAGACCTGCCCGGGCGAACTGCTCGGCCAGCGCCACGTAGAACGGGTGCAGCCCGCGGACGTCGGGCAGCAGCACGACCCCGGTGCCGGCCGCCTCCGCCGGTGCGGCGTAGGCCGCCGGGAAGGACGTGCCGTCGGCCGAGGTGAGCGTCAGGAGGCCGCGCTCGGCGACGTCGCCGCTGCGGGGCGGTGCGGGCGGGCGGCTGTCGTGGTCATGGCACATGCGCGGGCGCTCAGCTGCCGGCCGCGGCGTCCGCCGGGCCGGGGTTCCCGCCGAACACCCCCGCGGCGACCTCGCGCCGGACGTCGGCGAGCCAGTCGTGCTGCTTGTCGGCCTGGGCGATCAGCCGGTCTAGCAGAGCGGCGTCCAGCCGGTCGTCCACGTCGGCCAGCTCGCGCAGGGTCTCGAACCCGGCCCGCTTGGCCAGCACCGCGGTGGAGATGAACTCGAACTCGACCAGGTCGCTCAGCGGCGACCGGGACAGCAGGTGCCCGTTGAGCTTGAGCCGGGAGAGCTTCTCCCCCACCCACGAGCCGACCTGCTTGTACTGCCGCACGGGGACGCCGAGCGCCGCCATCGACGCGCGGAGGCCGGCGCGCTCCTCGCGCAGCTCGTCGAGCAGCTGCTCCAGGCGGGGCTCGTGAGCCGTGCCCCGGTGGACGCCGATCATCCGGCTGACCAGCTCGATCCCCCCGGTGGCCGCGGCCAGGTGGTCGTTGCAGTAGATGCCGAGCAGGTCGGGATGGCGCACGGCACCGGTTGCGGACGACTCGGACACGGGGCCTCCAGGGGGACGACTGCGGATCGGTGGCCATTGTCCCCGCCCGGCGATCACCGTGCTGGGCGTGGCGGCCTGGTCAGGCCCGCAGCAGCAGGGCGACCCCGACGCAGGCGGCTGCCCAGAGCCCGCTGGCCAGCGTGCCGACGATGAACCGCTCGGCCGCTGCGGGCGCCCGCAGCTCGGCGAACCGGCCCAGCCCCTTGACGGCAAGGACGACGGCGAGGCCCTCGACGGAGCCGACCAGCAGCGCGCCGGCCACTGCAGCACGCTCGAGCGCGCCGATCCAGGCACCGCCGCGCAGGATCGTCGGGTCCTGCGGACCGCCGGTGACGCCGACGGCGGCGGGGTCGGCCGCGCGGAGGACGGCGGTCGCGACCGGTCCTCCGCCCAGGACCGCGGCGAGCACGGCCGCGACCGTGGCCCCGGAGGAGAGGCCGTCGGTGGACTCGTCGGCGGCCCAGGCGACGACGGCCGCGGCGGCGAGCAGGCCGGTGAGGAGGACCGCGGTCCAGGTCGGGCGGACCCGCTCCCCGCGGGCGGTGAGGACCAGGCCGCCGGCGGCGACGAGGGCGAGCAGGACGAGTGCGGCGACCGTCATGCCCGGATCACCCGGCGGCCCGGGTCAGGAGCCGGGCAGCCGTGGCGCGCAGCTCCTGCTCCAGCTCCCAGAGCGCGGCGGACAGCCGCTGGCCCACGGCCTGCCGGGAGATGCCGAGCACCGCGGCCGCCTCCGCCTGGGTGCGGCCGTCGGCCACGAGCGCGATGGCCTCCCACGCCTGCTCGCTGCGCCGGTCCACGACGACGGCGAGGGCGCTGAGGACGGCCTGGGCGTCGCCGGCGTCGGCGGGCACCGCACCCCGTACCGCGAGCCGGGCGGACCGCTGCTTCGCGGCGTCGACGGCGCGGCGCGCGCTGAGGAAGGCGGGCCCAGCACCCGCGCGGGTGCTGGGCGGAAGAGGCGTCTGGACGGGGCCGGCGCCCACCCCGATGCTCCAGCCGCCGGACCGGACGAGGCGGAGCACCACATCCACGACCTGCCCGGACTCGGCCAGCACGCCCTGGAACTCGTCGCCGGCGGTGCGCTCGAAGGCCAGGACCGTGGGGACGGCGTCGTTGAGCTCCGGGAGCACGTCGGCGACCCGGTCGGGGTGGCGCCGGCTGCCTTTCTGGTCCACGGTCAGCACGTACGGCATCCCGCAAGGCTGTCAGCTTTCTTCGGTGGAAGCAAGCTTCAGAGCTTGTCGACGACCTCGGCCGGGAAACCGCCGGTCGCGATGGGCCCCCACCCGGTGATCGTCACCCGGATCAGCGACTTGCCCTGGCGGGCCATCGCCGAGCGGTACTCGTCCCAGTCGGGGTGCTCCCCGCTGATCGACCGGTAGTACTCCACCAGCGGCTCCAGCGCCTCGGGCAGGTCGAGCACCTCCGCCGCGCCGTCGATCTGCACCCAGGCGTCGTTCCAGTCCGGGGACAGCACGCACATCGAGACGGCAGGGTCGCGGCGCACGTTGACGACCTTGGCCCGCCCCGGATAGGTGGACACGACCACCCGGCCCTCGGCGTCGACCCCGCAGGACACCGGCGACAGCTGCGCGCCCCCGTCCCGGCGTCGGGTCAGCAGAACGGCCTGGTGGCGTGGGCGGAGGAACTCCAGCAGGGCGTCACGGTCGACCCGGTCGCTGGTCGCGGTCTTCGGCATGACCGTGACGCTACGACTTGCTCACGGTGATCGTTTCCGTCCGGTCGGCCGGCGGCATCTGTGCTGCAATCGGGCCATGAGGCTCCGACTCCCCGGCCGTCCCGCCGCCGATCACCAGCCGGGCCCGCGCCAGGACGTGGCGGCTCCGGACCGGGCCGCGGTCACGACGGCGCCGGCCCCGCGCCACGGTCGCGGACCCCGGTTGCAGGCCGCCAGCCGCACCCTCGCCATCGCGTCCGCCCAGTTCCTGCTGATCGCCGCGGCGGTCGTCCTCCTCTTCTACGTGCTCGGCAAGCTCTGGTCGATCCTGCTGCCGATCGTGCTCGGACTGCTCATCGCCACCGTGCTCTGGCCGCTCACCCGCTTCCTGCGCAACCACGGCTGGCCACCGGCCCTGGCGGCCTCGACGGTCCTGCTCGCGTTCATCGCCGCCTTCGCCGGCATCATCGCCGCGATCGCGCCGTCGGTCGCCGAGCAGGTCACCGAGCTCGCCGACCAGGCCACCGCCGGCCTGCAGGACGTCCAGGAGTGGCTCAGCGGCCCGCCGTTCAACCTGCGCGAGGGCCAGATCAACGAGGCCGTCGACTCGACGATCAACTCCATCCAGGGCAACGCCCAGAACATCGCCGGCTACGCCCTCACCGGGGTGTCCGCCGTGGGCAACAGCCTGATCAACCTGGTGCTGGCGCTGGTCCTCGTCTTCTTCTTCCTCAAGGACGGCCCGCGCTGGGTGCCGTGGCTCTCGGCGCAGACCGGTCCGAAGGCGGCCCGCCACGTGGCGGCGTTGTCCTACAAGACATGGGCCACGCTGTCGGAGTTCATCCGCCAGCAGGCGCTCGTCGGCTTCATCGACGCGTTCTTCATCGGCGTGGGGCTGTGGATCTTCGACGTCCCGCTGGTGCTGCCGCTGGCCGTGCTGACGTTCTTCGGTGCCTTCATCCCGATCATCGGTGCGTTCGTCGCCGGCGCCTTCGCCGTGCTCATCGCCCTGGTCGACGAGGGCTTCACCGTCGCGCTGATCATCTTCGGCATCGTGCTGCTGGTGCAGCAGATCGAGGGCAACGTCCTGCAGCCGATCATCCAGGGCCGCGGCTTCAACCTGCACGCCGCCGTGGTGATCCTGGCCGTCACCGCCGGCAGCAGCCTGGCCGGCATCATCGGCGCCTTCCTCGCCGTGCCGATCGCCGCCCTGCTGGCGGTGATGTACCGGTACGCCCGCGACGAGCTCGACGAGAAGTCGCCGGAGATCGCCGACGACGGGACACGGGCGACGGTGGTCGGTGACGACTCCAGCACCGCCGTGGAGCAGGAGCAGGTGGCTCCGGCCGCCGACCAGCGCGACTGAGCCGCCCCGCGGGGGCACGATGGGTCCGGGCGGGAATGCCCCGGCCCCGCGGCGGGCTGAAGCGGGCAGCAGCGGCCGCACCCGGCCGCCGGAAGCACACCAGGAGGTCCCACCGTGGCCCAGCGACCGGAGGAGCTCGTCGAGCTGCTCCCCGAGGCCGAGCCCTTCCTCGCCCGCGAGGCGGCGGTCGGCGAGCCGGCCGAGCGCTCCGGGCTGGTGCTCGTCCACGACCTCGCCGGCGACTTCGACGCCGCCTCCGCGGGAAAGCTGGCCGGCGCCCACCTGCTGGCCGCCCTGCCCAACGAGGTGATCGCCCGCTTCGACGCCGACAGCCTCGTCGACTACCGCGCCCGCCGTCCCCGGATGAGCTTCAACAGCGACCGGTACGAGGCCTTCGCCGCGCCGGAGATCCAGCTGTACGCCGTCGAGGACGACGCCGGCACGCCGTTCCTGCTGCTGCACGGCGCCGAGCCCGACTACGCGTGGGAGCGGTTCGTCGCCGCCGTCCGGGGCCTGGTGGAGCAGCTCGGCGTCACCACGGTCGTCGCGCTGCAGGCGATCCCCATGCCCGTCCCCCACACCCGGCCGGTGACCGTCACCGCCCACGCGACGCGCCGCCAGCTGATCGACAGCTATCCGGTCTACTGGGGTGAGATGCGCATCCCCGGCAGCGTCTCGGCCCTGCTGGAGCTCCGCCTCGGCGAGGCCGGGGTGGACGCGCTGGGGGTCGCCGCCCACGTGCCCCACTACCTCGCGCAGACCACCTACCCGGCCGCCTCGCTGACGCTCGTCGAGCACCTCGAGCAGCTCACGGGCCTGCACCTGCCCACCGAGACCCTGCGCGAGGCCGCCGAGGCCAACCGCACGGACATCGACGAGCAGATCGCCCGCTCGACGGAGAACACCACGGTGGTCGCCGCTCTCGAGCAGCAGTACGACTCGTTCGCGGCTGCCCGCGAGGGCGTCGACCTGCTCTCCGGTGGCGAGATGCCCAGCGCGGAGGAGCTCGGCGCGGAGTTCGAGCGCTTCCTCGCCGACCAGGACCGCAAGCGGCCCCGCGGGGAGTGACCGGCCCGGTGCGAGCCCGGTTCGACGACCTCGCAGCCGGGACGGCGCTGTCCTTCGACCGCCCGTCGCGGGTGCTCGCCGCGACCACGGCCGCCGACGTCGTCCCGGTCCTGGCGGCCGTCGAGCGCGCCACGGCAGCCGGCTGCTGGGCCGTCGGCTACGTCGCCTACGAGGCGGCCGCCGGCCTGGAGCCCCGATGGGCCGCGGCGTTCCGCCCGGATCCGCAGGGGCTGCCGCTGGCCCAGTTCGCGATCTGCGACCCGCCCGCGCACGTGCCGCCGGTGGCCCCGCCGGCCGGCACGGCGCGCTCCTACTCGATGGGCCCCTGGCAGCGCAGCTGGACGGCGGAAGGGCACCGGGCCGACGTGGAACGGGTGCGCGCGCACATCGCCGCGGGCGACGTCTACCAGCTCAACCTCACCGCCCGCATGCGCGCTCCCGTCGACGGCGACCTGGCCGAGCTCTACGCCGACCTCGTCTGGGCCCAGCGCGGCCGGCACGCCGCCTACCTCGACCTGGGCCGGTTCGTGGTCGCGAGCGCCAGCCCGGAGCTGTTCGTCGAGTGGTCGACCGACCGGCTGCTGACCCGCCCGATGAAGGGCACGGCCCGGCGGGGGCGGACCACCGGCGAGGACGCCGCGCGGCGCGACGCCCTGCTGGGCAGCGAGAAGGAGCGCGCCGAGAACCTCATGATCGTCGACCTGCTCCGCAACGACCTCGGGCGGCTCGCCGCCGTGGGCAGCGTGGCGGTGCCGGCCCTGGTCACCGCCGAGCGGTACGAGACCGTCTGGCAGCTGACCTCCGACGTCACCGCCCGCCCCCGATCCGGGACCGGACTGGTCGACGTCTTCCGCGCGCTCTTCCCGTCGGGCTCGGTGACCGGCGCGCCCAAACAGCGCGCCATCGAGCTCATCGGCGAGCTCGAGGCCGAGCCGCGCGGGGTCTACTGCGGAGCCGTCGGCGTCGTGGCCCCGCCCGGTTCTCCCTGGCGGGCCCGGTTCAACGTCGCCATCCGGACCGTGACCGTCGACCGGGACAGCGGCACCGCGGTCTTCGGCACCGGGGGCGGCATCACGTGGGGCTCCGACCCCGCCGCGGAGCACGCCGAACTGCTGGCCAAGGCCGCGATCCTGGCCGAGCCGTACGAGGACTTCGGCCTGGTCGAGACGATGGCACACGTGCCGGGCGTCGGGCTCCGCAACCTCGACCGGCACCTCGACCGACTGGTGGACTCCGCCGCCTACTTCGGGTTCCCCGTCGACCGGCGGGCGGTGGCCGCCCGCCTCGCCGCGGAGGTGGACGGCGCCCCTGCGACCCGGGTCCGGCTGGTGCTGCACCGGACGGGCGCCGTCGACGTCACCCGGGCGCCGTTGCCCGCTCCCGCCGACCGGCCGGTGCGGCTGGCCATGGCCCTCGAGCCGGTCGACGCCGAGCAGGTCTGGCTCGCCCACAAGACCACCCGGCGCGCCGTCTACGACGCCCGCGCCGCCCGGTCCCCTGCCGCCGACGACGTCGTGCTGGTCAACCGGCACGGGCGCGTCACCGAGACGACCATCGCCAACCTCGCCGTGCGCCTGGACGGCCGCTGGTGGACGCCACCGGTGAGCGCCGGCTGCCTCCCCGGCGTGGAGCGCGGCCGGCTGCTCGAGGCCGGGACGTTGGCCGAGCGCGACCTCAGTCTGGCCGACCTCCGCACCGCAGCGGCGGTGGCCGTGGTCAGCTCGGTGCGTGGATGGCGCCCCGCCGTCCTGGTCTGACCCCACCGCGGGCCGCCGCCGGTTCGACGGCGTCGTCGTCCGCGAGCCGGTCCGCGGACGGCGAACGGGCCGCGACCGGGGTTCCGGTCGCGGCCCGTCGGCCGTGCGGTGGTGCCTACTTCGCGAGGACGACCCGCTCGTTGGGCACGCAGTGCGTCATGGTCAGGCCCGAGACGTTCCGCGGGCCGTTCTTGCCGAGGTTGGCGGCTCGCTGCAGCTCGGCCTCGGTGAGCGTCTGGGTCTGCAGCGGCGGCAGGCCCCGGACGTCGTCGGCGCTGATGCCGATGCCCTCACCGACACGCTGTCCCAGCTCGTCCTCGGCCATGAACAGGTGCCAGACCATCCGCTCCTGGATCGGGCGGTCGCACTGGGAGAGGCCGTCGATCAGGTTGGCCACCAGGTCGTCCTTCTCCCACTGCTCCGAGAGCAGGTAGCGCTGACCGGCCTGCGTGTAGTCGTCGGTGCGGGGGATCCGCTTGCGGGTGAGCCGGCCGGTGATCTCCGGCCCCTGGTCGTCGTGCGTCGGGTACTGGGCCTCGCGCAGGCCGCCCAGGATCGACGGCTCGTAGTTGACGTGCGGGTTCTGCCCGGGCCCCAGGTCGACGCCGTAGGACATCTGCCCGTCGCGCTGGTTGGTGGCGACCCGGGCGTTCTTGGCCTGGTTCACCGGCAGCTGCAGGTAGTTCGGGCCCACCCGGTAGCGCTGGGTGTCCGAGTAGGAGAACGTGCGGCCGACCAGCATCTTGTCGTCGGAGAAGTCCAGGCCGTCGACGAGCACACCGGTGCCGAAGGCGATCTGCTCGCTCTCGTCGAAGAAGTTCTCCGGCACCCGGTTCAGGGTCATGGTGCCGACCTTGCGCAGCGGGAAGTCGTTCTCCGGCCACGTCTTGGTGTCGTCCAGGGGGTCGAAGTCGAGCTCGGGGTGCTCGTGATCGTCCATGAGCTGGACGTGCAGGTCCCAGGACGGGAAGTCGCCGCGCTCGATGGCCTCGTAGAGGTCCTTCGTGTGCACGCCGAGCTCCTTGCCCTGCGCCACCTCGGCGTCGGCCGCGGTCCAGGACGTGACGCCCTGCTTGGGCAGCCAGTGGTACTTGACCAGCTGCGTCTCACCCGCGGCGTTGACCCACTTGTAGGTGTTCACGCCGAAGCCCTGCATGTGGCGGTAGGACGACGGCAGACCGCGCGGGCTGAGCACCAGCATGAACATGTGCATCGCCTCGGGCGACTGCGACCAGAAGTCGAAGACCCGGTTGGGAACCTGGCGGTCGAAGTTGACCGGGTCGGGCTTCTGGGAGTGGATGAAGTCAGGGAATTTGATCGCGTCCCGGATGAAGAAGACACCCAGGTTGTTGCCGACGAGGTCCCAGTTGCCGTCCTCGGTGTAGAACTTCACGGCGAAGCCTCGGGGGTCACGCGCCGCCTCGGAGGAGTCGCGGCCACCGGCCACCGTGGAGAACCGCAGGGCGACCTCGGTCTCCTTGCCCTTCTCCTGGAAGAGCTTGGCGCGGGTGTACCGGCTGATCGGCTCGTCGCCGACCGTGCCGTCGGCCACGAAGACGCCGAAGGCGGTGGCGCCCCGGGCGTGCACGACGCGCTCGGGGATGCGCTCGCGGTCGAAGTGGCTGATCTTCTCGAGGAACTGGTAGTTCTCCAGGGTGGCCGGGCCGCGGGCGCCCACGGTCCGCTGGTTCTGGTTGTCGTAGACCTGATGGCCCTGACGGTTGGTCAGGACGGCGCGGTCGGCCTCACTCGGGGCCGGGCCCTGCGATGCGACGTCGGTCATGCGATTGCTCCTCCTCGGATGTCGTGCTCATCGATCTGCACTGACTGTGGTTGCTGCTCCTGCTGGCATGCGCGGCACAACCCCCAGAAGACGACCTCCGCCTCGTCGACGACGAAGCCGGCCGGGTCCGCGGGGTTCAGGCACGGTGCGGCGTGGACGACGCAGTCGACATCGGCGACCAGGCCGCACGAGCGGCAGACCAGGTGGTGATGGTTGTCCCCCACCCGCAGCTCGAAGAGCGCGGGGGCGCCGGCGGGCTCGATCCGGCGGGCCAGCCCCGTGGCGACGAACGCCTCGAGCACCCCGTAGACGGTCTGCGGCGACAGCGTGGGGTGCTGGATCCGGGCGCCGGTGACGAGGGCGTCCGCGTCGGCGTGGGGGTGCGCGGCGAGGACCTCGAGCACCGCGAGGCGGGGCCGGGTGACCCGCAGCCCGGCCGCCCGGATCCGGTGCGTCCACGTCGTCTCCATCGGGTCCCAGCCAACCCCGTTGTTTTGAACTAGTCAAGACAAGGATGCGACGGGCTACGCGAAGACGATGGTGCGGGGGCCCTCGACGATGACGCGGTCCTCCACGTGCCAGGTCACCGCCTGCGCGAGGACCTGCCGCTCGACGTAGCGCCCCACCCGGCGCATGTCCTCCACCGTCGCCCGGTGGTCCACCCGGGCGACCTCCTGCTCGATGATCGGCCCGGCGTCCAGCTCCGGCGTCACGTAGTGGGCGGTCGCGCCGATGAGCTTCACCCCGCGGTCGTGGGCGGCCTGGTAGGGGTTCGCGCCGACGAACGCCGGCAGGAAGCTGTGGTGGATGTTGATCAGCCGCTCCGGGAAGCGGCCGCAGAAGTCCGCCGAGACGATCTGCATGTACCGCGCCAGGACCACCAGGTCGACGTCGCCGACCAGCTCCAGCGCCCGCGCCTCGGCGTCGGCCTTCGACTCCGGCGTCACCGGCACGTGGTGGAACGGGATGCCCGCGGCACGAGCCACCGGCTCCAGGTCGCGGTGGTTGGAGACCACGCAGGCGATCCGGGCGCGCAGGTCGCCGGCCCGCACCCGGTAGATCAGCTCCTGGAGCGCGTGGTCGGTCCTGCTGACGAACACCGCGATCGTGGGCCGGTGGCCGGCCTCGGTCAGCCGCCAGTCCAACTGCCACTCCCCCGCGAGCGCCGCGAGCCGCTGCTCGAGCTCGGGCCGGCGCTCGGCGAGCCGGGCGAGGACGAACTCCAGGCGCAGGGTGAACGTGCCGCCGCTGGGATCCGAGGAGTGCTGCTGGGAGTCGGTGATGTTGGCGCCGAGCCCGGCCATCAGACCGCTGATCGCGTGCACGATGCCGGGCCGGTCGGGGCAGCGGACGACGAGCCGTCCCACGTCGGTGACGCGCGGATCGTGCTGACCAGGGTCCGCCATGCGCGGGATCGTCCCAGATGACGATCACCGCCAGTGGCCAGGTGACCTGGTCACGCCTCCGGCAGCACTGCCCGGGTGGCGTGGGCGACGTCGAACAGGTCGCCGTACTCCTCGACCCGGGCGAGCACCTCGCCGGTGGTGAACCGCAGCTCGGCCGGGTCCAGCGACCCGTCGCGGACCGCGTCGACCTCGTCCCAGCCGATCGGCGTCGACACCGTCGCCCCGGCCCGCGCCCGCAGGGAGTACGGCGCCACCGTCGTCTTCGCCGGGTTGTTCTGGCTCCAGTCGATGAGCACCTTGCCCGGGCGCAGCACCTTCTCCATCCGCCAGACGACCTCGTCCGGGGTCTGGGCCGCGAGCTCCTGGGCGAGCCGCTTGGCGTAGCGGCTCGGGTGCTCGCGGTCGGCCGGGGTCTCGATCGGCGCGTAGACCTGCATGCCCTTGGAACCGGAGGTCTTCACCACCGGGTCCAGCCCGTCGGCCTCGAGCCGCTCCCCCAGCCGCTCGGCGACGACGCAGCACTCCACGATGCCCGTCTCCGGCCCCGGGTCGAGGTCGAGCACCAGCAGGTCCGGCAGCGCCGGCTGCCCGTCGTCGTCCACCTGCCACTGCGGCACGTGCACCTCGAGGGCGGCGAGGTTGGCCGCCCACGCCAGGTCCGCGGTGGACTCCAGGATCACCATGTCGAGCGTCTCCCGGCCGCGGGAACTGCCGGGGCTCGGGATGGTCACCCGGCGGACCCACTCCGGGGCGTGCCGGGCGCTGTTCTTCTCGAAGAAGGTCTGCCCCTCGACACCGTCGGGCCACCGGGTGAACGTCACCGGGCGGCCGGCGACGTGCGGCAGCAGCACCGGCGCGATCCGGACGTAGTAGTCGATCACCTCTGCCTTGGTGAACCCGACCTCGGGGAACAGCACCTTCTCCAGGTTCGACACCTGGAGAGTCCGGCCCTCGATCTCCACCCGCTGCCTGGCGGGGCTCACGGCTCCACCACCACGTCGTCGGGCTCCAGATCGTCGCGCACGCCCTTCCACGAGGGGTGGCGCAGCCGGCCGTCCGCCGTCCACACCGCGTAGGCGACCTCGCCGACCAGGTCCGGCTCGACCCAGTGCGCGTCCCGGGTCACGTCCCGGGGCAGGGCGCCGTGGAACGGTGACGTCGTCCGGGACGTGAGCATGCGCCCGAGGTCGCGCAGGTCCTGGTCGGTGAAGCCGGTGCCGACGTGGCCGGCGTAGATCAGCCGCCCCTGGTCGTCCGGGACGCCGAACAGCAGCGAACCCACTCCCCCGGCCCGCCGGCCCTGGCCGGGCCGCCAGCCACCGACGACGACCGACTGGCTGCGGACGTTCTTCACCTTCCGCCAGTCCGGGCTGCGCACGCCGGGGCGGTAGGGCGAGTCCAGCCGCTTGGCGACGACGCCCTCCAGCCCGTTCTCCTGGCTCGCCGCGTGCACGCCCCGCCCGCCCCCGCGGAACCACGGCGTCGCGACCCAGCGGTGACCGCCGAGCCCGAGGGCGTCCAGGCGCTCGCGGCGCCGGGCGTAGGGCTCGGCGGTCAGGTCCTCGCCGTCCCAGGTGAGCAGGTCGAAGACGAGGAAGGTGACCGGCTTCGCGGCGGCCAGCCGCGGGACCTCCCCGCCGGTGCGGTGCATCCGGTTCTGCAGCGCCCCGAAGTCGGGTCGGCCCTGGTCGTCCATGGCGACGATCTCGCCGTCGACGACGGCGTCGTGGCCGGCGAGCGCGGCCGGCAGCGTCGCCACCTCCGGGTACCGCACGGTGATGTCGGTGCCCTTGCGGGACGTCAGACCGAGCACACCCCCGTGCACCGCGGCCACGGCCCGGACGCCGTCCCACTTGAACTCGTAGCCCCAGCGGGCGTCCTCGTCGTCGCCCGGCAGCTCTCCGGCGGTGGCCAGCATCGGCAGCGGGGCCGCGGGCTCCGGCGGCGCCCCGGCCGGCTGGGTGTCGTCGAGCTTGCGGATGTTCCAGGCGCCGTCGCCGATGGGGAACAGCGCGTACCGGCCGGCCAGCCGGCGGCCGTCGAAGGACACGATGACGTGCCGGTCGTCCCACTTCTCGGTCGCGTAGCGGCCGGCGTCCCAGATGGTGACGTGGCCGCCGCCGTACTCGCCGGCGGCGATCGTCCCGCTGAACGACGCGTACTCCAGCGGGTGGTCCTCGGTCGGGACGGCGAGGCGGTTCGGTCCCTGCTCGGTGGGCGGGCCCTTGGGCACCGCCCAGCTCTTCAGGACGCCGTCGCGCTCCAGCCGCAGGTCCCAGTGCACGCGCTCGCCGGTGCCGGGGCGGGTCGGAGAACCACGGGGCGTGTGGTGCTCCTGGACGACGTAGGTGTCGTCGTTCCCCTGGGGCAGCGCGGTGCCCGGCGCGGGAACCGGCTCGGCGGTCCTCCGCGGGTCCCGCTTCGCCCGGTACTCGGCGAGCGGGTCCTCCCGCCGGGTCGGCACGTCAGGCGCTGCGGCGGGCGCGCTTGGCCGGTGGCTTGTCCGCCGTCTTCTTCGCCGCCGGGGCCTTCTTCTCGGCCGTGGTCGTCGCCGCCGGCTTCTCGGCCTTCTTCTCCGCCGCGGCCTTCTTCGCCGGCGCCCGCTTGGCAGGCGCCTTCGCGGCCGGGGCCTTCGCGGCCGGGGCCTTCGCGGACGGGGCCTCGTCGACCGCGTCGTCCCCGGCATCGTCGGCCGGCGCACCGCCGCGGGCGCGCTCGACGCTCCGGCGCAACGCGCTCATGAGGTCGACGACGGACCCGCCGGCGTCCTCCACCTCCGGCACCTGCGCGACCTCCCCGCCGCTCTGCTTGGCCTCCAGCAGCGCGGTCATGGCCTCGCGGTAGTCGTCGGTGAACTCACCCGGATCGAAGGCCCCGGTCATGGAGCCGATGAGGGCCTCGGCCATCGTGAGCTCCTGCGGCCGGACGCTGATGTCCTCGTCGAGGAAGCCGAAGTCGGGCCGGCGGATCTCGTCGGGCCAGCGCATCGTGTGCAGCACCAGCACGCCCTCCCGGACCCGCAGCGCGGCCAGGGACTCGCGCTGCCGGATGGCGATCTTGGTGATGGCGACCTGCCCGGCGTTCTCCAGGGCGTCGCGGAGCAGGACGTACGGGCGGGCGGCGGGACCGTCCGGTTCGAGGTAGTACGTCTTCTCGAACATGATCGGGTCGATCTCGTCCTGGTCGACGAACTGCAGGACCTCGATCTCACGGCGGGTGCTCAGCGGGAGGTCGTCGAAGTCCTCGTCGGTGAGGATGACGACCTGGCCGTCGGGCAGCTCGTAGCCCTTGGCGATGTCGCTGTACTCGACCTCCTCGCCGTCGATCGAGCACACCCGCTTGTACTTGACCCGGCCGCCGTCGGTCGCGTGGACCTGGTGGAAGCGGATGTCCTTGTCCTCGGTGGCCGAGTACAGCTTCACGCCGATGCTGACGAGGCCGAACGACACGGCCCCGCGCCAGATCGATCGCATGCACGCCTCCTCACCCGCTCGCGCCCGCCCGCGGCAGGCCCACTGAGAACCCGGAGAACGGGTCAAGATCGCCAGGATAGGGCGGTCCGCGCCCCCACGGCAGGTCGGCGGACGCGGGCCCTCCCCCGGAGGGAGGACGCCCACCGGTCAGGTCCCGGCGTCGACGCCTTCGGTCCGCGGCGCCAGGCCGCCGTTCTGGATGGCGTCGTACATGAACTGGAGGACGTCGGACCCGGCGACCATGGTCATCGTCAGCGCCGCCAGGCGGGTGGCCTTCGGCGCCGTGACGTAGCCGAACACGAACCCGGTGCCCACCCACTGGGCCAGGCAGAACGGGCAGGTGAGCAGCTCCCCCACCGCGTGCTTGACACCGCCGTGCTCGCGCACCTCCTCGGCGACCTCGGCGTGCCCCGAGGGCCCCTCGAAGCGGACGAACGGAGCCCGGACGGGCGCGGTCACCGGGTCCTTGGCGATGCGGCGGGCCAGCCGGAAGGTGGCGACCGTCAGCAGGGCGGCGTCACCGAACGGGATGCGCTCGGGCAGCTCCCGGCCGGAGGCGCGCACGGCCGCGGCCGCGGCCGACACCAGGCCCACGTAGACGCCCATCGCACCGAGGTCGCCGGCCAGCGGGCGCTCCTCGCCATTGGTGTACTCCCGCTTCTGGGTGCGGGCCCAGCGTCGGACCGGTGCCCCGATCCGCTGGATCTCGTCTGCGATCGCCATGCAGCGGCGCTACCCCCCGGGGCGGTGCCCCAAGCCCCCGGCCGCCGGCCACCAGCCACCAGCTCCCGGCCACCAGCCACGGGCCGGCGGAGCGGGGCCCACCCGCGCATGCCTCCCCGGGCGACGGGTAGGGCCGAGGCAGCCGCCGGTCGCCGACCGGCTCCCCGTCCAGCCCGGCCGCAGTCGGCCGGGCGGGGACCACCGACCGAGGAGGCACCGGCATGACACAGCCCGAGGGCCAGACCGCCCGCGACATCTTCCCCGAGGACGACGGCATCCCCGAGGTGGCGCAGGACGACTCGCCCACCCAGGAGCGCGCCGAGGATCCCCAGTTCGCGCCGATGCCCGGCGAGCGACCCAACACGACCGTCGACTTCGGCACCACCGCCTTCGAGCAGGCGGAGGGCGAGTCGCTGACCGGCCGGCTCGAGCGCGAGCTGCCCGACGACGCACTGGACGTGCGGCCCGCGGAGGACCCCGATCGGGACGTCGGACAGCTGGAGCAGGACACCTCGACCTCGCCGGTGAGCGACTCGGGCACCAACCGCACCGCGGACGACATGGAGGCCACGTCCGACGTCTCCATCGGCGGTGAGGGTCCCGAGGAGGGGGCCATGCACGTCATCGACGGCTGACCCCGCGACACAGCGCGCTCGCCCACCCCGCCTCCCGGCCCGACCGGGGGGCGGGGTTGGCGTGCCCGGGGCAGTGTGTCTACGTTGTAATCGCGGTTCAGCAGGCAGCCGCACGGTGCGGCGTGGAAGATCGCCGACACCTGACATGTTCACCACCTGCGGGACCGGGGACGACGAGTGCCCGGACCGTGCAGCGGTACGTTGTCCCCGCGGTCATCGCCGCAGGGAACTGCCGCCGAGAGGAGCCACTGTCCGTGACCACTTCCGACCTGCCCGCCGAGGGGCAGCCCGACGTGTCGACCGAAGGCACCGAGGCGCCCTTCGACGACGTGATCACGCTCTCCACCTCCACCAGTGAGGACGGCGTGGTGACGGTGACGGTCGTCGGCGAGGTGGACACGTTCACCGCCCCGGTGCTCCGTTCCACCCTGGACAGTCAGCTCGAGCAGCAGCCGCGCGAGCTCGTCATCGATCTCTCCGGTGTCCAGTTCCTCGGCTCGGCCGGCCTGGCCGTGCTGGTCGAGACGCAGAAGACCTCTCGCGCCCGTGAGGTCGCCCTGCGGCTGATCGCCACCACGCGCGCCGTCACCCGCCCGCTCGAGGTGACCGGCCTGATCGATCTCTTCACGATCGCCGACAGCACCTCTCGCTGACCACCGCGCCGGTCTCCGGCGCAGCACGACGCGGGCCCCGCCGGATTCCGGCGGGGCCCGCGTCGCGTCCGGGGTGCGGCGCTCCTAGGCCGACAGCAGCTGGCAGACCGCCTGCTCGAGCACCTTCTGGACGTCCCGGTCCGCCTCGGCCTCGTCGGCCTGCCGCAGCGCGTGGGCCACGGTCTCGCCGTTCTCGAACCGGTCGACCACCCGGGGGTCGACGTAGCTGGCCTTGCACACCGCCGGCGTGTTCCCCAGCTGCTCGCTGACCTGCCGGTAGGCCGCGCTGATGACCTTCTTGCGCGCGGTCCTGCTGGCCGGCGGCTCGACCTCGGCCAGCGCGGCGGCCATGAGGACGGTCGCGGTCCAGGTGCGGAAGTCCTTGGCGGTGATCTCCGCGCCGCTGATCTCCTTGAGGTAGGCGTTGATCTCCGCGCTGCTGACGTCGCGCCACTCGCCGTCCTCGGTCTGGTAGGCCAGCAGGTCCTCACCCGCGTCGGCGGGCCGCTCCAGCAGTTGGCGCACGACCGTGGCGGTCGGCCGGTCGGTGATCTCGACCTCGCGGTCGATGCCGCCCTTGGCGACGTAGGAGTAGAAGGTCCGCTCGCCGCGCACCGACACGTGGGACCGCTTGAGCGTCGCCAGCCCGTAGGTGCCGTTCTCCTCCTCGTACTGCTCGCTCCCCACCCGGAACGCCCCGAGGTCGAGCATCCGGATGGCGGTGGCGAGGACGCGGTCCCGGTTCAGCCCGCGCGTCCGCAACCCGGCCTTGACGGCGTCGCGGACGTCGGGGAGCTCCCGGGCGATCTCCAGGACCCGCTCGTGCTTCTCCGCATCGCGGCGGGTCCGCCACTCGTCGTGGTAGCGGTACTGCCGGCGGCCGGCGGCGTCGACCCCGGTGGCCTGGATGTGCCCGTTGGCCCAGGGACAGATCCAGACGTCCTTCCAGGCCGGCGGGATCGCCAGGCCCCGGATCCGGTCCAGCAGGTCGCCGTCGCGGATCAGGGAGCCGTCGAGGTCGTAGTAGGCGAAACCCCGCCCCGCCCTGCGACGCCGGTATCCGGGGCCGTTCACGTCGCTGCGCCGAAGCCTCACGACGAGAGGATGTGCACCGGAGCGGTGCCCCAAACGGAGCTCGGGGCCGGTGTCCCCCGGGCGGGGTGACCTCCGCGGTCCTCAGCGGAGATCGACCAGCCCCCCGAGACCGCTGATCTCCAGGATGTGCCGGGTGATCCCGCCGTCGGGGGCGTGCACCACCAGCCGCCACCCCTCGTCGCGCCCGATCCGGGCCACCGCCAGTACGACGCGCACGGCCGCGCTGCTGAACAGCGACACCCTGACCAGGTCCAGCTCCACCCGGCCGGTGCCGCCGTGGCTGGCCTCCAGGAGCCGGATGCGCAGCTGCTCGGCACCGAAGTCGTCCACCGCACCGCTCACCCGGACGATCGGCCGCGGTCCCTCGCGGTCCACCGTCACCGTCGCCGCGTTCGAGGCCGACGGGCGGTCCTCGTCGACGTCGGGGCTGCGGCGCAGGCGCAGGGTCAGGGTGACCGTCGTCCCCTTCTCCTCCTCCTCGAGGACGACTCCGTCCACGAGCTGGCGCATGATCAGCAGACCGCGTCCGCGGTCGCCGGGATCGCGGTTGGGCGGACGCCAGGTCCCCTCGTCGCGCACGGTCACCGTCAGCACGCCGTCGACGTCGACGCGGGCGTGAACGGACATGGGCCCGGGCTCGGCACCGCGGTAGGCGTGCTCGGCGGCGTTCGCGCACGCCTCGCCGACCGCGACCATCACGCCCACCCGGTCCTGCTCGCCCATGCCCAGGGCGGTCAGCCAGCCGTTCAGCCGCCGCCGCACGCCCGGCAGCGCGGCCGGGTCCGCGATCAGATCCAGCCGCAGCGGCTCGAGGCTGTCCGCGCGCCGGTGGGCCACCAGCACCGCGACGTCGTCGATCCAGCCGGCCGCGGTCCCGACCCCGTCGGCGATGGACCTGGCGAGCTCGTCGGGGCCGTCGGCGTCGAGCGCGCCCTGCGCCGCGATCACCGACGTGGCGACCTGTGCGAGGCGGTCGAGCGCGTCGGCGGCCTCCGGGCCGGGGCCGGCCACGGCGCCGTTGGAGAAGAGCACGAGCGTCGCGCCCTGGTCGAGGACGTGCCGGGAGACGGTCGTCGTGGCCCCGGGCACGCTGCCCAGCGGCGGCCGGGGCGTCACCGGCAGGAAGAAGGCCTCGCCGTCCGCGCCGATGACCAGCGGCGGCGGGTGGCCGGCCGCCGAGTAGGCCAGGTCGCCGGTCCCGGCGTCGAGGACGCCGTAGAACACCGAGGCGCCCTCGACGTCGTCCATCTGGGCGGCGAAGGCGTCCAGCGCGGAGAGGACGGCCGACGGCGAGGGATCGCGCAGTGCCGAGGAACGCATGGCACCTCGCAGCCGGCTCATCGCTCCGGCCGCCGGAACGCCGTGCCCGACGGCGTCACCGACGACCAGGGCCACGCGGCCGGCGCCGAGCGCCACGGTGTCGTACCAGTCGCCGCCGGCGGCCTGGACGGTGGCGGCGCGGTGGTAGCTGCCCGAGAGGTGCAGGTCGGGGAGCAGCGGCAGGGACGGCGGGAGGAGGGCGAGCTGGGCCTGCTCCACCCCGTCGGCCGGTGGCTTGGGCCACAGCGACGTGTCGGTCGCCGCGTCGTCGGACTCCAGCACGACCAGCGCGCCCGCATCGTCCTGGACCCGCATCGGCCGCACCATCGCCGTCGTCCACGGTCCCCCGGCGTCCAGCGGTCCGCAGACGGTCTCCGGCAGGCCGGTGCGCAGCGCCGCGTCGACGATCTCGGCGACCGGACGACCGTCGACCACCGGGAGACGATCCCGGCCGGTGCCGAGCCGGCGGGCGCGGGCGTTGGCCCACACCGGCTCCGCCGACGTCGCGCTCAGGACGTATATGGCGGCCGGCGCCGACTCCAAGGTTGCGACGAGCGCAGCGATCCCCTCATCCCCGTCGGACCCGGGGAGGGGTGGTGGGTTACCGGGGCTCGAGGTCATCTCGGGCCAGCCAATACCAGCGGAAGGGTCTCGGCAACCGCGGTGCCACCTCGGGGGTCGCTTGGCGATCGCCACGTTTCGATGGCGGCCACCGACGGGTAGCTTCCGCCGGTTGGCGACAGCCCAGCACGTCCGCCGCAGTGCTCATGAGGCACGGCCGGACCCGGCAGGATTGACCGCGGCGCCCCGTCGTACGGGCGCGCAGCGAGCGAAGGAGCGGACGACGGATGGTCGACTCGAGGGGCGCGCTCGCGCAGGACGGACGACGGGGAGAACGGCTGGAGCTGCGGGTGCCCACCACCGCGACCCAGCTGCCGGCGGTGCGGGCGATGGCCGGTGACCTCGCGATCCGGATGGACTACGACCTGGACGCCGTCGAGGACCTCCGCCTCGCCGTCGACGAGGCGTGCGCGACGCTCAGCCAGATCGGCTCCCCCGACGCCCCGCTGACCGTCATCTTCGAGACCACCCGCGCCGGCCTGCACATCGAGGCCTGGGTGCCCACCGCCGAGGGCGTCGAGGTTCCGCGCGACGGCTTCGGCTGGGCGATCCTCGCCACCCTCGTCGACTACGTGGATGCCCGGCGCTCCACGCAGGACGTCGTCCCGGGCGGGAACGGGAACGCCACGTCCGTCGGCCTCATCGCGATGGACAAGTACCTGCCCGGCCAGCACCCGTCCGAGGTGGGAAGCGGAGCCGGCCAGAACGTCTCGGTCGCCCCGTGACCCGGTCGCCCTCGACCGACGAGAACCCCGTCGTGGAGGTCCCGGTGCCCGACCAGAGGTCGCAGGATCCGCTTCCTCCCGTCGAGCCTGCGCCCGCGGAGGACAGCATCACCGCACCCGAGCCGACCGACCCGGAGACGGTGCCCGACCCGGAGCTGGTGGGGGCGGAGGCACCGGCCCCGGAGGTCACGCCCGCGCCCATGTCGGACAACCGGCGGCGGGCCGAGCGGACCGCGCCGTTGTTCGCAGAGCTGGCGACGCTGGAGAAGGACGACCCGCGCCGCGAGCGGCTGCGCGAGATCCTCGTGGAGGAGCACCTTCCGCTGGTCCGTCACTTCGCGCGGCGGTTCAGCAACCGCGGCGAGCCGTTCGACGACCTGTTGCAGGTGGGCACGCTCGGCCTCATCGCGGCCATCGACCGCTTCGACCCGACCCGCGGGGTCGAGTTCCTGTCCTTCGCCGTCCCGACGATCACCGGCGAGATCAAGCGGCACTTCCGCGACCAGGGCTGGTCGGTACGGGTCCCGCGCCGGCTGCAGGAGCTGCACCTGTCGCTCAACGCCGCCGTCGGCGAGCTGGCGCAGAAGAACGGGCGGGCGCCGACGCCGTCGGAGCTGGCCGAGCACCTGGGCATCCCGCGCGCCGAGGTGCTCGAGGGCCTGGCCGTCGCCAACGCCTACCGGAGCAGCTCGCTGGACGAGCGGCTCTCCGGCGAGGACGACTCCCCCACCCTGGCCGCGACGCTGGGCGAGGAGGACGCCGCGCTCGAGGGCGTCGAGTACCGCGAGTCGCTGCAGCCCCTGCTGGCCACCATCCCGGCCCGCGAGCGCCGCATCCTGATCCTGCGGTTCTTCGGCAACATGACGCAGTCGCAGATCGCCGCGGACATCGGCATCTCGCAGATGCACGTCTCCCGGCTGCTCAGCCAGACGCTGGCCAAGCTCCGCGAGGGCCTGCTCAAGGACTAGAGCGGTCAGCCCCCGGCGGGACCCCGTTGTCGTCGGCCTCCCGGCCCGAGCCGATCCCGCGGACGTCGCTCTTCGCCTGGCTCAGCGACGGAGGCTTCGGGACCTCCGGCGACGGCACGACGGGTTCGGTGTCGGTGATGCTCGAGAGCTCGATCTTCGCCTCGGGCTGCTCCGCGGCCGGCGGCAGCTGCGACTCGAACCAGCTGGTGGTGTCCAGCCCGCCGTCCTTGGGACCGGAGCCGCCGTTGCCGGTCGGCGCGACGTCCATCCAGGACTTCCCGCCCTCGGCACCGCCGAGGTTGGCCAGCCCCTCCAGCGCCTTGCTGAACTCGCTCGGGACGATCCACATCTTGTTGGCGTCGCCCTGCGCGATCTGCGGCAGCGTCTGCAGGTACTGGTAGGCCAGCAGGCCCTGGTCGGGCTTGCCGTCGTGGATGGCCTGGAAGACCGTCTCGATCGACTTCGCCTGCCCCTGCGCCTGCAGGAAGAGCGCCGCGCGCTCGCCCTCGGCGCGCAGGATCCGGCTCTGCCGCTCGGCCTCGGCCTCGAGGATGGCCGCCTGCTTCTTGCCCTCGGCCGACAGGATCGCCGCCGCCTTCTGCCCCTCGGCCGTGGTGATGGCCGACTGCCGGGCACCCTCGGCGGTGAGGATGATCGCGCGCTTGTCGCGGTCGGCGCGCATCTGCTTCTCCATCGAGTCCTGGATGGACGCCGGCGGGTCGATCGCCTTGATCTCCACCCGTGCGACCCGCAGGCCCCAGGGGCCGGTGGTGCCGTCGAGGACGTCGCGCAGCTGGCTGTTGATCCCGTCGCGCCCGGTCAGCGCGCCCTCGAGGTTCAGCCCACCCACGACGTTGCGCAGGGTCGTGGTGGTCAACTGCTCCATGCCGGTGATGTAGTTCGCGATCCCGTAGACGGCCAACCGCGGGTCGGTCACCTGGAAGTAGAGGACGGTGTCGATGCCGACCTGCAGGTTGTCGGCGGTGATGACCGGCTGGGGCGGGAAGGAGATGACCTGCTCGCGCAGGTCGATGGTCGCGCGGACGCGGTCGATGAACGGCACCAGGATCGACAGGCCGGGCGAGAGGGTCCGGCTGTACCGGCCCAGCCGCTCGACGACCTTGGCCTGGGCCTGCGGCACGATGGTCACGCTCTTGGCGATCACGACGATCACCAGCAGGGCGATCACGATCAGTGCGATGAGTGCTGGTTCCATGGTGCGCTCCCTTCGTCGGGGGTCACGGCCGATCCTCTCCCGCTGGATGGGTCGGGGTCAGCGGCCGGGTGCGTCGTTCACTCCAGTGCGTCGCCGACGACGGCGGTGGCGCCCTCGACCTGGAGGATGCGGACGGTCTCGCCCACGGCGAACGACTCGCCGTTGTGCTGGCTGCGGGCGGTCCACTCGTCGGCGCCCATCCGGATCCGCCCGCCCGAGGAGTCCACGTCCTGGGTCACCTTGGCGGTGCGCCCGATGAGGGTGTCGACGCCGTCGAGCTGGAGCGGGGTCCGGTCGGTGAGATGCCTGGTGGCGATCGGGCGGACCAGCGCGAGCAGCACGCCGGAGACCGCGATGAACGCGAGGAGCTGCAGGACCGTGGCTCCGCCGAGCAAGGCGACGGTCATGCCGCCCAGGGCGCCGCCGGCGAACATGAGCAGGACCAGATCCAGGCTGACGACCTCGCCGGTCGCGAACAGGCCCGCGGCGATGAGCCAGAGCAACCACGCAGCCATGGCCGGAGTCTCCCAGAACCGGTGCTCGCCGTGCGCCTGGTTCCGCCGGGTGACGCCGACCTGTGACCGAACGGGGCACCGGAGGCCTTCGGCCGGTCGACCGGGCCCCGCGCCGTAGCCTCACCCGGTGCTCGACTTCCCTGCCGGCCGGTTCGCGGTCTGGGTCACCGCCTGGCTCGCCGGCCGCGCCTCCTACGACGACGCACTCGACGGGATCCTGGGCCAGAGCGCACACCGGGTCGCCGGCCTGCCGGGCACCGACGAGGCCGTGTCGCTCGGCCGCGCGCTGACCGAGCTGCGCCGGCTCGGCGAACGACGGTTCCGTTTGGTCCTGCCCGTCGCCGGTGACGTCCGTGGCCTGCCACGGGCACCCGGGCTGGCGCCGCTGGCCCTGGAGAGCGGGCAGGCGGCCGTGGGTGAGCACCTGGTGCTGGTGCCGGCGGCGCTGGGCCCGGAGGTGGTGCAGTGGACGGCGTCCCAGCTGGACGGCGTCCCCCCGCTGCCGCCTCCCCCGGAGGGGAACCTGCGGGCCGTCTCCGGCGCCCTCGACCTGGCCGTCGGCGACACCGCCCGCGCGCTGGCCGGCCTCGACCTCGCCCGGTGGAACCCGGAGGTGCCGGCGCTCCTGACCGGCCTGGCGAGGACGACGACCGCGCCCGGGCTGCCCGCCGACCACGACCCGCTCGCGCTCTCGGTGCTCGGCCGGGCGCAACGGCTGGGCAAGGTGCTCGACCTGGCGATGGCCGACGCGCCCGGCGCCGCCGTGAACCACGCCCAGGCGGCCGCCCGCGACGAGGCCCTGCGGCCCCTCGAGCGTGCGGTGCGCGAGGCGACGGAGGCCGCGTTCAACGCGATCCCACGCTAGGCCGCTCCGCCCTCGGGGCGTTCCTTGCGCTCCCGGGAGCGACCGCGACGGGAACGCGCCTGCGGCGGGCTCCCGGTCGCTACCCTCCCCGGGCATGACCGCGCCGAGCCTCACGATGAACCGCGTCATCCACGCCGCCGTGCGCCGCGATCTGAACCGCCTGTCGACCGCGCTGGGGGACCTGCGGGACGGCGACACCGCCCGCGCCCAGGCGCTCGAGCGGGCGTACGCGAACCTGCACACCGAGCTGACCCACCACCACGAGGGCGAGGACAGCTACGTCTTCCCGATGCTGGGCCGCATCGGGGTCGACAAGGGTCTGCTGGCGACCATGGACAGCGAGCACCACGCGATGGCCGAGGCGCTGACGGAGACCGCCGGCGCCATGACCACCGTCGCGCGCAGCGGCTCGGCGGCCGACGCCGCCGCCGCGCAGGCCAGCGTCGTCCGGACGCGCGAGGTGGTCGAGCGCCATCTCCAGCACGAGGAGAACGAGCTCGAGCCGCAGCTCACGCCGCACGTGGAGTCACCGGAGTGGAAGGCCGTCGAGAAGAAGCTGCGCAGTCAGCCGCTCGGAGTGGTCGGCCGCTTCTTCGCCTGGCTGACCGACGGGATGAGCGACGAGCACCGGGCCTTCCTGAGGACGACGGTGCCCACGCCGGTCGTCGTCGTGCTCGCGAAGACCTTCGGCCGCCGCTACTACCGGGACATCGCCCCCACCTGGCGGACCTAGGACGTCGCCCGGCGGGCGGAACGACCCGGGCTCACCAGGCGATGGCGCCCTCGTCGTCGAAGAAGCCGCCGCGCGGACCGTCGTCGGGCAGCGTGGCGAGCCGGACCGCGATGGCGGCACCCTGCTCGGCCGTGCGGGACCCGGCGAAACCGGTGAAGTCCGTCGCGACGTAGCCCGGGCAGGCGGCGTTCACGATGACCGCGGTGTCGGCGAGCCGGCGGGCGTACTGGGCGGTGATGCTGTTGAGCATCGACTTCGACGGCGCGTAGGCGGCCAGGACCGGTCCGGTCTGCAGGGTCAGCGAGCCCATGTTGCTCGACATGTTGACGACGCGCGGTGAGGCGGCCCGGCGCAGCAGCGGCAGCATCGCGTTGGTCACCCGGACGACGCCGAACACGTTCGTGCCGAGGACGGTGCGCAGGACGTCGAGGTCGAGCGTCGTCGGGTCCTGTGCTCCGCCCTCGGTCCGGCCGGCGATGCCCGCGTTGTTGACCAGCACGTCGAGCCGGCCCGCCTGCTGCTCGAGGAACTCCGCCGCGGCCGCGACGCTCTCGTCGGAGGTCACGTCCAGCGCCACGCCGAACGCATCGACGCCCTCCGCACGAAGCCGCCCGACGGCCTCCTCGCGCCGGACGTCGTCGCGCGCGCCGACGGCGACCGTGAAGCCCCGCTTCCCCAGATCTCGTGCGATGGCGAAGCCGATGCCCTTGTTCGCGCCGGTGACCAGCGCCGTTCCCCTGTTGTCCACCAGTTCCATGCTCGGCGCGCAATCGTGCCCCGTCCAAGACCGATCGAGTTCGCTGTGATACCCGGCAGGTATCCGACGGATAGGGTCCCGGCGTGACCGATGTGGAGACCCGGGAGCTCCGCTACTTCGTCGCGGTCGCCGAGGAGCTGCACTTCGGCCGCGCCGCCGCTCGGCTCGGGATCGCCCAGCCGCCGCTCTCCCGTGCCATCAGCCGGCTGGAGCACCGGCTCGGGGTCCGGCTCCTGGACCGGGACCGCCGTGGCGCGGCGCTCACCGACGCCGGCCGGGTCCTGCTCCGCGAGTCCCGGGTGGCCCTCGACGCGGTCGCGGCCGCCGCGCACCGGACCCGGCGCGCCGGGAATCCCGATCGACCGCTGGTGCTCGTGACGAAGGCCGGGGCGTCCCACGAGCTGCTGCAGCGGCTCCTGGACGCGGTCGCCGACGATCCCGGTGCGGCTCCGGTCGAGGTCCTGCTGTGCGAGGTCGGCGAGCAGGCACGGCTGCTGCGCGACGGGCGCGCCGACGTGGCACTGATGCATCGGCCGGTCGACGACCTGGCCGGATTCGACACCGAGGACCTGCACACCGAGGGCCAGGTCGCGATCGTGCCGACGAGGCATCCGCTCGCGTCGCGCGACCAGGTGACGCTGGCAGAGGTCAGCGACGTGCCCGGCCTGCCCATCGCGCGCTGGCCCCGGCTCGACGGGTCCTATCCGGACGGGCCGGGGCCCGAGATACACACCCAGTCCCAGCTCGCCCAGCTCGTGGCGCTCGGCCGGACGCTGCTCGTGATCCCTGCCTCCAGCCGTGCGTGGCAGTGGCCCGAGCACGTCGCGGTGCCCGTCGTCGACGCGCCGGCGATCACCACTGTCATCGCCTGGCCGTCGAGCATCAGCTCACCGGAGGTCGCCTCGCTCGTCCGCTCGGCGGCCGCGCTCCGCGACTCCTGAGGGCGTGCACGGTCCTCGACGCCGTCCGGAATGAGCCGGCCGGGTATCGCCGTGAGCTGATCGGGCATCGACGGCCGCACTGCCGCCTCATGGCGTCGATGTGGGCCTCGAG
>CADCTN010000052.1 GCA_902805535.1 uncultured Blastococcus sp. | reverse complement strand
CCCACGGCATCTGGTACGAGCGCACGACCGGCATCTGGCAACCGGTCTGGCTCGAGACGGTCCCGGTTCCAGCGGTCGTCGACGTCGCGTGGACCTTCTACGCGTCGTCCGCCATGGTCCGAGGGGAGGTCACGCTGGCCGCCACGCCGGCCACTCCGCTCGAGCTGGAGGTCACGCTGAGCCTCGGCGACGAGGTTCTGGGGGAGGCCACGTGCGTGGTCCGGCGGGAGGTCACCCAGATCGACATCGCCGTACCGGCGGTGCGCAACGGTCAGGACCGCGCGCGTCTGTTGTGGGCCCCGGAGCATCCGCACCTCGTCGATGCTGAGGTCGTGCTGCGCGACCGCGACTCCGGCCGGCCGGTCGACACGGTGGCCAGCTACCTGGGTCTGCGGGAGGTTTCGGTCGGCGACGGCTCCTTCAATCTGAACGGGCAGCCCTACTACACGCGGTCCGTGCTCAACCAGGGCTACCGGCCGGAGACCCACCTGGCTTCGCGCGGCAACGACGAGTTGCGCGCCGAGGTGGAATTGATCAAGGCGATGGGGTTCAACGCGGTCCGCATTCACCAGAAGGCCGAGGACCCGAGGTTCCTCTTCTGGGCTGACCGGCTCGGCCTGCTGGTATGGGGAGAGACGGCTGGGGCGTACGAGTTCTCGGCGGGTGCGATCTCCCTGCTCACCACCGAGTGGATGGAACTCGTCCGTCGCTACCGCAGCCACCCGTCGGTCGTGGTGTGGGTCCCCATCAACGAGAGCTGGGGAGTGCAGGACATCGCCACCGTCCAGGCTCAGCAGCAGTTCGCTCAGTCCCTCGTGAGCCTGACGCGGGCCCTGGACCCGAGCCGTCCGGCCGTCTCCAACGAGGGCTGGGAGCACGTGGACAGCGACATCCTCGGGCTGCACGACTACACCGTCGACCCCGACGAGCTACGGGCCCGCTACCTCGACAACCAGGCGGCCCTCCGCGCGGTCCTGACCGGGTACGGCCCGCAGGGGCGACGGCCGATCCTCAACGACGCGCAACGACAACGATTCCTCGACGGCCGGGCCCCGTTGATGATCACAGAGTTCGGCGGCATCTCGCTCTCGCAGCAAGAGGAGTCCTGGGGCTACGACCAGGTCGAGTCGACGGAGGAGTACGCCGGCCGTCTCGCGGGGCTCTTCGAGGCGCTTCGGGCCAGCACCGAGATCGTCGGATTCTGCTACACGCAGTTCATGGACACCGGGCAGGAGACCAACGGGCTCGTGTTCGCTGACGGAACGCCGAAGCTTCCTGTCGAGGACATCTTCCGGATCGTCACCGGCCGCACGGACACTGCCCCCGACAAGTACTCCTCGACCTTCGGTACGCCGGACGCATGACCTCGTGGGTGTCCGCTGATTCCACCTGATCGACCGGTGCCGGAGCAGGCCCGCACCGTCTTCTCCGCACCACGAGTCGGAACGGCGTCCCCTCTCTGACGGCGCACGCCCGTTCTCCTCGACGCGATCCGGTTCCTGGTCGTCCAGTGCGGCCGTGCACTGCGGGGCGACTCGGAGGCCTTGACCTGCCTAGGCGCCTGCACATCGTCCTGCACGGCCAAGCGGCCGGTTCCTGGCGTACGGCTTCATCTCCATCCCCGCCGCTTCCCCCCGATCAACCCTTCTCCGACTGCATCGCCGAGGGGGCGAAGTGCCGGTACGCGGTGCCGATCCCCACTGACGCCTCGCGCGCCAGGGTGTTCACCGACAGCTCGTCGTCAACGGCGAGGAGGTGTCGCGGGCGACCCGAAGCACCTGCGCGCGGTTGCGAGCAGCATCAGCGTGGAGACCCACGGGGCGCGCCATGGCTGAGCTCATGGCTCGAAGCTTCCAGGAACGGATTGATCATCCGTCAGGACCACTAGTCCGTTTGCGATGACCCGGCTGCGCTATGAGCGAGAAGTCGATGCGGGGACGCAGGGTAGTCGAGAACCACCATGGCGTGACCCGGTCGGTGCTGCGGTTGGCACGGATGACGCAACCGACGGTGTGGTGGCGCACGCCGCCCGGCGCGTCCGGATCCGCCCGGACGAACTCGATCCAGAGGTAGCCGGTGCGCTGCGTCTCGTCCGTGTCGGCGAGCATCCACGAACGCGACACCCCGGTCTGCTCGCCCGCCGCGTCGATCTTCCGGGTGTCGGCATCGAGCAGGAACGGCAGCAACATGTTCGTCGCCGTGTACTTGCCCGAGCCGTTCACTCCGCGCAACAGCAGCCGACCATCGGCGAAGTGCAGCGTCTCGTCCTCGTACTGGTAGACGTTCAGAATCCCCCGCACGGGAAGGCCGCCACCGTGCGCTTTGCATCGACGTCACGGTCCCTCCCTCGCTCCAGAGCCGTAGGTTGCCCAACGCTACCGACAGACGGCGACCAACAGTTCCAGGTGTAGCACCTTTTCGCGAGGTGTTACACTCGCCCGCGTGCCCACCACACGTCCGCGGATTGTGGTGACCGAGACCGACGAACTCGCTGCCGCTCTGGACTCCGCGGCCTCCCGGTATCCAGGCCTGACTCGCGCGCAGTTGCTCACTCGTCTCGCCTTGGAAGGCCAGTGGGTCGCCCAACATGCACAGGAAGACCGGCGACGCCAACGGCTCGACGCGCTGCGGGAGCACAGTGGCGCCCTCACCGGCGCCTACGGTGAGCACTATTTGGAACGGCTGCGCCAGGAGTGGCCGGCGTGATCGTGCTCGACGCCAGCGTGCTCATCGCCTACCTCGATGCCGAAGACGCTCACCATCAGAAGGCCGAGTCGTTGCTCGCACGCGAGATCGACGACGAATTCGCCGCTAACCCGCTCACGCTCGCGGAGGTGCTCGTCGGCCCTTCCAGGACCGGCCGCCTCGACGCCGCGCGCTCGGCGCTGCGGGACCTCGAGGTCGCAGAACAGCCGTTTCCCGCCGACACCGCTGTTCGGTTGGCCCGGTTGCGCGCCGATACAGGTTTGCGGATGCCGGATTGCTGTGTCTTGCTGGCCGCTCAAGATTCGTCCGCGCGAGTCGCCGCCTTCGATCAGCGGCTCATGCGTGGGGCCGAGGAACTCGGGCTCATCGCTCTGCGAGCTTGAGGTGCACGCCCGAAATGGCGGTGTGCATCAGCTTTTGTCCGAGGGGCGAAACGCTATATGCGCACACGGCTGCGTTCGGCGTCACGATGACTTCGCCGCCGAGCGGGAGCCAGCCTGATGGCGCCCGCGGGCAGGACGGAGCGTCGCCCTGGTCGTCGACTGCGCTCCAGGAGGTGGGCTTGCCGGCGGGTCAGCGGGGCGGCTGACCGGCGTGCGCGCCCGGAACCCGCGCGGACCGGCCCCGCCGGGGTCACTGCCTGAAGGGGGGCGGTCGAGCCCGCGGCGAGCGGGTGGGGAGGCCCGGCCAGCCGCGGAGTGACGTCCTCGTGGCGCTGGTGCACGCGCTGGACCTGGCCATGGCGGTGCCGGAGGAGCACGACCTCGAGGCGGTCGTGGACCGGGCGATCGCCCCGCTAGAATGCGGCGGGGTAGCGGTTCACCCGCACGGGGCCGGTCGCGACGCCGGACGCCTCCGGCCCAGCACCGCCCGGCTGATCCGAGTCGGCTGACACGTCGCGGCAGTCGAGGCCATGATCCGTCGCCGGTGCCGAGCGGGCCACGACTCACAGCCCTGGGCTCGTAGCCACGGCGGATGAGCCGAGACGCCGGTGTGACCCAGCCGGGCTGTGAAGACGGCGTCACGCCGCAGTCGTCGCGCGATCGTCGGCGTCCGGTCGAGGTCGCCGCAGTCCGCACGTCGCTGGACGGGCGCTTGCCCCCCATCCGGGTCAGGCTGTGGCGATGAGCATCCTCGTCACCGGCGCGTCCGGGTTCGTGGGTAGCCGGCTGGCCACCGCGCTCGAAGCGTCGAGTCACGAGGTCCGGGCGATGACCCGGCATCCGGAGCGCTATGAAGGGGCTGGCAGCCCGGTCGCCGGAGACGTCGGGGACGAGGGATCGCTGCGGGAGGCACTCGAGGGGTGCGAGGTTGCCTACTACCTGGTGCACTCCCTCGACGACCCGGACTTCGAGCGCAAGGACGCCGACGCGGCGCGCGCCTTCGCCCGGGCCGCGATCGCGAGCGGGATAGACCGGATCGTGTACCTCGGGGGCCTGGGCCAGGAGGGTGACCGGTTGTCCCGGCACCTGCGCAGCCGCCGTGAGGTCGAGCGGCTCCTGGGCGGCACCGGTGTACCGGTGACGGTGCTCCGCGCGGGGATCGTGGTCGGCCACGGCGGGGTGTCGTGGGAGCTGACCCGCCAGCTCGTGGCGCACCTGCCTGCCATGGTCACCCCCCGATGGGTCAGCACGCGCACGCAGCCGATCGCGGTCGCCGACGTCGTCCGGTACCTGGTCGGTGTCCTCGACGCACCGGAGGCCGCCGGGCGGGTGTTCGAGGTGGGCGGCCCGGAGGTGCTCACCTACCTGCAGATGATGACCCGGGTGGCCGAGATCCAGAACCGGCATCTGTTCGTCGTCCCTGTGCCGCTGCTCAGCCCGCGGCTGTCCTCCCGCTGGCTGGCGCTGGTCACCGACGTGGACGTGGCCACCGGCCGATCGCTCATCGACTCCATGACCAACGAGGTGGTCGTCACCGACGACGCCATCCGCTCGGTCGTGTCCTTCGACCCGATGGACTACGACGAGATGGTGATGGCCGCCCTGGTCGAACGCGCACAGGAACGCCGTCGGCAGGTAGGTGCGCGGCACGGCGGATGGCTGAGCCGCGGAGCGCGGCGGTGACCCGCCGACGTCCGGTCGGTGTGCCGCCGGCGCGGGTATGGCGGGCGGCCGGGCCGATGCTGCGGCGCGTGCCCCGGGATCACTGGGAGAGCGACGAAGCCTTCCGGCGCCGCCGGCGGGTCACCGGCGCCACCGCGGTCGCCGGCGCGTCGCTGCTGGGGATGTCGCTGTCGACGCCGCCGGGCTCACCACGGTTCTACTGGCAGACGCTCGGGGTCGCCGGCACCTGGGTGGTCGGCGGGCTGGCGTCCGGGCCGCTGCACCTGGGACGGATGTTCGGGCCCGGGGAGCGGTTGCGTCGGCCGGTGCTCACGCCGATCGTCTCGGGGGTCGGCGCGTTCGGGGCGTTCTATGCCGCGGCGCTGGTCGCCCGAAGGATCCCGGTCCTGGAACGGGCGATCGGCTCGGTGCTCCGCTACGCCGACCAGGGGTCGACCCCCCTCGTGGTCACCACCACGCTGGCCAACGGCGTGGCAGAGGAAGTGTTCTTCCGCGGCGCGCTCTATGCGGCAGCGGGCGCGGACCGGCCGGTGCTCGTGTCGACCGTGGTGTACGGCCTGGCCACCACCGCCACCCGCAACCAGGCGCTCGTGCTGGCGAGCGTCCCGATGGGTCTGCTCTTCGCGGTGCAGCGCAGGGTCACCGGAGGGATCCAGGCTTCCGTGCTCACCCACGTGGTGTGGTCGGCCCTGATGCTGCGATACCTGCCGCCGCTGTTCGCCGACCGCCTCGCGGCGGAGCGGTCGCTCTCGCCACGGTAGCGCGGACGCCGGCCGTTGCCGGGTCAGCGGCGTCGGCGGGCGAGGACGGTCGCCAGCACCACCGCGACGGCGCCCGCGGCGAGTCGCCGCCAGCCGCGGCCGGCGGCGATCACCACCACGGCGGCGCGGGGCCGCACCCGCCGGGTGCCCAGCAGCAGCGCCCCGGTCGGCGAATGCACGCCGGCACCGGCGACGGCCAGGGGGCGCGTGGGGGAGTTCAGGTGCGCGGTGATCCCGGAGGCGGCCAAGGCCTCGGCCAGCCCGCCCAGATCCCGGCGGCCGGGCGCCACCCAGGTCCGTGCGGTCGCCGCCTCCCGGACCCGGGCCATGAAGGCGCCGACGTCCTCGGCGACGATCCGCAGCTCCGCGCCGTCAGCGTGCACCTGCACGCCCACCCCGTCCACCTCCAGCGAGAGCTCGCCGGACAGGTGGACGGGGCCGCGTGAGTCCGTCATCCCCGGCTGGCGTTCTCGGTGGTCGTGATGCGCAGCGTGCCGTTGAGCCGCCAGACCGCCCGGGGCGCGTCCGATCCTGTCTCCCGGGGCACCTCGACGAACATGTCGACGAATTCGTAGTTGATGGCGGCCCCCTTGCCGGTCAGGTAGGTCCACATCTCCTTGCCGAGGTCGGCGAAGCTGGTCTTCTCGTGGCTCTTGATGTCCCGCGAGCCGGTTGCGGCGTCGGTGCTGGTCATGCTCATGGTTCGATCTCCTCGCGCGTCATGGTGGCCGCCGGCGCTCCGACGATCTCTTCCGTGGGTTGCCTGATGACCTCTCTTCCGCACGACCGGCGCCCAGGGATGCGGACAGCTGGTCGTTCCTTACGCTGGTGCTTCGACAGCGGGGCGCCACCGTCGCGCCGCGGACAGGGTGGACGGCAGATCGCCCTCCTGCCCGAGGGCAGTGGCGACTACCACCCGATACCAGGAAGGCCACCGACGCTGTGCCGGCGATAAGTCTGGGCTCACGACCGATCTGGTCCACTCGCCGGTAATCATGGGCGCCAGCGACCCGGCCGATGTGTGACCTCGAGGCATCCAGCGGGCGTGCCGACGTCGGACTCAAGAGATGCCTACCGGCCTGGTGCCCGTGAGTGTCGCGAACTGTGTCCGAGGGGCGACACGCCACATACGCACACGATTCGCACCGTTGCGGTGAGCGTCGGTATCGACCGCCGTTCTCGTCCGCGGGTCCCCGTTACGCGCCGCCCTGGACCACGAGGCCTCCGGTGACGTGGCCGTGACGGTCGTGTGACAGGTGCGGTGCGACGGTGAGTCCTGGCTGCTGAGCGCCGAACTGCTTGGGAAAGGGACATTGTCATGACCAACGATGTAGACGTCACCGGGAGCACGGCGCCTACCGAAGCCGTCACCAAGGCAGCGAATCACGTCCAGAAGTTCCTGGCTCCGCTCACCGTGGATCCGACGGTCCACGGCCTCGCCAGGATTCTGATCAAGAGGGCCAAAGGGGAGCCGGAACTCGCCAAGCTCTTCATGTCGGTCCAACAGGAGCTCGGTGACGGCCGTGACCTTCTGGATGAACGGCAGTCCGCGATACTCGATCGCATCCGGACCTCTGATGAGCTGGATCTGCCCTCGGCGCCCGACTGGTTGCGGCCAGCCATCACCGCCGCCTATCTCCGCGCCAAGGCGAACCTGACACCGCGCGTCGCTGCGACCATCTTGGAGGACCCGGCGAAGGCCTTGCGTCGCGCGCGCACGGCGGCGCGGGCGTTGGAGCCGGAGTTCATGGGCGAGTTGATCATCGAGACGACACTGGCGGCACAGCGAGACGAGAGGCTCCGGGCCGACCTGCACGCGGCCACTGACGAACTGCGGCCCATTGTCGCCGACCTTTATCGGGACGCGCCTGCAAAAGCGATCGCACGGGCCGCGAACACCGGAGGGAACGGAAGCTGCCGCGCCTGCCGAGGAGGGCGATGCGAGCCCATTTCTTGTTGGGTCATCGTGATCATCATTGTCATCGTCATCGTGACCAAGTAGCTGCTGCCGTCCGCGGTGCCACGGCCGCACGCCCGGGTCATCGGGGCGATGTACCTCTTCCGACTGGCCACACCCACGCAACCCTGCTGATCGCCGATGGCGTGCCGGTTGCATCCGGCGGAGCGTCGCACGACCGGGCGACCACCTGCCTAGTAAGGCTCGTCGACGTCCCAGAGCCGATCGCGCGGTTGCGGAAGTCTGCCTTGAACCGTGCCGGGATGCCCACCGCCCAACCGAACCGGCGGTAGTCCCGGACGCGTGAGTGTCGGGGGGTGTGTGGCCGTCGGCCGTGGTCGCGAGAGTCCCATCGCGCAACGGGGCGAAGCGGTGTGCATCAGCTGGTGTCCGAGGGGCGACACGCTACAAACGCACACGTCTTCCGAGGGGCTGGTGACGAGGAGGGCGATCCGTCACTCCTTCCCTCGGCACGGCCGGGCGCTGGCGAAACCAACCGCTCCCGCGAAAGCGAATCGGCCGGTCCGGCCCCTTCGTGGGCGTCACCATGGAGAGATCGGAGTAGGTGGAACATGCGCATGCATCGTCGAGGGTCGCGTCAGACTCTTCG
>CADCTN010000051.1 GCA_902805535.1 uncultured Blastococcus sp. | reverse complement strand
GGGCGCGGCGCTGGCCCTGGCCGTGGCGGCGGTCGCCTCCGCCGTCCCGGGCCCGGGTCCCCGGCCCGTCGCGCTGGTCCCGGTGCCGAGCTCGCGGGCCGCGCTGCGGTCTCGCGGCCGTGACCACGTGCGGGAGCTGACCGCCCGGGCCGTCGCGGAGCTGCGCGCTGCCGGAGTGCCGGCGACCGAGGCGCGGCTGCTCGCCCGGCGGGGACGGGTGGCGGACTCGGCGGGGCTGGACAGCCAGCAGCGGAGGGCCAACCTGGCCGGTTCCTTCCGGCGTGCCGCCCCCTGCCCGCCCGGCGCCCTGCTGGTCCTCGTCGACGACGTCGTGACCACCGGCGCGACGCTCACCGAGGCCGCCGCCGTCCTCTCCGGGGGGCTTCCGGCGGGAAGCCCTCCGGTCCTGGCCGCGGTCGTCGCGACGACCCCGAGAACCTCTCCGGAGCCCACCCGCAGGTCGTGGTGAAACGGCCCCAGGACGTCCGGAGCGGCCTGCCCGACCGGACTGTTGTGACCGGGTCCGGGGGACTAGCGTCGAAGCGACCTACAACCGGCTCACCCGGGAGGTCCCATGGAGATCGTGGTCCGAGGTCGCAACGTCGAGGTTCCGGAGCACTACCGCCAGCACGTCGAGGACAAGGTCGCTCAGAGCGACCGCTTCGACGGCAAACTCAAGATCCTTCGGATCGACGTGGAGCTCTTCCACGAGCCCAATCCCCGCCAGTCGGCCGCCTGCCAGCGGGTCGAGATCACCCTGCGCGGGAAAGGCCCCGTCGTCCGGGCCGAAGCGGCCGGCCCCGACTTCTACGCCGCCCTGGACGCCGCGTGCCAGAAGCTGGACAGCCGGCTGCGCCGGGCGGCCGACCGCCGCCGCGTGCACCACGGCCGGCGGACGCCGGCCAGTGTCCGGATCGGCGGGAACGGCGCGATGGACGTCGGCGCCATCGACGCCCTGGAGCTCGATCGCCAGCTCGCCGAGGGACCGCACGTGACCGACCTCGACGAGCACCTGCCCGGGCGGGTCGTCCGCGAGAAGCACCATCCGGCGACACCCATGACCGTCGACCAGGCGCTCCACGAGATGGAGCTGGTCGGCCACGACTTCTTCCTCTTCCAGTGCGCCGACACCGGGCGGCCGACGGTCGTCTATCGCCGGCACGCCTACGACTACGGCCTCATCCGGCTGACCGAGGTCCCCCAGAACGGCGCCGCACCGGCGAATCCACCCGTGGCCGAGCCACGGGCCGTCACCACCGGCTGACCGACGGGCGGGAGGGCGCCGCCGGGCGCCCTCCCGCCTGCTCGTCCTCGACGACCACGGACGGACCCGCCGGTCCCGCGGTCGCGAAGAGCAGTGTCAGGCGTTGCCGAGGACGCGGTCGACCGCGATCTCGATGACCACCCGGGCCGGGTTCTCGCGGGGCTGCCGGTAGCGCCGCGCGTAGCGCTCCTCCGCCTCGGCGACCGAGGCCCGGTCCTCGCGCACCACCGCCGTCCCCTCGAGCGTGATCCAGCGCCGGCCGTCGACCTGGCACACCGCCACCCGCGACCGCCCGGCGCGGACGTGCCGTGCCTTGGCCGACGTGCCGGAGGTGATGACCCGGGCGGTGGCGGTGGCGGCGTCGAAGGTGACGCCGACCGGGACGACGTGCGGGGTGCCGTCGGCGCGCAGGGTCGTGAGGGTCGCCAGGTGCCGCTCGGTGAGCAGCTCGAGCAGGGGCCGGCCGAGGTCGTGGGGATCGTGGGACACGCGGGAAGGCTAGTGAGCGACGCGGGAGGCGACTGCGGGGTCGGCGCGGCTGAAGCGGGCACGCGGGCCGCCTACGCTGGGGGTGTGGTGTTCCAGAGACTTCTCCGTGCCGGCGAGGGCAAGCTCGTCCGACGTCTGTCCAAGATCGCCGATGCGGTCGAGTCCTACGCAGAGGAGACCGGCGCGCTCAGCGACGCGGAGCTGCGGGCGAAGACCGACGAGTTCAAGGAGCGGTACGGCGACGGGGAGTCCCTCGACGCGCTGCTGCCCGAGGCGTTCGCCGTCGTCCGCGAGGCGGCCACCCGGACGCTGGGCCAGCGGCACTACCGGGTCCAGCTCATGGGCGGGGCCGCCCTGCACCTGGGCAACATCGCCGAGATGAAGACCGGTGAGGGCAAGACCCTCACCGGTGTGCTGCCGGCCTACCTCAACGCCCTGACCGGCGACGGCGTGCACGTGGTCACCACCAACGACTACCTCGCCTCGCGTGACGCCGAGTGGATGGGCCGGGTGCACCGCTTCCTCGGTCTCACCGTCGGCACGATC
>CADCTN010000050.1 GCA_902805535.1 uncultured Blastococcus sp. | reverse complement strand
GCGCTGACCGCTGACGCTGACGAGCTGCCGGGCGACGACGACACCGACGTCACCCAGACGGTCGAGACGATCACGGGCGTGGACGGCAACGACATCGAGCTCCGCATCTACCGCCCCACCGGCGTGACCGGTCCGCTGCCCGGCGCGGTCTACATCCACGGCGGCGGGATGACGATCCTCACGCCCTTCAGCAAGGTTCACCAGCGGTGGTGTGCCGACCTGGCGGCGACCGGCATGGTGGTCATCGGAGTGGGCTTCCGCAACGCCTACACCGCAGCAGGACTCAACCCGTTCCCAGCCGGCCTGAACGACTGCAGCAGCGCTCTGAGCTGGGTCTCCGGGAACCGGGAGGCACTCGGGATCACCAAGGTGATCCTGGAGGGCGAGTCCGGTGGCGCCAACCTCGTCCTGGCCACCGCGCTGAAGGCCAAGCAACTGGGCGAACTGGACAGCATCGACGGGATCTACGCGATCACGCCCTACATCAGCGGGGGCTACGGGTGGGACGACGCCCGCAAGCTGCAGGAGCTGCCGTCCATGATCGAGAACGACCTGTACTTCATCAACTGCCACGCGATGGACCTGCTGGTCACTGCCTACGACCCTCGGGGCGAGAATGCCGAGAATCCGTTGTGCTGGCCCTACTTCGCCGCCGAGGCGGACCTCGCCGGCCTGCCTCCGCACGTGATCACGGTGGACGAGCTGGACCCGTTGCGCGACGAGGGCCTCGCCTACTACCGCAAGCTGTCCCGGGCCGGCGTCCGGGTCAACGGGCGGGTCAACCTCGGACTCACCCACGCCGCGGAGCTGATCTACCGACAGGCCGTGCCAGAGGACTACTTCGCGGCCATCCACGACGTCCACCGCTTCGCGACGAGCCTCTGACGCCCGCTCGGCGGTCGCTGCGGCAGGAGCGGCCCGGCGGGGCGGGATGGGGACGGCGGTACGACCCGCCTCGCAGCGGCCGCGCGCCGGTCAGGCGGCGACTCCTTCGAGGGGCGGAGTCGCCGCCAACCTTCGGGCCCCGCTACCGATCCGCTCCTCGCGGCGGACGGGCCCGGTCGGCAGACTGAGCAGCGGAGGTCAGCGCGTCCGCGGGGCCACGAAACAGCAGGACGCCGGGCAGTTGGTGCCCAGCCGCGGAAGACCACCGGCGCGGCGCTCCTCCAGCAGCATGCGGATCGACTCGACGAACGCCGGGTGGGTGCCCGCCGTCCCGGCGCGGGCGAACGCCAGCCCCACCTCGCGAGCGGTCTCCTGGGCCTCGTTGTCCAGGTCCCAGCGGACCTCGAGGTGGTCGCTGATGAACCCGATCGGGAAGAGGACGACGGCGGTCTCCCCGGACGCGGCGAGGGCGCGGAGGTGGTCGTTGACGTCGGGCTCCAGCCACGGCACCGACGGCGGGCCGCTCCGGCTCTGCCAGACCAGGTCGAACGGGCGCCCCGGCGCGACCTCGGCCACGACCCGCTCGGCCGCGGCCAGGAGCTCCGCCTCGTAGGCGTGGCCCGCCGGCCCGGCGACGGCGGCCATCGAGTCGGGGATGCTGTGCGCCGTCGCGACCAGCCGGGCGGTGTCGCGGACCTCGGTGGGCAGCGAGGCGATGGCCGCGGCCAGGGCGTCGGCGTTGGCCTGCACGAAGCCGGGGGTGTCGAAGTAGTGCGGCAGCTTCTCCGCCGTCGGGCCGCCTGGGCGGGTGGGGTGCGTCGTGGCGACGCGGGCCCGCGCGATGTCCTCGTGGTACTGCCGGCAGCCGGAGAACGAGGCGTAGGCCGACGTCGGGAAGACGTAGACGTGCTCGATGCCGTCCTGCGCCAGCCGCGCCCAGGTGTCCTCGACGTAGGGCGCCCAGTTGCGGTTGCCCCAGTAGACCGGCAGGTCGATGCCCGCCCCCGCGAGCTCCTTCTCCAGTGCCCGGATCAGCGCCTTGTTCTGGTCGTTGATCGGGCTGACGCCGTCGAAGTGGTGGTAGTGCTCCGCCACCTCCTGCAGGCGCTCGCGCGGGATGCCGCGGCCGCGGGTGACGTTCTCGAGGAAGGGCATGACGTCGTCGTGCCCCTCGGGACCACCGAAGGAGAGCACCAGCAGCGCCTCACGGCGTCCGGCCGGCGCGGGCTCGGTGGACGGCTCGGCACCGCCGTTGTTGCGGACGGCGAGCGACGGGTCCTCGTCGGGTCGCTGCCCTGGGGGCGTGATGTCGACGGTTGCGCGTGGCACAGCGGTTCTTCTTCCTCAGCGGCTGGAACGGATGCGCTCACACGCCCACGGCGTGGAAGCCCCCGTCGACGTGCACGATCTCGCCGGTGGTGGC
>CADCTN010000049.1 GCA_902805535.1 uncultured Blastococcus sp. | reverse complement strand
GGCGCGGACGACGTCGTCGAGATCGGCCTCGTCCTCCCCGACGTCGTCGGCGAGCTCGGCCCAGGCCGCGGGGCGGGTGCGCCGCGCACGCTCGGCCGCCGCCAGGCAGGTCGTGTGCACGAAGGGGTGCAGGACGTCGGCGTCGAACCGGTCGGCCTGGATCACCCCGCGGCCGTCGACGGAGTTCAGCGCGTCCTGGAAGCTGCCCGGCCGCGCGTCCACGAGATCGAGCCGCCCGTCCTCGTCACCGCTCAGCGGCAGCCCGTGGGCCGCCCGCTCCCCCACCGTCAGACCGGTCGCGACGATGCGTCCCCCGGAGCGCAGGTGGTGGGGCTGGTCGGACATGCCGACCGACCAGGCGCACGCCTCGGCGATCAGCTCGGCGGCGCGCTCGCGGAGCACCTCGCGGGTGAGCAGGCCCATCCAGTCGATGTCGAACACGTCTCCCACTGTCCCAGCCCGGGGCAACGGGCTCAGGTCGCCGGCTCGGCGAGCGGCAGCCGCACCTGGAAGCGGGTGTCGCCCGGCGTCGACGTCACCCGCAGGTCGCCGCCGTGCCGCTTGACCACGACCCGCCAGGACACGTCCAGCCCCAGCCCGGTGCCCTGCCCGACCGGCTTGGTGGTGAAGAACGGCTCGAAGACACGCGACCGGACCTCGTCCGGTATCCCGGGGCCCGTGTCGGCGACCTCCACCAGCGCGGCGTCGCCGTCGCGTCGGGTCCGGAGGGTCAGCGTGCCCGCACCGGCCATCGCGTCCAGCGCGTTGACGATCAGGTTCGTCCAGACCTGGTTCAGCTCGCCGGCGTAGGCCGGCACCTGCGGCAGGCTCCGGTCGTACTCCTTGACCACCGTGACACCGGCGCCGATCTTGCCCCCGAGCATCACCAGCGTGGCGTCCAGGCCCGCGTGCAGGTCGGTGGGCTGGTGCGGCGTGCGGTCCATCTGCGAGTACTGCTTGGCCGCGTCCACCAGGCTCGAGATGCGGCGGGTGCTGTCCGCGATCTCCACCAGCAGCGTCTCGGTCTCGACGGTGTACGCGAGCCAGCGCAGGGCCGGCTCCAGGAAGGACGACGCGACCGCCGTTCGCACGCGGTCGAGGTCCTCGGGCCCGAGCCCGGCGGCGACGAAGACACCCGCCAGGTCCCAGGGCTGCGCAACGTCGTGCTCCTCGAGCCACTCGCCGGTCCGGTCCTCGAGGTCGGAGCGCTCCAGCGTGGAGAGCTCGCGGGCGGCGCCGATGCGGGCGACGAATTCCTCCTGCAGCCCGGTCAGCGCGCGGAGCACGTCGCCGTCGATCCTGGCCTCGGAGAGCAGCGCCAGCTTGTGCCGCATGCCGGTGAAGCGCTGACGCAGTGCGTCCGTGGCGCGGGCCGCGGCGGCGGCCGGGTTGTTCAGCTCGTGCGTGAGCCCGGCGGTGAGCTTGCCCAGCGCCAGCAGCCGCTCGCGCTGACCGACCAGCTCCGCGGCGTTCCGCTGCCCGACGAACAGGCCCTCCAGCAGGTGCACCGCCATCGGGTACCACTGCCGGAAGACCTCGGCGAAGGGCCCGGCGGGCAGGGCGAGGAACCGGCAGTCGGTGATCGCGCGGACCGTCGCCGGGTACTGCTGCTCGAGCCGGTCGCCGAAGTAGAACTGCACGGCGCCGGAGTAGACCCCGCGATGCGACGTCCGCACCATCTCGACCTCGCTGCCACCGACCAGGCGGACCATCGTCATGGTGCCCTCGAGCAGCACGAAGAAGCACTCGGCCGGCTCGCCCTCGACGGACACGTCCGTGCCGGCGGCGCAGTCGATGACGTCGCCGGCGCCGGCCACCCAGGCCAGTTGCTCCTCGTCGAGGTCCTCGAAGAGGAAGAGCTCGCGGAGCTCACCGGGCGACAGCCGCGGGTCGGCGGTGGTCATCGCTCCCCCAGGTACCGGTGCACGAGGGTGACCGCCATGGCGCCCTCACCGACGGCGGAGGCGACCCGCTTGACCGAGTCCGACCGGGCGTCCCCCGCGACGAAGACGCCGGGCAGGCTGGTCTCCAGCAGGTACGGATCGCGGTCGGGCCGCCAGCCCGGTGGACGGCGGCCGTCGGTCAGCAGCGCCGGGCCGGTCGGGATGAAGCCGTGCTCGTCCCTGGCGACCGCCCCGTCCAGCCACCCCGTGCGCGGGGCGCCGCCGATGAAGACGAACAGGTGGCTCGCGGGCAGGGTCTCCCGCTGCCCGGTGTCGGCGTCCTGGACGGTGACGGCCTCCAGGTGCCCGTCGCCGTGCGCGCCGGCGACCGTGCAGCAGGTCCGCACGGTGATGTTCCCGATCCCCGCCAGCTGCTCGATCA
>CADCTN010000048.1 GCA_902805535.1 uncultured Blastococcus sp. | reverse complement strand
CTCGGCCAGCCGCGCCGCCTCCCCCGCCCGGCCGGGATCGGCGACGAGCAGCTCCAGCCGGTCGCCGCCGATCGCCGCCGTCAGCTCCTCGGGCGTGCCGCGGGCGACGACCCGGCCGCCGTCCAGGACGCACACGTCGTCGGCCAGCTCGTCGGCCTCGGCCAGGTACTGGGTGGTGAGCAGCACCGACGTGCCGCCGGCCACCAGCCCGCGGACCGCCGCCCAGACGTCGCGCCGTCCCGCCGGATCCAGCCCCGTCGTCGGCTCGTCGAGGAAGAGCACCTCCGGCGCCAGCACCAGCCCGGCGGCGATGTCCAGCCGGCGGCGCATCCCGCCGGAGAACTCGCGGACCGGCCCCGCCCCCACGTCGGCGAGCCCGACCTGCTCGAGCAGCTCGTCGGCGCGCACCCCTGCCGCCCGCCGGCCCAGGTGGTGCAGCCGGGCGAACAGCACCAGGTTCTGCCGCGCCGCCAGGACGTCGTCCACGGCGGGCTGCTGCCCGATGAGGCCGATCCGCCGGCGGACGCCGCGCGGATTCCGGACGACGTCGATCCCGGCGACCTCCACCCGGCCGTCGTCCGGCCGGACGAGCGTCGTCAGGATCCGCACCGCGGTGGTCTTGCCCGCGCCGTTGGGCCCCAGGAGCGCGCACACCGACCCCCTGCCGACGTCCAGGTCGACGCCGTCGAGCACCACCTCGTCCCCATACCTCTTGATGAGTCCGGCCACCGCGATCGCGCTCGCCACGAGTTCCCTCCGTACGCTGTACGACATCGAACGAAGCAAGAACGTACGCCGTACGGAGTTATTCCGCCAGCGTCGTTCCGGGCATGCGGGAGAGTGCGGACATGGCCACCGAGTTCACGGGCACCGGCGACCCGGCGCGCAGCATGGCGTTGCTCTGGCGCGCCCAGGACGGCGGCTCCCGCCCGGGTCCCAAGTCGTCGCTGGACGTCGACCGGATCGTCGCCGCCGCTGTCGGGCTGGCCGACGCGGAGGGGCTCGCCGCGGTCTCGATGCGCCGGGTGGCCGCGGAGCTGGGGGTCGCCGCGATGACCCTCTACAGCCACGTCCCGGGCAAGGGAGAGCTCGTCGACCTCATGCTCGACAGCGTCCTGGGCGAGCTCTACCCGGACGAGGGCGTGGTCACCTCGGGGACCTGGCGGACCCGGCTGAAGACGGTCGCCCAGGCCATCTGGGACTTCTACCTCGCCCATCCCTGGGCCGCGCACCTGGCGACCGGGCGGCCACCGCTCGGGCCCGGGATCATGCGGAAGTACGAGCTGGAACTGCGCGCCGTCGACGGCCTCGGCCTGACCGAGGTGCAGATGGACCTGCTCGTCACGCTGGTCAACGGCTTCGTCCGCGGCACGGTCAGCGGCGTGCAGGAGAAGGCGGACGCCGAACGCGCCAGCGGCGTGAGCGAGGGCGAGTGGTGGGCGGCCACCGAGCCCTACGTCGCCCAGGTCTTCGATGCCGAGCGGTACCCCACGGTCGCCCGGGTCGGTCCGGTCGCCGGCCAGGAACTCCAGGCCGCCTACGACCCCGACCGGTCGTTCCACTTCGGCCTGGACCGGCTGCTCGACGGGATCGGCGTGCTGATCCTGGACGCCTCGCGATGAGCGCCGGAGGCCCCGCACGGTGACGTCCGAAAACCGCCAGTAGCCGTCCGCCCCCACTGGCATGCTCGTCGTCGTGACCCCGCCCCTGGACGCCGAGCGCTGCTACCGCGCCGTCGCCGGCCGCGACGCCCGGTTCGACGGCTGGTTCTTCACCGCCGTCCACACCACCGGCATCTACTGCCGTCCCTCGTGTCCGGCCCGCACCCCGCTGGCGCGCAACGTCAGCTTCTTCACCACCGCGGCGGCCGCGCAGGGCGCCGGCTTCCGCGCCTGCCGCCGGTGCCGTCCCGACGCCGTTCCCGGGTCACCCGAGTGGGACGTGCGTGCCGACGTCGTCGCGCGCGCCATGCGACTCATCGCCGACGGCGCGGTGGAGCGGTCCGGCGTGCCCGGCCTGGCCGCCCGGCTGGGCTACTCCGAGCGACAGCTGCACCGCCTGCTCGTCGCCGAGCTCGGCGTCGGCCCTCTCGCCCTGGCCCGGGCGCAGCGGGCGCAGACCGCCCGGATCCTCATCGAGACGACCGCGCTGCCGATGGCCGACGTCGCCTTCGCGGCCGGGTTCGCCAGCATCCGGCAGTTCAACGACACCGTGCGGGAGGTCTTCGCGACCTCTCCCAGCGACCTGCGCCGCCGCGGCCGCGGCGCGTCGGCCGGAACACCCGGCGGGCTGACCCTGCGGCTGGCCGCCCGCGCCCCCTACGACGCCGCCGAGGTGCTGCTGTTCCTCGGCGCGCACGCCGTCCCCGGTCTGGAGGAGTGGGACGGGACGACATTCTCCCGAGTGCTCGACCTGCCGCACGGGCCCGCGGTGGTGCACCTCTCCCCCGCTCCGGACGGCGCCGCCGCGGTCCTCGCCCGGCTCCGGCTGGCCGAGCTGCGCGACCTGGGTGCCGCGGTGACCCGCTGCCGCCGGATGCTCGACCTGGACGCCGATCCCACCGCGGTCGACGACGTGCTGAGCGCGGACCCCGCGCTGGCCCCGCTGGTCGCGGCCGCGCCCGGCCGCCGGGTCCCGGCCGCGCCCGACGCCGACGAGCTGGCGATCCGGGCCGTCCTGGGCCAGCAGGTGTCGGTGGCCGGGGCGCGCACGCTGACCGCCCGCCTGCTCCCGGCCGGCATCCCGCTGGCCGAGCCGGTCGGCACCCTGACCCACGCCTTCCCCCGGGCCGCGGCCCTCGCCGAGGCCGACCTGGGCACCGTCGGGCTCACCGGCGCCCGCCGCCGGACGGTCACGGCGCTCGCCTCGGCTCTCGCGTCCGGCGACATCGCCCTCGACCCGGGTGCCGATCGCGAGGAGGCCGGCCGCGCGCTGCTGTCCGTCCCGGGCATCGGGCCCTGGACGGCGGCGCTCGTCGGCATGCGCGGGCTGGCCGACCCCGACGTGTGGCTGCCGGGCGACCTCGCGCTGCGCAGGTCGCTGGCCGCTCTCGGCAGCTCCGACGCCGACGCCGCCACCCGCTGGCGGCCGTGGCGGTCCTACGCCGTCCTGCACCTGTGGGCGCTCGCCGTGCCCGCCCTCTTCACCCGGCCGCTGCCGGTCCCGACCACACCGCTGACCCGCGGATCCGCCCTCCCGAGGAGCGCCTGAGATGACCGTCCCGACCGTCGCCCGCCACGCCACCGTCAGCACGCCGCCCGGCCCCTTCACCGTCGTGGTGGACGCCGACGACGTCGTCCTCGCCAGCGGCTGGACCGCCGACGTCGGCGACCTGCTGCCCGTCGTGCACGCCTCCCTGCGCCCCGCCGGCAGCGAGCTCGTCGACCGGCTGCCGGTCCTCGACGAGGTGGAGAAGTTCTTCGCCGGCGACCTCACCGCCATCGACGGCGTCGTCGTCCGCCAGCGGTCGGGGCCGTTCCTGACCGAGGCGTGGGAGGTGCTGCGCTCGGTGCCCGCGGGCCGGCCGGACACCTACGCCGCCTTCGCCGCCCGCTGCGGCCGGCCGGCCGCCGTACGCGCCGCGGCCAACGCCTGCGCCCGCAACGCCGCCGCCCTGTTCGTCCCGTGCCACCGGGTGCTCGGTTCCGACGGCGGGCTCGGCGGGTTCCGCTGGGGGACGCCGGTCAAGCGGTGGCTGCTCGACCACGAGGCCGCCCACGCACCCGGCGCGTAGCCCCGGCCTCCACGGAACTGTCGGTCCCGTCCGGCAGCCTCTCGGGCATGGATGCCGCTTCCCTGCTCACCGGTCTCCTCCTGGGCGCTCTGCTGGCCACCGCCGTCACCCTCGGTGTGGTCGCGCTGCTGTCCAGGAAGCGCCCCGAGGACCCCGGCCTCGAACCGGTCCACGAGTCCCTCGACCACCTGCACCGGCTGCTGGCCGGCATCGAACGGGCCCGTGCCACCGCGCACGGGGAGCTGCGCGAGCAGATGGGCACGGTGGGCCAGGCCTCCGCCCAGCTCAAGCACGAGACGGCGGCCCTGGTGACGGCGCTGCGCACGCCGCACGTGCGGGGGCGCTGGGGCGAGGTGCAGCTGCGCCGGGTGGTCGAGGTGGCGGGCCTGCTGGAGCACTGCGACTTCGTCGAGCAGCCCGGCGGGACCAACGACCAGGGCGCCGGCGTCCGTCCCGACCTCGTGGTGACCCTGTCCGACGGGCGGCAGGTCATCGTCGACGCGAAGGTGCCGTTCACCGGCTACATCGAGGCGGTCCAGGCCACCGAGGAGTCCGTCCGCGTCCAGCGAGTGACCATGCACGCCCGCCAGCTGCGCGCGCACATCGACGCGCTGGCCGCCCGGCGCTACCCGACGGCCTTCCGGCCCGCGGCGCCGTTCACCGTGCTGTTCGTGCCCTCCGACGGCTTCCTGACCACGGCGCTGGAGGCCGAGCCCGGTCTCCTGGAGTACGGGTTCTCCCGCGACGTCGTCCTGGCCACGCCCAGCACCCTGCTCGCCCTGCTGCGCACCGTCGCCTACTCGTGGCGGCAGGAACGGCTGGCTCGTGACGCCGACCAGGTGCTCGAGGTGGGCCGGCTGCTGCACGCCCGGCTGAGCACCCTCTCCGGTCACCTGACCCGGCTGGGCTCGGCCCTCGGCACGACCATGACCCGCTTCAACGAGACGGTCGGCTCCTACGAGCGCTCGGTCCTGACGGCGGCCCGTCGCTTCGACGACCTGGGGATCGCCGAGACCCCCGTGCCGGAGCCGGTCCCGGTGCAGGCGACGGTCCGAGCACTGCGGCCGAGCGAGCCGGTCGCGTTCGACGGGCCCTTCGGCGTCCTGGAGCGGGAGGAGGACCGCGACGGGACGAGCGGCTGACCAGCTCAGCTACCGGTGTTCTGCTTGGCCTTCTCCGCCCGGCGCAGCTCGTGCGGCAGCGCGAAGACCAGCCGCTCCTCGGCGGCCTTCACCGTCTCGACGTCCGGGTAGCCGCGCTCGGCCAGCCAGTCGAGGACCTCGCTGACGAGGATCTCCGGCACCGAGGCACCGCTGGTCACGCCGACCGTGCCCACGCCTTCCAGCCAGGCCGGGTCGATCTCGGCGGCGAAGTCGACCAGGTGTGAGTCACGGGCGCCGGCCTCGAGGGCCACCTCGACCAGCCGCACCGAGTTCGACGAGTTGGTGGAGCCCACGACCAGCACGAGGTCGCACTCGCCGGCCATCTGCTTGACGGCCTGCTGACGGTTCTGGGTGGCGTAGCAGATGTCGTCGCTGGGCGGAGACTGCAGACCGGGGAAGCGGTTCTTCAACTGGTCCACGGTCGCCAGCGTCTCGTCGACCGAGAGCGTGGTCTGCGACAGCCAGACCACCTTCTCCGGGTCGCGCACCTGGACGTTGGCGACGTCGTCGGCACCGTCGACGAGCTGGATGTGGGACGGCGCCTCACCGGCGGTGCCCTCGACCTCCTCGTGACCGCGGTGGCCGATCAGCAGGATGTCGAAGTCGTCGCGGGCGAACCGCTTGGCCTCCTGGTGCACCTTGGTCACCAGCGGGCAGGTGGCGTCGATGGTGCGCAGCTGCCGGCTCGCCGCCTCCTCGTGCACGGCCGGGGAGACCCCGTGCGCGCTGAAGACGACGACCGAGCCCTCGGGGACCTCGTCGGTCTCCTCGACGAAGATCGCGCCGCGCCGCTCCAGCGTGGCCACGACGTGCTTGTTGTGGACGATCTGCTTGCGGACGTACACCGGGGCACCGTGGATCTCCAGCGCCCGCTCGACGGCCACGACCGCCCGATCGACACCGGCGCAGTAGCCCCGGGGATCGGCCAGCAGGACACGTCCACGCTGATCAGCCATGCACCCATGGTAGTTGAAGCGCGCAGTGCCCCCCGTCACTCGCGAGGCCGCGCCAGGGCCCTGCACCGGGCCGCACCGACGGGGTGGATCTGGACACACCGGGTGTCGCGCCGGAGCTCGTGGGGCACGCTGTGCCCATGGCTCGAGAGATCCCTGAGGTTGTCCGCGCTGCCGCCGGTCTGGCCGCCACCGTCCTGGACGAAGCACGCAAGCTGCCGGAGACCCTTCCGGGCCTCCCCGTCCGCATCATCGGGATGGCCATGCAGCAGGCGATGAAGGTCCAGCAGCAGTACGCCGGGCTGGTCGCCCGGGGCGACGAGGTGTTCACCGGCATCCGCGGCGACGACGAGCCGGGCCTGGCCACCTTCGACGACGACGACGACGAGGGCACCGCACCGCCGTCCACGGGCTACCGCGAGTCGGCCTTCGACCGGGCCGGCGACGACGTCGGCACCGTCGGGGAGACCCTGACCGACGCCGAGGTCGACGACCTCCCCGCCGATCCGGCGGCCGACCTCGTGACCGGCGTGGTCGACGAGCTGGCCGACCAGGTGGAGTCGGGGCAGCAGTCGATCGAGGAGCTGGTCGAGGAGGCGCCGGAGATCGAGGAGATCCTCGACGAGCTCGCCATCGACGAGCTGGTCGACCAGGCCCCCACCCTCGACGAGACGGCCCCGACCACGCCCGCCCTGGCGGTGGTGGAGGACTCCCCCGCCACCGAGGACGCCGCCGCCCTGGAGAGCGCGCTGCTGGAGTCCGCCGACTCCCCCGTGGCCGAGCGCAAGCCGAAGAAGTCCGCCAAGGCAACCAAGCCCGGCAGGTCCGCCAAGGGCAAGGCCGGCAAGGACAGCGCCGCTACCGACACCGCCGTCACCGACACCGCTCGCACCGACACCGCCGCTACCGACACGAACGCCGGACCGGCCACGGCCACCGACGAGAGCGGTTCTCCCGTCGCCGCCGCCACCGGGGTGCGCACCGACGTCGGCACCGCCGACACCGCCGAGGAGGACAGCGCCCGCGCGGAGGGCGCCGCCGTCGACGCGGTCGGCGAGGCGTCCGCCGCCCCGACGGACGACCCGCAGGGCGCGAGCGAGCTCTCCGGCTCGCAGGCCGCCGGGACCGCCCCGATCGACGGCTACGACGGCTTCTCAATCGCCCAGCTGCGCGGCCGGCTGCGCGGCTACGCCCTGAGCACCGTGCAGGACCTGGTCGCCTACGAGCAGGCCACCCGCGCCCGGGAGCCATACCTCCGGCTGCTGGGCAACCGGCTGCAGAAGCTCGAGCAGCAGGCGGTCGAGTCCAGCCCCCTGGCCCCGCGCGGCGCCTGACGCCACACCCCTCCGCCTCCCGCGCTCGCCGCGGGACCGGCGGAGGGGCCGCCGGGGTGTCGGAACCGTCTGACACCCTCATCCGGTGACCGCACCGTCCTCCCCCGAGGCGCCCTGGCCGGTCCGCACCGTCGCCCGCAAGGTCGCCGACTGGATCGGCCGCCTCGGTGAGGTCTGGGTCGAGGGTCAGGTCGCCCAGCTCTCCCGGAGGAACGGGGCGGCGACGGTCTTCCTGACCCTCCGCGACCCGGCGGCCGACCTCTCCGTGCCCGTCACCTGTCACCGCGACGTCGCCGAGCGCCCCGGGCTGGAGCTGACCGAGGGCGCGCGCGTCGTCGTCCGCGCCCGGCCGGACTACTACGTCGCGCGCGGCTCGTTCTCCCTCCGCGCCACCGAGATCCGCGCGGTCGGCCTCGGCGAGCTGCTGGCCCGCATCGAGCGAATCCGCCGGCTGCTCGCGGCCGAAGGCCTCTTCGACGCCGCCCGCAAGCGCCCGCTGCCCTTCGCGCCCGCCGTCGTCGGCGTCATCACCGGGCGGGACAGCGCCGCCGAGCGCGACGTCCTGGTGACCGCCCGCCGCCGCTGGCCGGCCATCCGCTTCGCGATGGTCAACTGCGCCGTCCAGGGCCCGCAGGCCGCGCAGAACGTCATCGACGGGCTGCGCCGGCTGGACGCCGACCCGTCGGTGGAGGTCATCGTGATCGCCCGGGGCGGCGGCTCCGTCGAGGATCTCCTGCCGTTCTCCGACGAGGGGCTGGTGCGGGCCATCGCCGCCACCCGCACCCCGGTCGTCACCGCCGTGGGCCACGAGACCGACACCACGCTGGTCGACCACGTCGCCGACGTCCGCGCCGCCACCCCCACCGACGCCGCCCACCGCGTGGTGCCCGAGATCGGCGAGCAGCGACGGCTCGTCGACGGGCTGCGCAGCCGGGCCCGGTCGGTGCTCACCGGTCGCCTGGAGCAGCAGGTCCGCTGGCTGGAGTCCATGCGGACCCGGCCGGTGCTGGCCTCACCCGACCGGCTGCTGCACGGCCGCGAGGAGGACGTCGAGGGGCTGCGCACCCGCGCCCGCCGCACCCTCGTGCACCGGGTGGAGGGAGCCGAGCGCGATCTGGCGCACGCCCGCGCCCAGGTGGCCGCCCTGTCCCCCGCCGCGACGCTCGAGCGCGGCTACGCGGTCGTGCAGAAGGCCGACGGATCCCTGGTCCGCGACCCGGCGGCGGTCACCCCGGACGAACGGCTGGGCGTCCGGGTGGCCGGCGGCCGGCTCACCGTCCGCGTCGCCCGGGACCCCGACCACAGCGCCGACCACGGCACCGACCCGGAGGACCAGCAGCCATGACCGACACCGAGCCGACGACCACCTACGAGCAGGCCCGCGAGGAGCTCGCCGACGTCGTCCGGCGACTCGAGGCGGGCGGGCTGACGCTCGAGGAGTCCCTCGCCCTCTGGGAGCGCGGCGAGGAGCTGGCGAAGGTCTGCCAGCACTGGCTGGACCGCGCCCGCGAGCGGCTGGCCGCGGCCGCGCCCGCGGACGACGCCGATCGCTGATCGGCGCCGTCCGCCAGGAGCTCAGACAGCCCGAGCTCAGGCGGCCCGGGCGAGCCCGCCGTCGGCGGTGACCACGAGGCCGGCCGCGGCCAGGGCCGCGATCATCCGGTCGGCCCGGCGGCGCAGCATCGCCGACATCCGCACGTCGTCGGGGCGGTGGTCGGTGGCGTCGGGCGCCAGCGGGTCACCGGGCCCGTCGTAGAGGCAGCGGGCCAGCGCGTCCCGGACCTCCGGCGGCACCAGCGGCCGCGGGGCGCCGCGCACGGGCGTCGGGACCCGGGTGACCATCCCGCAGGCACAGGACCCGCCGGTGGCCGGGGGTCGGTGGTCGCCGCCGGGGCAGAAAGCACGAGGGGGCATCGGGGGCTCCGTCGAGGTGTGCGAGGGACTCGCGTGACTGGTGGGGCGATAGCGTCCCGAACCGCACCGCGAGTCGACACGCGACGCACCCGGCAGATACCAGGTCGTGACGTTCGACACAGGATCGTCACAACCCGCCGGTCACCGAGGGGTGTACGGCTGCACCGCTCCGGCGACAGTCTGCAACTCCTCGTCGGGGGCCGAACCGGTCACCAGCACGGTCACGCCGCCGGACTCGCGGAACAGCGCCGTCTCCTCCTCGACGGTCACCGCCCGGGTCCAGGGCTCCCCACCGATGTCGACCGTCCCCCGCTCCTGCGCGCCGTCGAGCACCGCGGTCACCGGATCGGCACGTCGATCGTCGCTGACGACGAACCCGGCGAACTCCTCCGACGGCGTCAGGTAGCCGATCTCCAGCGTCACCGGGTCACCTTCCCCGGCCGCGCCCGCGTCGGTGCGGGCGCTCGTCGGGCGGTACTCGGCCTCGTCGAGGCCGGCGGGCGCCAGGACCTCGTAGCCGGCGCGCGCGGCGGCCAGCTGCACCGACGTCGACGGGTCGACCGTCCGGACCCCGACGTCGCCGCTGGAGCGGAACGCCTGCCAGCCGACGACGAGCAGGCAGATCACGACCAGGGGCACCAGCGACCGCAGCATGTTGGCCGCACTCATCCGGTTGGCGCGCTCGATCGCCGGCGAGACCGGCGGAGCCTGCTCCGCAGGAGTGGGTGCGTGCTCGCCCGAGGGGCCGGCTCCGGTCATGCACCTAGGATCGCAGCAACGCTGTCCCGCCTCGCCGCCCACGGCCCCGTCCCGGGCCCCGCCCTGAGCTCGCGAAGGGTGGCACGGACGGCGCCGCTCCTCAGGAGGTCCCGTGTCGCTGCCCGTTCCCGAAGCCCCCGTCCCGACGAGCTCCGGGTTCCGCACCGACCGGCCCGCGCCCGACCGCAACCTGGCCCTGGAGCTCGTGCGGGTCACCGAGGCCGCCGCGATGGCCGCCGGCCGCTGGGTGGGCCGCGGGGACAAGAACGGCGGCGACGGGGCGGCGGTCGACGCCATGCGCGCCCTCATCGGCACGGTGAGCATGAAGGGCGTCGTCGTCATCGGCGAGGGCGAGAAGGACGAGGCGCCCATGCTCTACAACGGCGAGCAGGTCGGCGACGGCCAGGGCCCCGAGTGCGACGTCGCGGTCGATCCGATCGACGGCACGACGCTGATGGCCAAGGGCATGCCCAACGCGATCGCCGTCATGGCCGTGGCCGAGCGCGGCGCCATGTACGACCCGTCGGCGGTCTTCTACATGGAGAAGCTGGCCACCGGCCCCGCCGCGGCCGACGTCGTGGACATCACGGTCCCGGTCGCCGAGAACATCCGCCGCATCGCCAAGGCGAAGAAGAGCTCGCGCGGCGACGTCACCGTGTGCATCCTCGACCGGCCGCGGCACGCCCGGCTGGTGGACGAGGTGCGCGAGGCCGGCGCCCGCATCACGTTCATCACCGACGGCGACGTCGCGGGCGCCATCGCGGCCGCCCGCGAGGGCACCGGCGTGGATCTGCTGCTGGGCATCGGCGGCACGCCCGAGGGCATCATCGCCGCCTGCGCGCTCAAGTGCCTGGGCGGTTCCCTGCAGGGCCGGCTCTGGCCCAAGGACGACGACGAGCGGCAGAAGGCCCTCGACGCCGGGCACGACCTCGACCGCGTCCTGCACATCGACGACCTGGTCCGCGGCGACGTCTTCTTCGTGGCCACCGGCATCACCGACGGCGAGCTGCTCCGCGGCGTCCGCTACAGCGCCGGCGGCTGCACCACCCAGTCGCTGGTCATGCGGTCGAAGTCGGGCACCATCCGCTCGATCGACAGCCTGCACTCCCTGGAGAAGCTGCGCGCCTACTCCGCCGTCCCCTTCGACCGGGAGTAGCAGAGGGACGGCGGTGTCAGGGCGGCGGACGCCGCTGGGCCAGCCGCTCCATGAGCGCACCCCAGCGGGAGGGCGAGTCCCCCGGCGCCAGGCTGCGCAGCCGGAGGTCGCCGAAGACCGCCTTCGCGTGGACGACGATCAGCGGCGTGCCCGCCAGCCGCTGCACGGGCGCCAGCTGCACCTTCCGGTCGCCGAACACCGTGCGGCCGTGCAGCTCGGCGTCCACCCCCTCCGCGACGATCACGTCGATGTCGCCGAAGACGGTGCGGACGTGCAGGTCGATGCGCCCGGCGCCGGTGCGCAGCGTGCGCAGGTCGAGCCGGACGTCACCGAAGACGGTCCCGACCCGCTGCGGCGGGTTGGACGCGACGGTGAGCGTCACGTCGCCGAAGACGCTGGAGATCTCCTCCGGGGACCGTTGCCCCACGATCTGCACCGGCGGGGGCGCGTTCGCGGGCAGATCGGCCACCAGCAGCTCCAGCTCGGCCCTGGTCACCGCCGCGTAGGTGGCCTCGGCGCGCTGCCCGAACTCGTCGAGGTCGATCCGGCCCTCACCGACCGCCGTCTGCAGGCGGACGACGACCGCCTCGCGGTCGGTGTCGGAGGCCCGGACGGCCGGGGAGTCGTCATCGGTCACGGGACACGACGCTAGCGGACCGCCCGGTCGCAGCCAGGCCGCACGACGGCGGGACGGCCCGCACGGCCGCGCTCAGTCCGTGGGGAAGGCCTCGGTGCAGGGGATGTCGGTGCCCAGTGGCTGGCGGCCGGCGCACGTGTCGCCGTAGGCCTCGTACGTGCTGTCGACGTCGGAGTCCAGGAACAGCGTGTCGCAGGCCGCCATGTCGCCGTCGAAGCAGTCCTGCGCGAGGGCGTCCAGGACCGGATCGTCGCCCAGGCCCTCCGCAGGAACGGTGGCCGGCGGGATGTCGCCGTCCGGCGTGGGCAGGCTCGAGGAGGACGGGGAGGGCGAGGGGGTGCTCCGGTCGGCGCTGGGGGTGGCCGCCTCGCTGCTGGTGCTCGGACCGGCGCTCGTGCTCTCGGTGGCGTCGCCGCCGCCAGCGCGCAGCAGCCACAGGGCGATCCCGGCGCCGGCGAGCAGCACGACACCGGCGATCACGAGGGCGATGACGGTGCTCTTGTTGCTCGTCGGCGGCGGACCGCCGGGACCGCCCGGGGGCGCCCACTGCTGCTGCCCCGGCGGCCCGTACTGGCCGTAGGGCTGCTGGCCGTAGGGCTGTTGGCCGTAGGGCTGTTGGCCGTAGGGCTGTTGGCCGTAGGGAGGCCGGCCCGGCGGACCGTAGGGCTGCTGCCCGTGACCGGGCTGAGCCGGCGGACCGTAGGGCGGCTGACCAGGCTGCCCGTAGGGCGGCTGCCCGCCGTAGGGCGGCTGGCCGAACTGCCGGGTCTGGTCGCGCTGGCCCTCAGCGGGGGGTGCGCCGAACTTCCGGGTCGGATCGTCGGACCCGCCGGGCGGGTTCCAGCCCGACTGCCCGGACCGGTCTCCCCCGGGCTCGTTGCCGCCCTGCGGCGGGTACGGCGGCTGGGACATGGGGACTCCTCGGGAAGAACGACGCGCTCAGCGGGTCACAGATGGTAGGGGCAGCGGCACGGACCTCCACCGGCCGTGTCACTCCAGTTCGGTGCAGCTGGCCACGGTGTACTCCTTGACCCGGCCTCCGCAGGTCGCGCCGTAAGCCTCGTACGCCGACAGAGGCGGGGACTCGTACAGGATGTCGTCGCACGACTGCAGCTCGCCGTCGAAGCACTGCTGGGCGTAGTCGTCGAGGACCGGATCGGGCCCGAGATCCTCCGGTGGCACGGGCGGGAACTGCTCCGCCGCCGGGATCGGTCCCCCACCGCCGGGCATGCCCATGTCCTCGGGGAACGCGCCCCACACGCCTCCCATGGCGTCCTCCATCGCCTGCTGCGACCCGTCGACGATGCCCTCCTCGACCGCCGGCCCCACCTGGTCGGCGATCTCCCGACCGATGTCCCGGGCGCTGCCGGCGAACAGCGCCGAGACCGCGATCCCGGTGCCGACCATCCCGACCAGCAGCCCCACCGCGGCCGCCAGCGCGAGCACGAGCCTGCTGTTGGAGTGCGCGGGCGCGGCCGCCGGCGCGGCGGTCACCGGCCCGCCCGGCGGCTGCCAGGCGGGCGCCCAGGACGGCGCGGACGGAGCCGCCCACGCCGCGGGATCCGGCTGTGCGTTCGGTGGCTGCGACATGGGGCTCCTCGGACTGGGGTGGGCGGTCGGCAGGATCCCGCCGTCCCCGGGCTCATCGGCCTGCCGGGCCCGGACCGGAACCGCGCGCCCCCGGCGCCGGTGTCTAGGGTCCCTCCCGGAGCACAGTCCTCATCCACACCACCCGGGAGCACACCGTGGCCCAGCACGACGGCGCAGCGCAGGACTACCGCATCGAGCACGACTCCATGGGAGAGGTCCGCGTGCCCGGGTGGGCCAAGTGGCGGGCCCAGACCCAGCGCGCCGTCGAGAACTTCCCGATCTCCGGTACGCCCATCGAGCGCGAGCTGATCGGCGCCCTCGCCGCGATCAAGGGCGCGGCGGCCACGGTGAACGCCGAGCTCGGCGTGCTCGACGCGGGCATCGCGAGCGCGATCACCGAGGCCGCCTCGACCGTGGCGCGGGGCGACTGGGACCAGCACTTCCCCATCGACGTCTTCCAGACCGGCTCGGGGACGTCGAGCAACATGAACACCAACGAGGTCATCGCCACCCTCGCCACCGAGGCGCTGGGCTCACCGGTGCACCCGAACGACCACGTGAACGCCTCGCAGTCGTCCAACGACGTCTTCCCGTCGGCGATCCACATCGCCGCCACTCGCGCGATCGTCGTGACCCTGATCCCCGCGCTGCGCCACCTCGAGGCCGCGCTGGAGCGCAAGGCCGAGGAGTTCGCCGAGGTCGTGAAGAGCGGCCGCACCCATCTGATGGACGCCACGCCGGTCACCCTGGGCCAGGAGTTCGGCGGCTACGCCGCGGCGATCCGGTACGGCGTCGAGCGGCTGCAGGCATCCCTTCCCCGCGTCGGCGAGCTGCCGCTCGGCGGCACCGCCGTCGGCACCGGCATCAACACCCCGCCCGGGTTCGCCGCCGCCATCATCGAGCGGCTGGCTGCCGACATGGACCTGCCACTGTCGGAGGCCCGCAACCACTTCGAGGCCCAGAGCTCGCGCGACGCACTGGTCGAGGCCTCGGGTCAGCTCAAGACGATCGCCGTCGGCCTGGTGAAGATCTCCAACGACCTGCGCTGGATGGGCTCGGGCCCGCGCACCGGCCTCGGCGAGATCTTCCTGCCCGACCTCCAGCCGGGCAGCTCGATCATGCCCGGCAAGGTGAACCCGGTCATCCCCGAGGCGACCATCCAGGTGGCCGCCCAGGTCATCGGCAACGACGCCGCCGTCACCTTCGCCGGGACGACGGGGAACTTCGAGCTGAACGTGACCCTGCCGCTGATGGCCCGCAACGTGCTGGAGTCCATCCGCCTGCTGGCCAACGTCAGCCGGATCCTGGCCGACCGGACCGTCGACGGGATCACCGCGAACGTCGACCGGTGCCGCGAGCTGGCCGAGTCCTCGCCCTCCATCGTCACGCCGCTGAACAAGTACATCGGCTACGAGGAGGCCGCGATCGTGGCCAAGCAATCGCTCAAGGAGCAGAAGACGATCCGCCAGGTGGTGCTGGAGCGCGGGTACGTCGAGCAGGGGCAGCTCACCGAGCAGCAGCTGGACGAGGCCCTCGACGTCCTGTCCATGACCCACCCCTGACCGCATCGGAGGCCGGGGGGCGAGAAAGTCCGCTCCTCGGCCGCTGCTCGCATCGCCCGGAGGGGCACTGCGGACCCGGGCGCAGTACCGTCCACCACCTATGACCGAGACAGATGTAGCCCTGCGCTACCCCGGTGGAGAACTGCCCCTGCCCGTCGTCAAGGCGGCCGAGGGCTCCGACGGCTACGACACGAGCAAGCTGCTGTCGACGACCGGCAAGGTCGCCCTCGACATCGGCTTCGTGAACACCGCCTCGTGCACCTCGGCGATCACCTACATCGACGGTGACGCCGGGATCCTGCGCTATCGCGGGTATCCCATCGACCAGCTCGCGGGCAAGGCCAGCTTCCTCGAGGTCACCTACCTGCTGATCTACGGCGAGCTGCCCACGGCCGACCAGCTCGGTGCGTTCGACCAGCGGATCCGGCGCCACACCCTGCTGCACGAGGACCTCAAGCAGTTCTTCAACGGCTTCCCGCGCGACGCGCACCCGATGCCGGTGCTGTCCTCGGCGGTGAGCGCGCTGTCGACCTTCTACCAGGACTCGCTGGACCCCTTCGACCAGGAGCAGGTCGAGATCTCGACGCTGCGCCTGCTGGCGAAGGTGCCGACCATCGCCGCCTACGCCTACAAGAAGTCCGTCGGCCAGCCCTTCCTCTACCCGGACAACTCCTGCGGCCTGGTGGAGAACTTCCTCCGGATGACCTTCGGCTTCCCGGCCGAGCCCTACGACATGGACCCCGACCTGGTCCGCGCGCTGGACATGCTCTTCGTCCTGCACGCCGACCACGAGCAGAACTGCTCGACGTCCACGGTGCGGCTGGTCGGCTCCTCGCACGCCAACCTCTTCGCGTCGGTGTCGGCCGGCATCAACGCGCTGTTCGGCCCGCTGCACGGCGGCGCCAACCAGTCCGTGCTGGAGATGCTCGAGGCGATCAAGCGCGACGGCGGCGACATTCCCCGCTTCGTCGAGCGGGTCAAGAACAAGGAGCCCGGCGTCAAGCTCATGGGCTTCGGGCACCGGGTCTACAAGAACTACGACCCGCGCGCGGCCATCGTGAAGTCGACGGCCGACACCGTGCTGGACAAGCTGGGCGGCAACAACGAGCTGCTGGATCTGGCCCGCCAGCTGGAGGAGATCGCGCTGAAGGACGACTACTTCATCCAGCGCAAGCTCTACCCGAACGTCGACTTCTACACCGGCCTCATCTACCAGGCGATGGGCTTCCCCACCCGGATGTTCACCGTGCTGTTCGCGATCGGCCGGCTGCCCGGCTGGATCGCGCAGTGGCGCGAGATGATCGCCGACCCGTCCACCAAGATCGGCCGTCCGCGCCAGCTCTACATCGGGGAGACCGAGCGGAGCTTCGTGCCCGTCGACCAGCGCTAGCAAAAGGACCCCGTCCTCCTCACCCCTCGCATGCTCGGGGCGAGCCTCGGGACGGGGCCGTACCTCCGGGCCGGGCACCCTTCCTCCGGGACGGCTGCCCGGCCCGAGCCATCTCCCCGTCGGCTGCCCCCTACGGTGAGTGCGCCCGCACCTGCGGGGATGCCGCCCACCTGGAGGACCGCCCATGGCCGAGCCGCCCGGCGACGACGTCCTCGTCGTACCCCCGATCCCCCTCGCCAGCGGGAACGTGCTCGAGCCCGAGGACGACGGACCACCGGTCCGGATCACCAAGGTCGAGGTCGTGGTGTCCACCGAGGACGGCGGGGAGCTGCGCATCCCGCTGACCCACCGGCACGGCGCCTGGTGGGCCCCCTGACCTCTCCCCCGCACGGGTCACGGCCCTCCACCCGCCCCGAGGTTCACCCTCACCCGGAGGGGTGAGAACGCCTCACCCCTCGTTCAGCGACTCCCCCCGGCACGTCGATACGTGGTCAGAACGCTCCTGCTGCACCCGCAGCCGGAACAGGCCACGACACGACGAGACCGCCGGGGGACGCCGCAGTGCCTGCACCGCGCACGTCCACCGGCCGCCCCGCCGCCCGCCCGGTCCTCAGCGCCCGCGAGGCGCAGGCCCTCCGGGAGGCCATGGCCCTCCGGACGCTGGCCGCCGGCCGGCCACTCACCCCCGCCCAGGCCCAGGCGCTCCGCGCCGCCCAGACGGAGGCGCTCCGCGCCGCGATCGGTGGGGCGAAGCGCACCACCGCGGACCGGCCGGTCCGCCGGCCCGCCGCCAAGCGCACCCCCACCCGACGCCCTGCCGCCAGGCGCTCCACGAACCGCCCGGGCTCCACCTGGTCCACCCGGCTGCGGGTGGTCGCCCTCAGCACGCTGCTGCTGCCCGCCGTCGCCGCGCTGGTGCTGCCCGGCACCGACCCCGGCCAGGGCGACGGTCCGCTGGACGACACGTCGCTCGCCCTCACCGCGCAGAGCTCCCTGCTCGCGGACGCCGGTCGCTACCGGCAGCTCGAGCAGGAGGTCGCGCAGCGCCGCACGCGGCTGCAGCAGGCCCTCGACGCCGAGCAGGCCGCCCTCGCCGAGGTGCGGGCGCAGCAGGCGACCGTGGGCGAGGCGGCCGCGGACCTGTACCGGGCCACCCCCCAGCAGCGCCTCCCGCTGCTCTCGCTCAGCGTCCGCGACGCCGCCGCCACGTCCGGCGCCCTCGTCGGGCAGTCGATCGCCGAGCGCGCCGGCCAGGAACTCACCGCCGACATCGTCCGCGCCCAGCGCAGCGGCGTCGCGCTCGCCGTGGCCGGTGACCGCGTGGCGCTGGCGCAGGCCGCCGTCGACGAGGCCGGCGCCCGCGCCGACGCCGTCCTGGCCGCCGTCCGGTCCACGGTCGACGAGCTGACCCCCCGGATCACCGCCGTCCTCGCGGGCCTGGGCGCCGTCCCCGTCACCGGGCCGCAGCAGGAGCGCAACCAGCAGGCCACCGCGCGCTGGCAGCAGTACCTCGGCGGCCTGGCCGCGGCCGGCATCGCGCCGCCCCCGGCGGCCGACATCGCCGACGCCACCGCCCTGCCGCCGGGCTTCACCCCCGCGCTCGACGCCGGCGGGCAGCCCGTGCCCGGAGTGGTGTGGGGCGTCGTCGGCAGCAGCCCGGTCACCGTGGTGTCCGCGGAGACCGCCGCCGCCGTCAGCGCCGCGCTCTCCCAGCTGGGCAAGCCGTTCCTGCCCGGCACGACCGGTCCGGACAGCTACGACTGCGGCGGCTTCACGGCGGCGTCCTGGCTGCTGGCCGGTCACGCCGTCCCGGCGACCCCGCAGGACCAGTGGGCCAACGGTGCGGCCGTACCGCTCGCCGATCTCCAGATCGGTGACCTGGTCTTCGCGCCGGGCGGTCAGGACGTCGGCATCTACCTCGGTGACGGCGAGCTCGTCGGGGCCTCCGCCGCGACCTACCAGGTCTCCGTCCGGTCTCTGGCCGCCGGCTCCACCGCGACCCGCGTGACCCTGCCGGCGCCGACCCAGCCCAACGCGCCCCTGCCCGTGGCGCAGGCCGGTGCCTGCGGCGCCCCGCTGCCGCCGCCCGGCGAGCGCACCGCCGCCTGGGGCAGCTGGAGCAACGGCGAGATCCCCGGCGAGGCGCTGTGCCGGCTGGGCGTCCACCGGCACGCGCTGCGCTGCGACGCGGCGGCCTCCTACGGCCAGCTCGACGCCGCCTTCACCGCGGCCTTCGGCACCCCGCTGTGCATCACCGACTCCTACCGCTCGCTGGCGTCGCAGGTGTCGGCGTTCGCCCGCAAGCCCGGGCTCGCGGCGGTGCCCGGCACCTCCAACCACGGCTGGGCGCTCGCGGTGGACCTCTGCGGTGGCATCCACGTCACCGGTTCGCCGCAGTGGACCTGGATGACCGCCAACGCCGCGCGCTTCGGGTTCGTCCAGCCCGACTGGGCCGCACCCGGCGGGGAGAAGCCCGAGCCGTGGCACTGGGAGTACGGCTACATCTCCTGAGTCAGATCCAGGGCAGGTCGGCCAGCCGCCGCCACGGCAGCGTGATGCTCGACTCCGTCGTCTCACCGGCGAGGCGCGCCGCGATCGCCGGGCCGGCGCACGCCACCGGCCGCCGCGGCGTGACGACGACGTGCATGTCGGGCATCGCCGGGCCCGCGGCCGCGATGCGCTCGAGCATCCGTTCCGGTGCGACGAGGGCTGCGCCGGAGAGCGCCGGGACCACCGGGTGCGACCACAACGCCACCGGGCCCTCCACCCGCAGGTCCAGCCGCACGTCGCGGGCCCGGTCGATCGCGCCGGACCGGGTGCGGAGCAGGGAGACGCCGTCCGAGGTCGCCGACGGCGTCCACGGCAGCGCCAGGTCGCCCCGGCGCACGACGACCCGCCAGCCGATCGAGGTCTCGCCGCGATCGACCCAGTCGAGAACGGCGACGCCCGTGGCCGCGGCGGCGACGTCGGTGACCGGGCGGTGGTCCACCCAGGAGGTCAGCGCCGCGGCCATCGCCTCGTGCGTCGCCGGCACGCCGGCGTGGGTCATGTCGTCGGCGAGCTCGCCGAGGTGGATGCGCACCCGGCGCTCGTCCTCCTCCAGGACGACCAGCGAGCCCGCGCCGGAGCGCTGGACGAGCCCGAGGCGCAGGCTGGAGGTGGCGAGTCGGGGAAGCACGGCGTCGACGACCTCGCGGAGGTCGGCGACGTCGATGCGGACCGGGCGCAGTCGCTGGAGCAGACCGGCAGATCCACCGAAGCGCGGGCCGCTCATGCCGTCGTGCTCCCGCCCAGCAGGACGCGGACGGCGTCCGGCAGCTCGGCCAGCGCCAGCACGCCGGCCAGCTCGGCGGCGCTGAGCCGGACCGGCAGGACGTCCTCGTCCCATCCCGTGGCCAGCCGCACGCGGGCGGCGGACGCCGGCCACACGGCGTCCCGCGCCGCGGCGACGTGCAGCTCCGTGAGCACGTCCTCGAGGTGGATGACCGCGACCGGATGCACCAGTCGCCCGGTCAGCGCCTGACGCACCGCGGTGGCCAGCTGGGTGCGCTGGGCGGCGGCGAGCCAGTACGGGACCAGCGTCTGGGGACCGGACCCGCCGGCAGGGGCCGCTGTCACGCCGCTTGCCACGGGCCGGCACCGGACCAGCGACGCACCTCGTCACGGCCGAGGTGGGTGCGGGGGGTCACGTCCATGGATATCGGCAGCGCCGGGGCCCGATGGACCCGTTCAGTCAGCATTTCCCTCCCCCGGGCCCCGACCCTTCGACGAGATCTGCACACTCGCCCCCATCAGGCCGCTGATGGGGGCGAGTGTGCAGATCTCGTCCGGCCTGTGGACGGCGTCCGCGCGGATCGCCACCGACCGCCAGGCTGGCCGGGTGCCGAGTCGCCGCGCCCCCTCCCGGCTCACCGGGCCCGCCACACGAGCCATGGCCCGGGATGCAGGCATCTCCGAGAAGCAGCTGCGGCGCCGGGACGTCGTCCGCCTGTCCCGCGACACCTATGTCCCGCGGTGGGTCGCCCGCGATCTTCGCGTCCGGGTCGCCGCCGTCCTGCTGACCGCACCACCCGGGGCGGTCGTCAGCCATCTGACCGCGGCCTCGCTGTGGGGCCTCGCCGTCCCCCTCCAGCCGGAGACCGGGCCGGTGCACGTCACCGTGAGCACCGGGTCGGCCGTCCGCGCACGCCAGGACCGGTCCATCCACCGCTCCCCGCTGCACGACAGCGACGTGACCCGACACCACGGACTGCCCCTGACGACCCTGGCACGCACGTGGCGCGACCTGGCCATGGTCCTGACGCCGCCGGCCCTGCTCGCGGTCACCGATCAGGTGCTCGGCTCGGGCGGCACGATCGCCGACCTGCGGTCGCAGCTGGCCCGCCGTCCCTCCGGCAGGGGCTGCGCGCGGGCGCGAGCCGTGCTGCCGGTGGCCGACCCGCGGGCGGAGTCACCGATGGAGTCGGTGCTGCGGTGGCTGCTGCACGCGGCCGGACTGCCGCGGCCGGTGCTGCAGCACGACGTCCGGACGTCGGGTGGCGGGTTCCTCGGGCGGGCCGACCTGGCCTGGCCCGAGGTGAAGGTGCTCGTCGAGTTCGACGGCGACGTCCACCGCGAGCGGGAGGTGTTCGTGCACGACCTCCGCCGGCAGAACCTGCTCGTCGCCGAGGGATGGGTCGTCCTGCGCTTCACCTCCGCCGACGTCCTCGGCCGGCCCGACGAGGTGGTCGCGCAGATCCGGCGCGCCCTCCATGGGTGAGATCTGCACACTCGCCCCCATCAGGGCGCTGATGGGGGCGAGTGTGCAGATCTCGTCGAGTCAGTTGGCGAGCTCGGCGAGGCGGGACTTCAGCGCCTGCTCCACGCGGTCGGCGTACACGTTCATGTTGCGCACCGACGTGTTGAGGTCCTGGGAGAGCTGCGTCTTGGTCTGCCCGCCCCAGGTGGTCAGGTACCAGGTCGCCCAGCCGAGCACGTTGGGCTGCCCGGCCCGCTGGTCGGGGCGGGCGTTCGGGTCGGGCGCACAGGCGGCGGTGAGCGCGTGCGAGAGCAGCGTCTGCTCCGCCTCCCCCATGATCTCGTCGGGCGCCTCCGAGGAGTCGGGCAGCAGGATCTCCGTCCCGTCCGGCCCGCCGTCGAGGGACTGCAGGTTGCGCAGGCCGTTGAGCGTGGCGACCGTCTGCGAGTTGCGGCGCAGCGTCGCCACGCTCTGGCCCATGTAGGCGGCGAGCTCCTTCTCGCTGGGCCGCCGCTGGTGCTCGGCGATGAAGGCCGCGATCGCCTTCTGCTGCTTGTGCTCGGTGTCGGCGGCGGTGCGCCCGTGGGCGTTGCGGCCCAGGTCGTGGACCCACTTGGACAGCTGGGTGGCGAGGAAGGCGCCGAACGGGACGCCCTTGGTCTCGTCGTACTGCGCGACGGCCTTCAGCACCCACTCGAACACCTGCTGGCCGAGGTCGTCGGGGTCGGGCAGGTGCAGCCGGATGGTGCTCATGTTCCGCTGCAGCCGCTTGAGGCTCACCGGCCCGTAGTGCCGGCACAGGTCGGCCAGGAAGGCGGGGGGCAGGTCACGGGGGGCGCGCCGGCGGACGTCGGTCTCGGCCCGCAGGCCGATCGTCGACGAGCCGTGCCGGGCGGCCCAGGCGCGGATCCAGTCGGCCAGCACCGCGGCCGAGCCGCGGGCCCCGTCTACCCGGTAGAGGCCGTCACCCTGGTCGAACGTGGCGGTGACGCCGTCGGGCAGGTCGTCCCGGAACTCGGCGAGCGGCAGTTCGCGGTCGACGCGGAAATGCACCCGATCCCGCGGCGTGATGGGTGCCAGCGCCCAGCCGTCGGCCTCGGGGAGGCCGCCGAAGACGAGCGGCTGGCGGGCGCGGTTGTCGGTGGCGGTCGAGGAGAGAACTGACGGGAGGGGAAGACTGTCGGACACCGGAACTCCTGGCACTGCGGGGAAGGACGGACCCGGGGAAGGGGCCCGGAAGTGCGGAGCGGCCCTCAGGCCGGGATGCGTTCCCCGGGCCCCGACACGCGGGGCGAGGGGACGAGGGACGCCGACGTCGTCGGCAGCACCTCGAGGACGTCGGACGCCGAGGCGCCGGCCCCCGCGTTCTCGAGCAGGGTCGCCGCGGCGGCCCGCTCGGCACCGCTGGGCTCGGCCGTGTAGACGGGCATGTGGTCGTACAGCGACGCGAAGATGGCGCTGACGAAGGCGTAGGCGGCCTGGGCCTGCGGCGAGAACTTGGCCACCGCCGTGCGGGGGCCGAGGTCGACGCCCACGGTCACGCGGACGACCCGGTCGTCCTTGCTCAGGCCGGTCACGGCGAAGGAGACCTCGTCGTGCTCGGCCGCCAGCGCGGCGAGGGCGGCGAGGCACCGACGCGTCGCCCCCCGGCGCGGCCGCAGCTGGACGTGGACGACCACCGACTCCGGCTCACCCTGCTCCGACTGTGCGCTGATTGCACTGCGTTCCATGCTGATCGCCCCCTGTCACTCGCTTGGGGAGAAATCTGCCTTATGCGCTCGGCAACCGGGGGCACAACACTCGCCGTGTCATACGCAGCCATGGCGGTTTTCTTCGGCAGAAGTTGCCCGTGTCGTGGCGCCGGAGCTCCGGCGCCACGACACGGCGGCGACGACGGCCTCCGAAAGCGGTGCTGCGACCGCGCAGCGGTGTCAGGCGGGGGCGTCCTCGGAGCGCTCCTCGGCGACGTCCGGCATCCCGGCGGACGGCGCGAACGCGGCCAGGGCGCCCAGGCTGTCGGCGGTCACCTGGGCGGCGAGGAGGTTGGCCTCCGCGATCTGCCGGTAGACCTCCTCGCGATGGATCGCGACCTCGCGCGGGGCCTTGAAGCCCAAGCGGACGGTGCCGCCCCGGACCTCCACGACGTGGACCTCGATGTCGTCGCCGATGCGGATCGTCTCGCCGACGCTGCGGGTGAGTGTGAGCACGGGTACCCCTCCATGGGTGTCTGTGTTGGCCGTCCTTGGCGTGCCCGGCAAGCGGGCGGTGCGCTGCACCATAAGCACAGTCGCACTGGTTCGGTTATCGGCGCAGTGGCTGCCTGATGGGATGCTCGCCGTCCAGCAGGACGACCTGACGGGCGGTGTGTGTCGCCGGGTTCACCACCACGGGGGCGCG
>CADCTN010000047.1 GCA_902805535.1 uncultured Blastococcus sp. | reverse complement strand
TGGCGCAGTACGTTGGAGATGGAGAAGCAGGCCCTGCCGGGCTGGGTGCATCCACTGGCCACGGTGTTCGTCGCACTGGCCGTGCTGACCGCCTTCGCCGTCGCGTATGACGTCTACGGCCGCGGATACCGCCAGCGGGTGGCGTCGATGGACGTCGTCTGGGTGCTCAGCGCCCTGTGGCTCGGCCCGTTCGCGCTTCCGCTGTACGCCCGCACCGGCCGCCCCCGCAGCCAGAAGTGGCAGGCCGAGCACCCGGGTGCCGGCGAGCCGACCCTCACCCAGGCCGCGGCGTCGGGCGGGCTCGCCGGCGGCGCCGCTTCGCTGATCGGTCACGTCATCGGCGTCCCGGTCGTGCTGGCCGCCGGCTGGACCCTGCTCGGCGTCGACATGTTCGCCATGATCGCCTTCATCGCGCTGCTCGCCGTCGCCATGCTGTTCGCGTTCGAGTACTCCACCGCCGCGCGCCGACCGGCCAACGGCAGGACCGGCAGTGGGACCGTCGGCGCCGCCCTGCTCGCGGCGACCGTCACCGTGGTGGCCTTCGACATCGGGATGGGCGGCTGGATGCTGGTGCTCCACTACGGCCAGCTCATGCCGCCGGTGGCCAGCGTCAGCTTCCTGTTCCTCATGCAGATCGGGATCGTGCTCGGGTTCCTGACCGGCTACCCGGCGGTAGCCGCACTGCTCAGGCGAGGCGCGAAGGCCGCCGTCTGACCGGTCCTGCGGCGTTGCCGTCGCAGGGCCCGCTGTAACGCTTCCTGCGGCCCACGCAACAGGTGGGGCGAACCCGCCGGACGTGGCCCGCCACGAGGAGCCGACCATGACCAACACCGCCGCCATGCTCGGTGAGTACCCGGGCTCGATCGCGCTCGACAGGACCCTGCTCGCCCGCGTCATCGAGGAGGCACTGGTCTGCTTCCAGACCTGCACAGCTTGCGCGGACGCGTGCCTGGGCGAGGGCAACGTCGCCGGGCTCACCACGTGCATCCGCACCTGCCTGGACTGCGCCACGATCTGCGCGGCGACCGTCGAGGTGCTCAGCCGGCACACCGGCTACGACGCCGACGTCACCCGCGCCCAGCTGCAGGCCTGCATCGCGGCCTGCAAGGCCGCCGGCGACGAGTGCGAGCACCACGCGCAGATGCACCAGCACTGCAGGATCTGCGCCGACACCTGCCGCTCCTGCGAGCAGGCCTGCCGCGACCTGCTCGCCGCGATGAGCTGACGCGGGCCGGCCCCACCTGGCTCGTCCCCCTGGTCGGACGTCCGCTGTCGGCCGGCGCCGGCCAGAGGCGGAAGGGCCTGGACTCCACCCGGAACGCGCGGGCAGGATGTCCAGGTGATCGGGGTGGAGGTCCCCTACATCGGGCGGGCGCACCACCGGGCGACCGTCGCGGAGGCGTTCGCCGGGCCCGGCCACATCGTGGTGGTCTGCGGCGAGGCCGGCGTCGGCAAGTCCTCCCTCGTCGCCGCGGAGCGCGCCGGCGCGGTCACCGAGGTCATCGAGGGCGGGTGCCTCCAGCTGGCCGGGCAGCCCCTGCCGCTCGCGGCGCTGGAGACGATCTTCGACGCCCGTGGTGGGTGGCCCGGCTCTCCCGACGACGCGGAGCAGTCCGCGGAGCAGCGGCTGCGGGCGATCCGCCGCTGGGCCGACGCGCTCGCCCCCGCCGGCGCGGCGACGGCCACCACCCTGGTGATCGACGACCTCCAGTGGGCCGACGAGACCACCTGCGACTTCCTCGTCTACCTCGCCTGCACGGCGCGGCGACGGGGGCTCAGCCTGGTGCTGACCCTCCGGGACGACGAGAGTCCGCGGGAGGGCCGGGTGCAGGACGCCGTCGCCGAGCTCACCCGCCTGCCGGGCGCCTGCTGCATCGAGCTCCAGCGGCTCGACCGCGAGGAGACGCGGCAGCTGGTGTCGGCGCTGACCGGCCGGGCCGACGTCGACGTCGACACCTGGTACGAGCAGACCCAGGGACACCCCTACCTGCTCGGCGAGCTGGTCAAGGACCCGGGCTCGCGGCGGGTCACCGACATGCTCCTGGCGCGGGTGCGCCGGCTCGGTCCTGATGCGACCGTCCTCGTCCGCGAGGCCGCCGTCTTCGGCCTCTGGGTTCCCGACGAGCACCTCTTCCGCGCGTCGGGGTTCGCCCCGGGGCGCTACGGCGCCGCGGTCCGGGAGGCCGTCGGCACGGGGGTCCTGGTGGTCCAGGGAGCGGACTACACCTTCCGGCACAGCCTGATGTGCGAGGCGGTCCTCTCGCAGCTGCTGCCGTTCGAGCGGCGGGAGCTGCACGAGCGGGCCGCCCGGGCGCTGTCCGAGGGACGGGCCGACGACGTCGTCACGGCCGCGGTGGTCAGCGTCCACTGGGAGGCCGCCGGAGCCCCGGCGGAGGCCGCCGGCTGGAGCCTCCGGGCCGCCCGTGCCACCCGGAAGCTCAACGCCTACTCCGAGTCCTGGGCCCACTACCGGCGTGCGCTGGAGTTCGGGCTCGCGCCGGGGGACGCCGCCGCCGGCCTGGACCTCGCCCTGGAGGCGGCCGCGGTGGCGCGGCTGGCGGGGGACCCGACGGCCGCCGCCCGTCTCCTGGAGGAGGCCCTCGATCGGCACGGCATCCCGGACGCCGACCGCGCTGTCGCGCTCGAGCGGCTGGGCTGCTTCCTCTGGGAGGCCGGTCAGACCGGCCGCAGCCAGTCCGCGTACGCCGAGGCCGCGCAGCTGCTCGGACCCGACGAGAGCGCCTGCCACGCGCAGGTCTGGGGGGCCATGGGCCGGGGCGCCTTCATCATGGCCGGGTTCGACGACGCCGTCCGGCTGGCCGAGCGGGCGGTCGAGGCCGCCCGACGCCACGGCACCACCGCGGTGCTGGCCGACGCACTGACGACCCGAGGGACCGCCGGTGCCTTCCTCGGCGACGCGTCGGCACTGGAGCACCTGCGGGAGGCCGTGCGCCTGGCCCGCGACGTCGAGGACCGGGCCGTCCTGTGCCGCAGCTACGCCAACCTGATGATCGCCTACGAGTTCTCGGGGATGCCCGAGGAGGCCTGCGCGGCGGCCGACGAGGGACTGCGCGTGCTGCCGGAGTACGGCCTCGAGCTCGCCGTGGGGGCTGCCCTGGCCTGCAACGCCGCGAACATGCTCCGGCGGCGCGGGCAGTACGCGCGCTGCGCGGAGGTGCTCGCGGAGCTGCTCGACGGCCGCGTCGTCCAGGGGCAGGGGCTGCACCTGCACCTGGAACGCGCCGAGCTGCTGCTGGCGATGGGGGACACGGCCGGGGCGCGCGCCAGCCTGCGGGCGGCCGCCCCTCTGCGGGACGTCGACGAGCCGACCGTCGTCGCGGCCATCGCCACGGTCACCGCGGCGCTGCTGGCCCGCGAGGAGGACCGTGCCGGCTGTCACCGGACCGTCGTCGAGGCGCTGGAGCGCCTCGCCCTCACGCAGGACAGGGCGTTCCGGACCGAGCTGCTGGTCATCGGCTGCCGCAACGAGGCCGACCGGCGCGGCCCGGTGCCCGGTCGCAGCGACGCCGAGGCCGATCGACGGCTGCAGTGGCTCACCGAGCAGCTCGACCTCGTGGCGCCGACGACGGACGACGACCTGGGGCACGCGGCCGACCACCGCACCGCGCGCCAGGAGCAGGCGCGGGCCCGCGGGGAGGCCACCGCCGAGGGCTGGTCGGCGGCGGTGGCGCTGTGGCGGTCGGTCGACCGTCCGCTCGAGGAGGCCTACTGCCTGTTCCGCCAGGCCGAGTGCCACCTGGCCGAGAAGCGGCGCGACCGCGCGTCCGCCGCGGCGTCGGCCGCGCGCGGAATCGCCGATCGGCTGGGCGCCGCACCGCTGACCGCAGAGATCGACGCGCTGCTCGGCCGCTCCCGACTGGACCCGCCCCCCACCCCGCGCTCCCCGGCCGAGGACCGGCCCTACGGGCTCACCGAGCGCGAGCACGAGGTGCTCGCGCTGCTGGGCACCGGCGCGACCAACCGGCAGATCGCCCGCAGCCTGTTCATCAGCGAGCGCACGGTCGGGGTCCACGTGTCCCGGGTCCTGCACAAACTGCAGGTCAGCAACCGTGGACAAGCCGCCGTGGTTGCCGCCAAGGTTGCCCCGAAGTCCCCGGTCGCCGTGGTGGAAGGACCCTGATGTCGCCCGTCAAGTTCTCGCTGTTCAACCGCGACGACGACGCCGAGGAGACCGTCGAGATCGACGACCAGCTCGCCGACGACCTGCGGCAGGTGGTCGCGGACACCCCCGACCTCACGCTCGAGGGTGCCCTGCGCGAGGGCCTCGAGCACGTGGTCCGGAAGCGGCGCCCGGGCGGCGGTCAGCAGTAAGTCCTCAGCGCAGGCTCGGCTCGAGCTGGGCCCGCAGGGCCCTGACCGCGCGACCGCGGAGCGGGCCGAGGCTGCCCCGGGGGATACCCAGCTCCTGGCTGAGCGCGTCGTAGGACTCCGGCTCCCGCAGCAGGGCCCGCACGATCCGGCGCTGGGTGTCCGGCAGCGTCTCCACCGCCCGGTCCAGGGCCCGGCGGAGCTCCTCGTCCATGAGGGACGTCGCCATGTCCCGGTCGTCGGGGGCGACGCGGTCGGCGACGTCCTCGCTGGGCACGGCCCGCTGCTGGGCGCGCAGGATGGCGAGCGCCTCGCGACGAGCGGTGGTGGACAGCCAACCGGGCAGGGCGCGGGGGTCGTTGATGCGCGCGGCGTTGCGCAGCAGCAGCACCCAGGTCCGCTGGACCGCCTCGTCGACGTCGGAGTCGCTGCGCAGGACGACGCGCGCCGCCGAGCGGAGCAGGCCCTCGTAGCGCCGCACCGTCGACTGCCACGCCGCGTCGTCCCCCGCCGCGAGGAGCAGCAGGTGCCGGCGGTCGACGGCGGGGACGTCGGCCCGGTCGCCCCCGCGGGGCTGGGGGATCGCGGGGGCTTCGGCATAGGCCAGGGCGGTCATCGGGGGCTCCTTCGAGGTCGTCCGGGAACGACTCGAAGACTCGTGAAGCGGCTGCCCCGCCGGATCTGTCGTACGACGTATTCCGGGCCCCGGGATGTACGTACGTAGCGCGCGAGGGCGTACGCCGTGCCAGGGTCAGGGGCACCGTCCCGCCTACGTAGGAGGCAGCGTGAGCGACCACGTGTACAGGCTGAGCGAGATCGTGGGCAGCAGCCCGGTCAGCGTCGACGAGGCCATCCGGAACGCCATCGCCAAGGCCTCGCAGACCGTGCGCAACATCGAGTGGTTCGAGGCGCAGGAGGTCCGCGGTCAGGTGGTGGACGGGGCCGTCGCCTATTTCCAGGTCGCCGTGAAGATCGGCTTCCGCGTCGAGGACTGACCGCTAGTCGAAGCTGCCCGCGCCGTCCCGGCGATAGGGGGCGCGGCGCTCCACGCGCGCCCGCTCGGCCCGCTGGGCCCGCAGGCGGGCCGCCGTTCCCGGCGGGTACCCCGCCTTGGCCACGCGGTGCTCGATGGTCTCGGTCATGAACGCGAACGAGAACAGCAACCCCAGCAGCAGCCCACCGACGGCGGCCGACAACCGGTAGGCGAGGGGGACCGGGACGACGCTCAGGCACAGCACCACCAGCGGGAGCATCTGCACCACCGCGCGGGCCACGTGCCGCACGATCCAGGTACGTCCTGTCGTGTCGGCGAGCACCCACGGGGACAGCTCCCGGGGCAGGCCGCCGCCGAGGGCGTACCAGAGCCACTGCGCGGGGTTCGGACGGCGCCGGGCCATGCCTCCGACGGTAGGCCGGATTGGCGAGGCGTTGCTCCCCGGTGACCTGGGGTGGACACTCCCCGCACAGAACTCCCGAGGAGGCTCCGTGCAGATCAGCCAGCTGCTCAGGCACAAGGACCGCGAGGTCGCCACCATCGACGGGACGGAGAGCGTCCGGACCGCGCTCGCCGTGCTGGCGGAGAAGGGCATCGGTGCGCTCGTGGTGTCCTCCGACGGGCGCCGGATCGACGGCATCGTCTCCGAGCGGGACGTCGCCCGCGGACTGCACGAGCGCGGGGCGGGCCTGCTGACCGAGCCGGTGTCCGGCGTCATGACGGCACAGGTGCACACCTGCCCGCCGGACGCGAGCGTGCACGACCTCGCGCGGACGATGACCGACAAGCGCGTGCGGCACGTCCCGGTCGTGGCCGACGGGCAGCTGCTCGGGATCGTGTCGATCGGCGACGTCGTCAAGGCCCGGCTCGACGAGCTGGAGGAGGAGCGCCGCCAGCTGGTGGACTACATCCAGAGCCCCTGAGGGCCATCGATCCGGGCCCCGGCCAGGAGCACCCTCGCGACCGGCGGGGAGGACGGGGCCCTGCGCGTACGGTTCGCTCGTGGACGAGCGTCGCCTGGGGGTGGTCTCCGGGCTGGCGGCCTACGGGTTGTGGGGCCTGTTCCCCCTCTACTTCCCCCTGCTCGAGCCCGCCGGCGGCCTGGAGATCGTCGCCCACCGCGTCCTCTGGTCGCTGCTGTTCGTCGGGATCCTGCTGACGGTGCTACGCCGGTGGGCCCACGTCCGGGCGCTGGTCACCGACCGGCGGCGGCTGCTGGTCCTGCTGGGCGCGGCCGTGCTCATCGCCGGGAACTGGCTGGTGTTCGTCTACGGGGTGAACTCCGGCCACGTGGTGGAGACCTCGCTGGGCTACTTCATCAACCCGCTGGTCAGCGTCCTGCTCGGTGTCGTGGTGTTCAGCGAGCGGCTGCGGCCGCTGCAGTGGACCGCGGTGGCCATCGCCGCGGTCGCCGTCGCGGTGCTGACGATCGACTACGGGCGGCCGCCGTGGATCGCGCTCGCGCTCGCCGGGACCTTCGGCCTCTACGGGCTGATGAAGAAGCTCGTGCGCACCGAGGCCGCGCCGGGGTTGTTCGTCGAGACGGCGCTGGTGTCGGTGCCGGCGGCCGTCGTCGTCGCCGTGGCGCACACCGGCGGCGACGGCACGTTCGGCAACGCGGGGACCGGCCACGCGCTGCTGCTGGTCAGCTCCGGCGTCGCGACCGCCGTCCCCCTGCTGCTGTTCGCCGCCTCCGCCCGCCGCATCCCGCTGTCGACGGTGGGGGTCCTGCAGTACCTCACGCCCACGATGCAGCTGGCCATCGGCGTCTTCGTCTACGGCGAGCCGATGCCGCCGGCGCGGCTGGTCGGATTCGCCATCGTCTGGGTGGCGCTCGCGGTGTTCACCGTCGATCTCCTCCGACACGCCCGGGCGGGCAGCCGCCGGGCGGCCGATGAGACGGTCCCCGCGCAGCTCTGACACCCGCTCCGGCGGCGCGCGTCGGTCGCCGTCCGGGGTGCTCGGAACTGTCGGACCCCGTCGCTACCGTCGCTCGCGAGGCGCCACCGATCGCCGGCGGCGCCGCACGGACAGGAGTACGACCAGCGATGACGATCGACCCGACCCCGGTGGCCTCCCCGCCCCGGCCCGGGGCACCCGCAGAGGCTTCCCTGCAGGTCCCGGGCGTGGGCCTGTCCCGTCGCGAGCACGAGATGCTCACCTTCGAGCGGCAGTGGTGGCGTCGGCCGGGCGCCAAGGAGACCGCGATCCGCGACCGGTTCGGCGTGACGCCGACGCGCTACTACCAGGTGCTCAACACCCTGGTCGACCGGCCCGACGCCCTGGCCGCCGATCCGCTGCTCGTCCGCCGCCTCCGGCGCCTGCGACTCGCGCGGCAGCGAACGCGTTCGTCCCAGGGTCCTGTCCAATGGGAGTGACACCGGTTAGATTCCCTCACTGTGGGCAGGCACGCCGAATCAGGCAGTGACGGACGAGACCAGGGGCGCGCCCCGGCAGCCCCCGGTCGTCGGCGGACGGACGGCCCGGACGGGCTGTGGCGCGGCGCTGCCGCAGGCCTCGGTGACCATCCGGGCGGCACCGGTGCCGCCCGGTCGGACAGCGCCCTTCGCGCTCCGGCCCGTCCTGCGCCCGCCGGCGCCGGAGGTGCGCCCGAGACCCCGCGCCAGCTGTCCCGCTCGCGGCTCCCGCTGCCTCCGGTCCCGGCCGCCTCCCGGGGTAGCGCCCCGGCCGATCTGTTCCCCGTGGTGGGGTCGGACTACGCCGTGGGCATCATCGCGGCGGTGACCAAGCCGTTCTGCGGCGACTGCGACCGGGTCCGGCTGACCGCCGACGGCCAGGTCCGGAACTGCCTCTTCGCGCGGGCCGAGTCCGATCTGCGGACCCCACTCCGCGCCGGCGCCTCCGACGAGGTGCTCGCCGACCTCTGGGTCACGGCCGTGGCCGGCAAGCGTGCCGGTCACGGCATCGACGACCCGACGTTCCTGCAGCCGGATCGGCCGATGTCCGCGATCGGCGGTTAGCGGCGGGCGAGCCTCACCGCCCCACTTG
>CADCTN010000046.1 GCA_902805535.1 uncultured Blastococcus sp. | reverse complement strand
GGCCGCGGGACCGATCGCCGGGCTCGCCGCGGCGGCCACCAGCGGCGCCGTCGAGGCGTGGGGGCAGGTCGCGATCCAGCTCGCGGTCGTCGGGGTCGCCGCCGGCGCGTACGCCGTCGCGGCCGGTCGCCGCTGGGTGGGCGTGGTCGCCGTGGCCGACCTGGTGGTCGCGTCCTGGATCGCCGTCGGCGGAGCGGGCATCGAGACGCCCGAGGCGTACACGCTGCCGGCGGCGGCGGGCCTGCTCGTCATCGCCCTCCCGCAGCTGCGCAGCGGTGCGCCGTCCTGGGCGGCGGAGGCGGCGGCCGCCGGCGTGGCACTGGTGCCATCGGCGCTGGTCGTCGTCGCGACCCCCACCGCCCTCCGGCTGACGCTGGTCGTCGCGGCGGCGGCGCTGCTGACCGTGTTCGGCGCCCTCCGGCACCGGCAGGCACCGTTCCTGCTCGGCGCCGGCGTCCTGCTGTTCGTCGCCGTCGGCCGGCTCGGGCCCTACGCGCCGCTGCTCCCCCGGTGGGCGACGCTCGGGACCGCCGGGCTGTTGCTGCTCGTGGTCGGTGCCACGTACGAGCGCCGGCGCCAGCAGGCGCGCGAAGCGGTCGCGTGGGTGGCGCAGATGCACTGAGCGGGTGCCCGGTGCGGCCCTCCGCCCTACGGTGGGAACGCCTCGGGGGCACGGGAAGGGAGGCGGCCATGACCCGTTCGGTCGGCACGGCACCGCTCCCGCCCCTGCCCTACCGCGCCCGGCCCCCGCAGGTGCTGCTCGGCGTGGGTGCGGTCCTGCTCGTCAGCGCCGGCGCGGCGATCGCCTCCGCGTACGGGGGCGGCCCGGTCCGGGCCCTGCTGCTCGTCCTCGCCGCGGCCGCCGCCGGATCGTCCGTGCGGGCGGCCCGCTCGCGGCTGCGCAGCTCCCAGGAGACCCTCGCCGCCTCCGCCGCGGCGCTCGCGCTGGTGGGCAGCGATCTCGGCGGACCGCTGCTGACCGCGGCGTCCGGCTCGGCGGCCCTCCTCGCCGTCGGCTTCCTCGTCCTGCACCGGGTCGCCCCCACGACCACGGTCTGGCCGCTGGCCGCCTGGGCCGCGGCGCAGCTCGCCGTCCTCCGGGCGCTGGACGGCGTGGCGACGGGCCTGCACACCCTGGCCTACCTCGGCGTCGCCCTGGTGGGCCTGGGGATCGCCCTGGCCGGGCGGCGGGTGATCGCCCGGATCGCCCTGGTCACGACCGTCCCCTGGTGGCTGGCGGGGGTCACGGGCGGCTCGGCCAGCGCCTGGACCGACGCCGGGGCCGAGCGGTGGCTCTCCGCCGGCCTCATGGTCGCGGCCTCGGCCGGTCTGCTGCTGACCCGGCGGCGCAGGGAGCTCGACCCCCTGATGGGGCCGCCGGTGGCGGTGCCGGTCCTGGCAGGGCTCGTCACGGGCGCCGCGGTCACCGGCGCCTTCTCCTCGCTCGGCCCGCTCTCCATGACCCTCACCGGGTACGCGGGCGTGCTGCTCGCCACCACCGCGGCGGCCACGCTGACCGGCTGGTGGCGGAGTCTCCTCCTCCCGGTCGGGCTGTCCGCCGGCGTGGTGATGGCGCTGCTGTGCATCGGCCAGCTCGTCGCGCGCGAGCGGTGGTCGGAGCTCAGCCTGCTGCTCGTCCTCACCGCGCTGCCGACCGTGCTGGTCGCGGCCCGCCGTCCCGACGACCGACCCGTGGCGCTCCCGGTGGCCCTCGGCTGCCTGGCCGGGGCCGCCCTGCTGGCGCTGCCCGCCGTGCTGCTCGGTCCCGTGACGGCCGCGGTGCTGCTGACCGTCCTCTACGGCGTCGCCATGACGGTGGGCGCCGGTCTGGACGCCGCGTCCCGCAGCGCGACGGCGCGAGCGGCCGCGGTCTGCTCGCTGGCCGCCGCGGTCCTCCTGCGCGCCGCGGACGAGGGGACGACGCTCGCCGTCCTGTTCGCCGTCCAGGGCCTGTTCACGCTCAGCTGGGCGTGGCGGACGCACACGGCCGGCCAGCCGCTCGACGCCAGCTCCGCGACGGCGTGGCGGGGCGCGGCCGTCCAGCTCGTGGCCGCGGCGTGGTTCCTCGCCGCCGCCGCGGACCTCGCGGCAGTGGAGTGGTACTCGCTGCCGGCCGCCGCCGGACTGCTCGTCGCCGCCGGCCCGCGCTTGGTCGACGGTCCGTCGTGGCCCGCGTGGGGCCCCGGCCTGCTCACCGCGGCGCTGCCCTCGGCGGTCCTGGCGATCACCACGTCCGACGGCGCACGCGCGGGCGCCGTCCTCGTGGTCGCCGCGGCCGTGCTGGTGGCCGGCGCCCGGACCGGTGTGCGTGCGCCGCTGATGGTGGGGGCGGGGACGGCGCTGTTCCTGGGCCTCGGGTTCACCGTTCGCGCGCTCCCGTGGCCGCTGGCCGCCGCCCTCGTCGTGGGGTGTGCCCTGCTGGCGCTGGGAACCCGTCGGGAGCGGCGTCCAGTGGCCGGCTTCGGCACCCGCCTCGCCGACCTGCGCTGACGCCGGACGACGAACGGACCTCCTCGCCTACTCGGTGGCAACCGCACGCTACGTGGCGGGGCCGGCACCGATCCGGATCCGGAAGATCCCGTAGGGAGGCTTCTGCTGATCTACGCCCCCGTTGAACTCCGGACGGCGATTGGCTTGCGCTGCCGTCACGTACAGCCAGCCGTCGTCCGTGATCGAGAACGTGTCAGGCCAGATCAGTCGCGGATCGTCATCCAGAACCGTGATGGTGCCGTCCAGTTCCCTCCGCCCTACCGCGTTGAATTCCTGAAGTGACAGGTAGATCCGACCCAACGCGTCCGTGATCATCCCCGCGGTCGCGCCCTTCTCCCCGAGATCCACGACGGTCGCCGCCAGATCAGCATCACTGGCCGACGGATCGAGGAGTCGGCCAGTATCGATGCGATATGCCCGGCGGCTCGCGATGGGCCCGTAGTACAGATGCATCCCATCGGGGCTCAGCGCGATCGCGTTCGCGCCTCCGAGCAGCGGGCGAGATGCTCCGTCCGCGCTGCGGAGCAGGACGTGGCGCCCCTCCATGATCCTCAGCACGCCTCCCGGCTGGGAAGCAGTGCTCGCGTGCTCAGCGAGCCGACGGACGACCCGGCCCGTCGTCAGGTCGACTGCGATGAGCGCCCCTTGGCCTCCTCGCCCCTGGTCACTGATGTAGGCACGGACCGGTTCCCCGGCGGGGTCGTGCCAGATGACCAGATCGTTGGGAGACGCCTTCTCGCTTGTCACCGACGACAAGGGGACGGTGCGCACCACTTCATTCGTGGCTAGGTCGACGCACACGAGCTTGGCCGCACCCTGCGTAACGGGCTCGGCCGTCGTCGCCTGCCCGGAGTCCAGGATCCACAGGCGTCCTCGACGATCAGGGACACAGTTGAGGGTGCTGAAAAGCGTCTGGTCCGGACGGCCGGGGTCTGGCCGGTTCATCTCGGCATCGGGAAAGGCTGTGACCGACCCGTCGCCAGCCACTTCCGCGAGCGTGAACGGGTTCGCGGCCGAGTACCGGGGCAGGCACACGAATACGCGGCCTCCGGAGGTCACCGCAAGCCCAGTGATCGTGTTGGGCGCATGCACCCAGCGGAAGAGTTTCAGACCGTCGGACCGGCGTTGCTCTTGTCTCGGAAGAGGTGATGCGACTGCGGGCTCCAGCCCAGCGACGCCCAGCAGAGCGGTCGCCCCCATTCCAGCGAGCAACGAGCGGCGTCCGATCTTCGCTGGTCCGTTCATAGCCTTGCTCCTTGAGGGAGGGAGGGAGGTGCCTGGTCCGCAGCGGCCACGTTAGGGACGAGGACCCGTCCAGGACACCTGCACATGCAGGTGTGCGCGACGCCGTCGTCGCGAGAAACTGCCCCGACTTCGGTTGTCTCGTCGGGCGTGGCTCGCGACGCCGAATTCGCGTACCGGAGTCAGCAGCCGTCAACGCTCGGCACTGGGGTTGCGGTCGCTGGTCGGGCTGACGGTTGAGGCACGATGCGCGGATGCGGGACGACCGAATTCCCCGGCCCGAGGACGAAATTGGCGTGTTGCTCGCCGGACTCGAGGACCGCCTTCGCGCCGAGCTCATAGGCGCCGCGATCGTCGAACGCAGTGCGATCCGAGATATCGATGGCATCTCTTGGCGGCTACAGCCCGTAAATCCAGAATCCGTTCCGGTGTCGTGGATGCTGTTCGGCGACGAAATAGTGTTGGAGGTGGGAAGGCTCTACCGGGGTGGGCGTTGGGAGCTGGATCGCTCCATCGAAGATGTCCATTTCGTTGAGCGGGTGGTGAACGCCGCGGTTGCAGGAAAGGTCACGGAGACCTCCGCGCTAGCGCGTTCACGGGTCGAGGTGACCTTTGAGGACGGGCAGGTGGTGCGCGAAACCGGATATGAGGGCTGCCGGGCAGTGCTCGTTCCCCTGCCGGGCTGGCGACGATGGGGCAGGGTCGCTCACTACGAGCCGTACGCACTCCCGCCCGGCGAGGGTGCCAGACCGGCCTGACGTGGCCCGGCCGGGCCACTGTTCAACTGGTGTCTCTGAAAACGAACCACTACCGGACAGACCTTCGGCGAGCGGATGCCGACTCGCGACGCGGCCGCCGTCGCAGATGTGCTCCCCAGAGCGCGCGGGCCATGAAAACGTTCCCCACCGCTATACCCGGGAAGAGCACCAGGAGGAGCGGCGTGAAGATGGCTGCTTCCACGACGGAACTGCTGCCCACGAGAGCCATGCCTGCGAAGTAGAGCGAGACATACGCCAACGGGCTGAATGGCAGAGTCAGAGCAGAGGTCACCGCGACGGCAGCCGAGTATGCCCCTTGGGTGACCCAGATCAGCGTGGAGGCGACGACCCCGAGGACGTAGATCGCGGCAATGGCCCTGCCGACGAGCGTCTTCGGCACGTCACCCGCCTTCCTGGATGTCGCCCCCATCATGGGCATCCACGTGGAATGTCGCCGCAGGTGCGCCCTAGCCGGGATAGTGGGGCCGACTCCAGCCACGACGCAGCACCCATTCGTGGCCGTCGACGACGATCGTCAGCACCGAGTGCGATCGAATCAGACCGCGCCTGTGCTCGACGCGTCCCTCACCGCGTAGGTATGCGCGGACGACCACCGCCAGCGCGCGGAGGACGGCTTCCTTGTCCGCTTCCTCGTCGTCGTAGTCCAGCAGAAAGGTGGAGACTCCGAGGTCAAAGATGAAGGCATCGAACCACTCGTAGGAAGCCGTCAGGCCAGCGTGACGGCGGCCATCCGGCGAGGTCAGCTCGACGCGATGCCTGTGCGGATCCTTCGGTGCTGTCGAGTACGTCACTACGACGTCCGCGTCGAAGACCTCGGCGACCACCCGTCGCAGAAGCGCCTCAATGTCGATCGCCACGGAGATGCAGGCTTCCACGCCCCCGCCAGCCAGGCCCTCTAAGACGCCGCGGTTCGAAGCGCCGCGTGGGCGCGGCACCAGGTCCCGTCGACTTGAATCTCGGAACGCGCCTCCGGAGGCGCTGGAGCGGCCCCTCTGCAGGACCCCGCGCCGAGCGTGCGAGGCGTGGGGAGCAGAGGGGTCCTCCGTCAGACGCGGAAGCCGAGGGCGCGCAGCTGCTCGCGGCCGTCGTCGGTGATCTTGTCCGGGCCCCACGGCGGCATCCAGACCCAGTTGATCCGGATGTCGTCGACCAGACCGGGGCCGGGGCCGCCGGTCAGCGCCTGACGGGCCTGGTCCTCGATGACATCCGTCAGCGGGCAGGCCGCCGAGGTCAGCGTCATGTCGATGATCGCCACGTTGCTCTCGTCGACGTCCAGGCCGTAGACCAGGCCGAGGTCGACGACGTTGACGCCCAGCTCGGGGTCGACGACGTCGCGCATGGCCTCCTCGAGGTCCTCGATCAGCGCCGACTTGTAGGCCGGCAGGTCGCCGGGCGCTCCGTCGGTGGCGGGAGTCGCGTTCTCAGTGGTCTCGCTCATGCGGGGCCTCCAGTGGGGGCGGTGGGGTGGTTGGCCGACAGGGCTCGGACGCTGGCGTCCTTGAGGGCCATCCAGCTCATCAGCGCGCACTTGATGCGCGCCGGGTACTTCGACACACCGGCGAACGCGACGGCGTCCTCCAGCTCGTCCTCGAGCTTCTCGGCGACCGCCGGGTCGCCCTTCGCCTGCATCAGCGTCATGAAGTGCTCGCCGGCCGCCAGCGCCTGCGGCACCGTCTTGCCGAGCACCAGGTCGTACATCGCCGACACCGACGCCTGGCTGATCGAGCAGCCCATGCCCTCGTAGGAGACGTCCGACACGACGGGGTCCCCCGCCGCGTCGTACTCGACGTGCAGGCGCAGCGTCACCTCGTCACCGCAGGTCGGGTTGACGTGGTGCACCTCGGCCTCGAACGGCTCGCGCAGACCGCGACCGTGCGGGTTCTTGTAGTGGTCCAGGATGATCTCCTGGTACATGTTCTCCAGCTGCATCAGCGGTTCGACCTCACACAGTTCCGAAGAACTTCTGGGCCGCGCGAATTCCGTCGACGAGTGCGTCGACGTCGTCGTAGCCGGTGTGCACGTAGAACGTGGCGCGGGTCGTCGCCGGAACGCCGTAGCGCCGCACGACCGGCCAGGCGCAGTGGTGCCCCACCCGGACGGCGATGCCGCGGTCGTCGAGGACCTGACCGACGTCATGCGGGTGGATGCCCTCGACGGTGAAGGAGACCGCTCCCCCGCGGGCGACGGTGTCGGGCGGGCCGATCACCGTCACGCCCGGGATCTCGGCGAGCTTCTCCAGCGCGTAGCCGGTGATCGCCAGCTCGTGGGCCTCGACCGCGTCCATGCCGAGCGCCTGCAGGTACTCGACGGCAGCCGCCAGGCCGATGACCTGCGCGCTCATCGGGACGCCGGCCTCGAAGCGCTGCGGCGGGGCGGCGAACGTGCTGCCCTCCATCCGCACGACCTCGATCATCGAGCCGCCGGTGAGGAACGGCGGCAGCTTGTCGAGCACGTCGTAGCGGCCCCACAGGACGCCGACGCCGGTCGGTCCGAGCATCTTGTGCCCGGAGAAGACCAGGAAGTCCGCGCCCAGCTCGGCGACGTCGACCGGCTGGTGCGGCACCGACTGGGCGCCGTCGACCAGGACCAGGGCGCCGACCTCGTGGGCCCGCGCGACGATCTCGCCCAACGGGTTGATCGTGCCGAGGATGTTCGACTGCTGGGTGACCGCGACGAGCTTGGTGCGCTCGTTGACCACCGTGGCCAGGTCGGACAGGTCCAGCCGGCCGTCATCGGTGAGCCCCAGCCAGCGCAGGGTCGCCCCGGTGCGCTCGCAGAGCTGCTGCCACGGCACCAGGTTGGCGTGGTGCTCCATCTCGGTGACCACGATCTCGTCACCCTGGCCGACCGCGTAGGTGCGGAACTCCTCCTCCTTCGCCGTCGCGGCGTTGGAGAGGGCGTAGGCGACCAGATTGATCGCCTCGGTGGTGTTGCGGGTGAAGACGATCTCCCGCTCGGGCGCCCCGATGAACCCGCCGATGGTGGCGCGGGCCGCCTCGTAGGCGCCCGTCGCCTCCTCGGCGAGCTGGTGCGCCCCGCGGTGCGGGGCGGCGTTGACGTTCTCGTAGAACCAGCGCTCGGCGTCCAGCACCTGGCGCGGCTTCTGCGAGGTGGCCCCGGAGTCGAGGTAGACCAGCCGCTTCCCGTCCCGCACGGTGCGGGTCAGGATCGGGAAGTCCGCCCGGATCGCCTCGACGTCCAGAGGCAGGGGGCGCCTCTCGGCGGGGGACGACGCCCCGTCGGGACGCGAGACGGTCTGGGTCATGCTGTCGCGACCTCCGCTGCCTTCTCGGCGCTCGCCTGCTCGTTGCTGTCCTTGACGTAGGCGGCGTAGCCCTCGTCCTCGAGCTTGGCGGCCAGCTCCGGGCCGCCCTCGTCGACGACGCGGCCGGCGACGAAGACGTGCACGAAGTCGGGCTTGATGTACTTGAGGATCCGCGTGTAGTGGGTGATCAGCAGGACGCCGACATCACCCTCCTCGCGGGTCCGGTTGACGCCCTCGGAGACGACCCGGAGCGCGTCGACGTCCAGGCCGGAGTCGGTCTCGTCGAGGATGGCGACCTTCGGCTTGAGCAGGCGCATCTGCAGGATCTCGTGGCGCTTCTTCTCACCGCCGGAGAAGCCCTCGTTGACGTTGCGCTCGGCGAACGCTGGGTCCATCTCCAGGCCGGCCATCTCGGTCTTGACGTCCTTGACCCAGGTGCGCAGCTTGGGCGCCTCGCCCTTGATCGCGGTCGCGGCGGTGCGGAGGAAGTTCGACACCGAGACGCCGGGGACCTCGACCGGGTACTGCATGGCCAGGAACAGGCCGGCGCGGGCGCGCTCGTCGACGGTCATCGCGAGGACGTCCTCGCCGTCGAGGGTCACCGTGCCGCCGGTGATCGTGTACTTGGGGTGGCCGGCGATCGAGTA
>CADCTN010000045.1 GCA_902805535.1 uncultured Blastococcus sp. | reverse complement strand
CCCGCGGCTCCCGGCGAGCGCCCGAGGGGACCGCCGTCGTGGCGTCGCGGTTCTCCGGCAGCGGCGCGAAGCCGCGCAGCCGCAGGCTGTTGGTCACCACGAACACGGAGCTGAACGCCATGGCCGCGCCGGCGATCATCGGGTTCAGCAGGCCGGCCGCGGCCAGCGGGATCGCGGCGACGTTGTAGGCGAAGGCCCAGAACAGGTTGCCCTTGATCGTCGACAGGGTGCGGCGGGAGAGCCGGATCGCGTCGGCGGCCACCCGCAGGTCACCGCGCACCAGCGTGAGGTCGCTCGCCTGGATCGCCACGTCGGTACCGGTGCCCATCGCCAGCCCGAGGTCGGCCTGGGCGAGGGCGGGCGCGTCGTTCACGCCGTCGCCGACCATCGCCACGGTGCGGCCCTCGCCCTGCAGCCGGCGGACGACGTCGACCTTGTCCTTCGGCAGTACCTCGGCGATCACGGTGTCGATGCCGACTTCCGCGGCCACCGTCCGGGCGACCGTCTCGTTGTCCCCGGTCAGCAGGACGGGTGTGAGGCCGAGCTCGCGCAGCTGGCGCACTGCCGCGGCCGACCCGGGCTTCACGGCATCGGCGACAACCAGGACGCCGCGCGCGGCGCCGTCCCAGCCCACCGCGATCGCGGTCCGGCCGGCCGCCGCCGCGGTCGCGGCGGCGTGCTCGAGGGCGGGGGAGAGGGGCAGCGACCAGTCGGCCAGCAGACGTCGGCGGCCGACCACGACGGCCGACCCCTCGACCACGCCGTGCACGCCCAGGCCCTCGACGTTGGCGAAGTCGGTGACGGCAGGCAGCGAGCCGGCCCGTTCGGCCGCCGCGCGCGCCACCGCCTGGGCGATCGGGTGCTCCGATGCCGCCTCGAGGGCGCCGGCCAGCCGCAGCAGCCGGTCGGCGTCCTCGCCGTCGGCGGGAATCACGTCGAGCAGCGTCATCCGGCCGGTGGTGACCGTGCCGGTCTTGTCCAGGACGACGGTGTCCACCCGGCGGGTGTTCTCCAGGACCTCGGGCCCCTTGATCAGGATGCCGAGCTGCGCGCCCCGCCCGGTGCCGACCATCAGCGCCGTCGGCGTGGCCAGCCCCAGCGCGCACGGGCAGGCGATGATCAGGACGGCGACCGCGGCGGTGAAGGCGGCCGGCAGCCCGGCGTCGGTGCCGATCCAGAAGCCGAGCGTCGCGACGGCGAGCGCGAGGACGATCGGCACGAAGATCCCGGAGATGCGGTCGGCCAGCCGCTGGACCTCCGCCTTGCCGTTCTGCGCGTCCTCGACCAGTCGCGCCATCTGCGCGAGCTGGGTCTCCGACCCGACCCGGGTGGCCCGCACGACCAGCCGCCCACCGGCGTTGACCGTGCCACCGGCCACCGCGTCGCCAGGACCGACCTCGACCGGCACCGACTCGCCGGTGAGCATCGAGGCGTCGACCGCAGAGGACCCCTCGGTCACCTCGCCGTCCGCGGCGAGCTTCTCGCCGGGCCGGACGACGAACAGGTCGCCCACCGCGAGCTCGTCCACCGGGACCCGCCGCTCGGTGCCGCCCCGCAGGACCGAGACGTCCTTGGCGCCCAGCTCCAGCAGCGCGCGCAGGGCCGCGCCCGCCTGCCGCTTGGACCGGGCCTCGAAGAACCGGCCGGCGAGGATGAACGTGGTCACCCCGGCGGCGGCCTCCAGGTAGATGTTGCCGCTGCCCTCGGTCCGGGCGATCGTCAGCTCGAACGGGTGCGTCATCCCCGGGACCCCCGCGGTGCCGAGGAACAGCGCGTACAGCGACCAGCCGAACGCGGCGAGCGTGCCGAGCGAGACGAGGGTGTCCATCGTCGCGGCCCCGTGCCGGAGGTTGGTCCAGGCGGCCCGGTGGAAGGGCGCGCCGCCCCAGACGACGACCGGGGCGGCCAGGGTGAGCGACAGCCACTGCCAGTACTCGAACTGCAGCGCCGGGACCATGGCCATCGCCACGACCGGGACGGTCAGCGCCAGGGAGACCAGCAGCCGCCGGCGCAGCGACGCGGCCGCGTCCGTGGGGGCCCCGGGCTCCTCGGCCCGCGGCGGCCGAGGCAGCTCCGCGCTGTAGCCGGTCTTCTCGACCGTCGCGATCAGGTCCTCGGGCGTGACGCCCTCGCCGAAGCTGACCTTCGCCTTCTCCGTCGCGTAGTTCACCGTGGCGGTCACGCCGTCGAGCTTGTTGAGCTTCTTCTCGATGCGGTTCGCGCACGAGGCGCAGGTCATGCCGCCGATCAGCAGCTCCACGTCGGTCGTGGCGCGGTCGGTGGGGGTGCTCATCCGTGGTCCTCCCCGTGCGCGCCGGCGGAGACGGTGAAGGCCGCCGTCCGGACGACGCCGTCGTGCTTGAAGTCCAGGAACAGCCGGTAGTCGCCGGCCGAGGGTGCGGTGGTCGCGAACCGGACGTGCGGGCCGGAGGTCGTGGCCGCGCCATCCGCCTCAGCCACGCCATCCGCCTCGTCCACCGGGTGGGCGTGCAGATAGCCGAGGTCGCCGTCGCGCAGCACCACCAGGTGGCCGAATGCGCCGAGGTAGGGCTGCAGGTCGGTGACCGGCCGGCCGTCGCGGCTGACGCTGAGGGTCAGGTCCGACTCCCGTCCGGGCTCGAGCGAGCCGCTCAGCGCGACGGTGAAGCCGTCCACCTCCGCCGTCGTCGACGGGGCCGGCAGCGGTGCGGGGGCGAGCTCGCCGGCGACGGCCAGGTCGGCGCCGAGGGTGAGGTTCTCGCCGAGGTCGGTGGGCGTGAAGTCGGCGAACAGCCGCCAGGCGCCCGGGTCGAGCGCCAGCGGGATCCGCCAGACGCCGTCGGTCCCCAGCTCGGGGTGCACGTGCTGGAAGCCGGTGAGGTCGCGGCGGACGGCGATCAGGTGCAGGTCGACGTCGTGGTCGACGTCGTACCGGGTGACCGGCTCCCCGGTGCTGCCGAGGATCCGGAACTCGATCGGTGTCGCGGCGCCCGCGGGCAGCGAGCGCGCCGCGAGGTCGAGCGTGTAGCCGCGGTCGGACATGGCCAGCCCGGCCGGCAGGTCGGCCGCGGAGGCCTCGTGCCCGCCGTCGTCATGGCGCCCGGCCGGGTCGGCTCCCATGGCGTGCTCGCCGGCGGGGAGCTCGGCCACGGACCCGACGGGGCCGACGACGGTGCCGATGCCCAGGGCGGCGCCGAAGGTGGCGACCAGCCCGAGGCCGAAGCCGGCGAGCTTGAGCGGGATGTTCATGACTCAGCCGGCCACCTCGTAGCCGGCCTCCTCGACGGCGGTGCGGACGGCGCCCGCCTCGACGGGGGCGTCGCTGGTGACCGTCAGGCCGCCGGACTCCAGGTCGACGTCGACGCCGGTGACGCCGGGGACCTGGGAGACCTCCTCGGTCACCGCGCTGACGCAGTGGCCGCAGGTCATCCCGACGACGGTGTAGGTGGCGGTGCTCATGGGGGTTCCTCTCACGGTTCCGGGGAGATCAGGAGCGGACGAGGCGCGCGATGGCGTCGGAGGCCTCGCGGATCTTCTCGTCGGCCTCACGGCCGCCGGCGCGCGCGGCATCGACGACGCAGTGGCTCATGTGCTCCTCGAGCAGGCCCAGCGCGACCGACTGCAGCGCCTTCGTCATCGCCGAGACCTGGGTGAGGATGTCGATGCAGTACTTCTCGTCCTCGACCATGCGCTGCAGACCGCGGGCCTGGCCCTCGATGCGGCGCAGCCGCTTGAGGTAGTCGTCCTTGCGGTTGATGTAGCCGTGCTGGTGGTCGTGGCCGGCGGACTCGGGGGCGGGAAGCGACTGCGTCACGCGAGGAACTATACCCCCCTAGGGTTTATCTGCCCAGTGCTCCGTCGTCCCGGCGGAGGCGCAGGCGGGCGACGTCGGAGCGCAGCCGGTCCATGTCGGCACGGGCGGAGGCGAGCTCGTCCTGCAGGCCGGCGATCGTCTCGGCCGAGGCCATCGAGTGCCCGTCGTCGAGGAGGCCGCGCATCCGGGCGGCGAGGTCGAGCTGGGACCGGGAGTAGCGCCGGTGGCCGCCGGGGGAGCGGTGCGGCTGGAGGAAGCCGGAGGAGTCCAGGCTCCGCAGGAAGGCGGCCTGGACGCCGAGCAGGGCGGCCGCCTGGCTCATGGTCAGCGCGGGGAAGTCGGGGTCGTCGAGTCGGCTGGAGGGGTCGGGGCCGTTCGTCTCCGTCGTCATCGTCGCCTGTCCTGTCGGGTCGGGGAAAGCGCAGGGGCCGGGTCCGCGGACCCGGCCCCTGCGACTCGGTCGATCAGCTCTCGACCGCCTTCTGCTCGTGCTCGGAGGACTCGCCCTCGATGGTGCGGCTCCCGACCGCGGTCGGCGCGTCCGCGCGGGTCACGGTGATCTTGCGGGCCTTGGCCTTCTCCGCGACCGGGATGCTCACCGTCAGCACGCCGTCGTGGTAGCTGGCCTCGAGCCGGTCGGTGTCCAGGCTGCGGCCCAGGACGAGCTGCCGGGTGTAGCTGCCGAACGGCCGCTCGGCGATCGTCCACTCGGCGTTCTCCAGCTGGGGCACCGAGCGCTCGGCGCTGACCGTCAGCGTGGTGCCCTCGACCGACAGGTCGATCGAGCCGGGGTCGACGCCGGGCAGGTCGAAGTGGGCGACGAAGTTGTCACCGACGCGGTAGGCATCCATCGGCATGCCCGACAGCGGGCGGGCGGTGCCCGAGCCCGCGCGGCCGGTCAGCTGGTCCAGCGCGCGGAAGGCGGCGGACGTGGCGGCGAACGGGTCGTAGGCGGTCAGCATCATGGCTCTCCAACCTCCTGGGTGGGTCGTGTCGAGGTCACTGCCCGAGACCGAATCTCTCGTGGCGGGTGCAGATTACCTCCAGAGCTTGGAGGAGTAAACATGCGATCCGTGGTGGAGTCTTGGGTATCCCGGCGGTGCACCGGTCCGCGATCCTGACGTCCGGGCGCGTGAACCACCGCCGCGCGGGGCAGAGCCCCACCGTGGAGGAGACGAGCCCGGCATCGCCCGCCGAACCCGAGGTCGAGCACCGCGTCGAGGACGGCATCGCCCGGCTGAGGATCGCCGGTGACCTCGTCGACTCGGCCCGCCGGCCCCTGGTCCGGGTGCTCACCGACCTGCTCCTGAACCAGCCCGCGCCCACCCGCGTCGAGCTCGACCTCTCCGAGATCACCTTCATGAACTCCGCAGGCATGGCCGTACTGGTGCAGCTCCAGCGGCTCGCGGCGCCCCGGGGCATCGACGTCGCTCTGGTGCACCCCACCGCCGCGGTGGTGCGCCCCCTGCAGCTCAGCGGCCTCTGGCACCGCTTCCCGATCGAGGGTGCGGCGGCTGCCGGGTCCTGACCGGCCGCGGTGTCGGACGCGCGTCGGAGGCGGCGGCTCCTAGCCTGTTCGGGTGCCGCCCAGTTCTCACTCCCACGGACCCGACCCGGACGCCCCGCCGCCGAGCGCGGAGGCGCTGGGCAGACGACGTCGGGCCGTCTGGCTCATGCTGCTCTTCCTGGTCCCCGCCGGGCTCGCCACCGTGATCGGGCTGTTCGCGCTGTGGCCCGACGGGGAGCCGACGCGGGCCGAGCAGGTCGCGCAGACCTACTTCCCCCCGGGCACCACCTATCCCGACGGCGAGATCGTGTCGGTGGAGACCTTCGACTGCTCCACCGATCCGGCCGCGCCACCGGCGGACTGCGCCAGGGCCGTGGTGGAGATCCTGGACGGGGAGGGCGCCGGCGACTTCCAGTCCGTCGAGCTGCCGGCCGAGGTGGTCGCCGCCGGGGTCGGGGAGGGCGACGTCCTGGTTCTCACCCGCGACGCCGGCGTCGAGGGCGGCCCCGTCTTCTCCTTCTACGACTACCAGCGGGACACCCCGATCATCGTGCTGGCGGTCGCGTTCGCGGTGGTCGTCGGTCTGGTGGCGCGGTGGCGTGGACTCGCGTCGCTGCTGGGCCTGGCCTTCGCCTTCGTCGTCCTGCTGAAGTTCGTGCTCCCCGGCCTGCTCGAGGACGACTCACCGACCCTGGTCAGCCTGGTCGGGTCGGCGGCGATCATGTTCGTCGTGCTGTACCTGGCGCACGGCTTCTCCGCCCGCACGACGACGGCCCTGATCGGCACCCTGTTCGGGCTCACCCTGGTGGCGGTCATGGGTTCGCTGGCGGTCTCCGCCGCGTCGCTGACCGGGCTCACCAGCGAGGAGACGAACACCCTGCGCACCTACGACCCGACGCTGGACTTCTCGGGGCTGGTGCTGGCCGGCATCGTCGTCGCCGGGCTGGGGGTGCTCAACGACGTCACCATCACCCAGGCCTCGGCCATGTGGCAGCTGCACGAGGTGTCGCCGCAGATGAGCTGGCGCGAGCTGTACGACCGGGGCATGGCGGTGGGCCGGGACCACATCGCCTCGACCGTCTACACGATCGTGTTCGCCTACGCGGGGGCCGCGCTGCCGCTGCTGCTGCTGTTCGAGCTCTTCCCGACCCCGATCTGGACCCTGATCACCAGCTCCGCGCTGGCCGAGGAGATCATCCGCACCCTGGTCGGGGCGATCGCGCTCGTGCTCGCCGTCCCGGTCACGACCGCCGCGGGCGCGTTCTTCGCCAAGGCCGCCGACACCCAGGCGGGAGCCGCCACGGAACGCCGCGTGACCGCCCTGCGCGGCCGCTTCGCCCGGTGAGCGAGGCTGTGACCGTGACGACCGATCTCCTGTCCGCCGCGCGAGCCGCCCCGGGGTTCATGCCCGACGACGAGGGGCAGGCCCTCTACGAGGCCGCCCGCGCCGTCGCGGTCCCGGGTCCGCTGCTCGAGGTGGGCAGCTGGATGGGCAGGTCCGCCCTCTACCTGGCGGCCGCGGCGCGGGAGACCGGCCGGCAGGTCGTCACCGTGGACCACCACCGCGGATCGGAGGAGCACCAGCCCGGCTGGGAGTACCACGACCCGTCGCTGGTGGACCCCGAGGTCGGGCGGATCGACACCCTGCCGCACTTCCGCCGCACGATCGCCACGGCCGGGGCGGAGGACGTCGTCGTCGCCGTCGTCACCCGGTCGGAGGTGCTGGCTCCGCTCTGGACGACGCCGCTCGCGCTGCTCTTCCTCGACGGCAGCCACACCGAGGAGTCCGCCCGCCGTGACCAGGACGCGTGGGTCACCAAGGTGGCCATCGGCGGCACGCTGGCGATCCACGACGTGTTCCCCGACCCCGCCGACGGCGGCCAGGCGCCCTACGGCGTCTACACGCGGGTGGTCGGGTCGGGGGACTTCCAGGAGCTGCCGGGCACCGGTTCGCTGCGGTTGCTGCGCAGGCTGCGGTGAGCGATCCGCTGGCCGAGGAACGGGCCGCGGCGCTGGCCCAGATCGAGGCGCTCACCCGCGAGTTCGACGGCGTGGTCGCGGCCTCGAAGGCGTCCAACGCCGACGACGAGCACGACCCGGAGGGCGCGACCATCGCGTTCGAGCGCCAGCAGGTGGTCGCCCTGCTCGACCAGGCGCGCCGGCGGCTGGCCGACGTGGACGCGGCGCTGGCCCGGCGGGCGGACGGCGGCTACGGCACCTGCGAGAGCTGCGGGCGGTCCATCGCCCCGGAACGGCTGGCCGCGCGTCCGGCGGCGCGGACCTGCATCGCCTGCGCCCGCTGACTCACCCTGCGCCCGCTAGCTCACGTAGCGGCGGGCGGTCGAGGTGCGCTGGGCGTCCTCGAGCGCGGCGAAGCGGGCCTCGGCGTGCGGTGGCAGCACCCGCCGCTCGCGCAGCACCCACGGGACGCCGGCCGCGGCCTCCAGCAGGGCCCGGGCGGACACCCGGTCCCGGGGCACGGTGGCCAGCAGCCGCGCCGTGCGGCGCAGCGCCGGGCGCACGGGGCGCCGCAGCCACGTCGTCCAGAGCGTGTTGCGGATGCCGTCCTTGCGCCGCCGGTGCGGGTCGCGGGCCCGGCTGGCCTGGTGGTGCACCGTGAGCCGCGGCAGGTAGCACAGCTCCCATCCGGCGGCGGCCAGGTCACCGGCCATCAGCTCCTCCTCGCCGCCCAGCCACAGGCGCTCGGAGAAGCCGCCGACCTCGAGGAACGCCTGCCGCCGCAGCACCGAGGCGCCCGCGAGGAAGGACCCGAGCGCCGGCCCGGGCAGCCAGGCGGCGCCGGACACGGGGGAGTCGCGCAGCTCGGCCACGATCGGGTCCTCGGTGCCGCCGGGCTCGACCAGGATGCGCGCGGTGAGGACGGCGAGCCCCGGGTGGGCGTCCAGGACGTCGGCGGCCGCGGTCAGCGAGCCCGGTTCCCACCACGTGTCGTCGTCGCAGAAGGCGACGTAGGGCGTGTCCAGCAGGTCCACGCCGACGTTGCGGCCCACGGCGCCGAGGTTCTCCGGGCTGGCGACCAGCTCGACCTGCGGGAACCGGGCCCGGACGGCGTCGGCGGTGCCATCGGACGAGCCGTTGTCCACGACCACGACCCGCGGCTGCTCGGGCAGCGCCAGCAGCCGGTCCAGCGCCCGGACGAGCTCCGCGCGCCGCTGGTGGGTGATGACCACGACCGCCACCCGCTCGTCCCTCGTCATCCCGCCTCGCCGGCCAGGATCCGCAGGTCCGCGCGCACCCGCTCGGGCACCGGGCGGCGGTGGCGGAGGGCGGCCGGGAGGTCCGGGAGCGCCCGCAGGAGGCCTTCTCGGCCGGGACGGCCCGTGCGCACGGCGGCCCGCAGGACGGCCGCGACGTCGGCCGCGGACAGCCGCATGACGGCGGTGAGCAGCCGGCTGCGCCAGAGGCCCGCCTGCCGCCGCCCCGGGTCCTGGCGGCGAGGGGAGGGATGGTGGTGCACGGTCACCGCGTCGACGTAGGCCAGCCCCCAGCCGGCCGCCGCCAGGTCGAGGGCCAGGCGCTCCTCCTCGCCGGGGAACCGGACCACCGCGTCGAACCCGCCCACGGCCTCGAACGCCTCGGTGCGGAAGAGCGCCGCGCACGCGACGAAGCCCAGGAGCGAGGGGCCGGGGAGGTCCGGCGCCGTGCCCAGGGGGCTCCCGGCCATCTCCTGGCAGACCGGGTCGAGGCGCTCCTCCGGGCCGACCAGGATGCGCGCGTTCAGCACCGCGAGCCGGGGATGGGCACGCATGACCTCCACCGCCCGCTCCAGATCACCGGGCGCCCACCACGAGTCGTCGTCGGCGAAAGCCACGAACGGCGTGCCGGCCCGCGCCACCCCGCGTGTCCTGCCGTGGGCGCCCTCGTTGCGGGCCAGTGCCAGGACGTCGACGTCGGGATGGGCGGCCCGGACGGCGTCGACGGTGCCGTCGGTGGAGGCGTTGTCCACCAGCACGACCGGTGCCTCGTGACGGGGGAGCGTGGCGAGCAGGTCGCTGCGCCGGTTCTGGCTGGCGACGACCACGGTCAGGTCGGAGGCGAGGGTCACGGGAGGACCGTGCCCGCTCCTCCCGTCAGCGAACCGGCCGCGGGCAGGCCTGCCGCGGCGAGGGCGCCCGGGTCGGGGAAGAGCCCCGAGGCCGGCGTGGCGCCGGAGAGCGCGTCGGCGGCCAGGACGACGGCGGCGGCGGTCCAGGTCGTCCGCTCCACCGGCCAGCGCGCGTCGTCGGCGAACACGTACCCGGTCCAGTAGGAGCCGTCGTCGGCGCGCAGGTGCTGCATGGCCGCCACCTGCTCCAGGGCGGCGTCCGGCTGGTCGGCGACGGCCAGGGCCAGCGCCAGCTCGCAGGTCTCGGCGCCGGTGACCCACGGCCGGTCGGCCACGCAGCGGGCGCCCAGCCCGGGCACGACGAACCGGTCCCAGTCGGCGGCCAGCCGGTGGCGGGCGGCCGCGCCGGTGACCGCGCCGCCGAGGACGGGGTAGTACCAGTCCATGGAGTAGCGGGAGCGGTCGGCGAAGGCCTCCGGCCGGGTCCGCAGCGCCGTTCCGAGCTCGATGACGGCGACCTCCCAGTCCGGTTGTGCCTCACCCAGCAGCGCCGCGAGCGCGATCCCGCAGCGCAGCGCCTGGAAGAGGCTGGCGTTGCCGGTGAGCAGCGCGGTCCCGTCGGGCGTGCCGTCCGGGCGCAGCGCCCAGCCGATCGCACCGCCGGCCAGCTGCATGCGGGTGACCAGGTCCAGGCCCCGGCGGACGGCCGGCCAGAGCCCGTGGACGAGCTCCTCGTCGCCGGTCGCCAGCCAGCTGTGCCACACCCCGACCGCGAGGTACCCGGCGTGGTTGCTCTCCGCCGCGGGGGCCACCTCCGTGCCCTCGCGGTACTCCGACGCCCACGAGCCGTCGCGACGCTGCCGCCCCGCGAGCCAGCGGTAGGCGGCGACGGCGCGGTCGTGGGCGCCGCCGACGTCGAGGGCCATCGCCGCCTCGACGGAGTCCCACGGGTCCAGCTGCTCGCCCCGGGACCAGGGCAGCGCGCCGTCGGCGTCCTGCTGGTCGCCGATCCACGTGACGGTCGCGCGGAGCTGGTCGCCGGTCAGGACGCCGGGCAGTTCCGGGAGCGTTCCCGTCCGGTCAGCGCGCGGCAGCGGTCTGCTCCCGCTCCGCGTGGGCGGCACCGCCGGCCGCCGCGACACCGGGCCCGGTGGCGGGCTTGTCGGCGTACACGACGAGGCTCTTCCCGAGCAGCGGGTCGAGCAGGCGCTCGGCGGTCCGGGTGAGCCACGGGCGTCTGGTGAGGTCCCAGACGAGCAGCCGGTGGTAGGCCCGGACCACGGCGGAGTCCCGGTTCACGCCGACCGCGCACTTGAGCCACCAGTAGGGCGCGTGCAGCGAATGGGCGTGGTGGCTCGCGCCGGGGGTGAGCCCCACCGAGGCCAGCCGGGTGCGGACCACCGGCGCGGTGTAGATGCGGATGTGGCCCCCCTCGTTGGCGTGGTACTCGTCGGAGAGCGCCCAGCAGATCCGCTCGGGCCCGTACCGCGGCACCGTGACGACCGCGCGGCCGCCGGGCCTGAGCACGCGGAAGATCTCCGCCATCGCCGTCACGTCGTCGGGGATGTGCTCGAGCACCTCCGAGGCGATCACCCGGTCGACGCTCGCGTCGGGGACGGGCAGGTGCAGCAGGTCGCCACGCACGACCTCGTACCGTGCGCCGTCCGGGGCCTCGCCGGCCCCGGCGATGGCGCCGAGCCAGCGCTTCGTCGTCCCGACCTCGGGGACGCCCCAGTCGACGGCCACGACCTTCGCCCCGCGGCGGTAGGCCTCGAAGGCGTGCCGCCCCTCACCGCACCCGAGGTCGAGGACGGTCATCCCCGGCCGCAGGTCCAGGAGGTCGTAGTCGACGGTCAGCACGGGCGCGCCTTTCGTTCCAGGGTCTCGGCGTACCAGTCGGCGGTCCGCTGCGCGGTGGACCGCCAGGTGAAGGAGTCCAGGACGCGACGGCGCCCTGCGCGGCCGAGCTGGTCGGCCAGCGACGGGGAGTCCAGGACCAGTTGCAGCGCCGCGGTCAGCTCACCGACGTCACCGGCGCGGACGCGGAGCCCGGCCCTGGTGCCCACGACCTCGGGCAGCGCGCCGGCGTCGGTGGTGACCAGCGGCGTCGCGCAGGCCATCGCCTCGACGGCCGGCAGCGAGAAGCCCTCGTACAGCGACGGGATGGCGACGACGGACGCGCGCTGGAGCAGGCCGACCAGTTCGGCCTCGGGGACCGGGCCGGTGAAGCGGACGGCCTCGCGCAGCCCCAGTCGGTCGAGCGCGGCCTCGGCCGGACCGCCGGGGCGCGCCGTCCCGACGACGGTCAGCCGCACCGGACGCTCGGTGCGCAGCTTGGCCAGCGCCTCCAGGAGGTGCACGAGGCCCTTGAGCGCCACGTCGGCGCTGGTGATCACCAGGATGGAGTCGGGGTCCCGGGGCTGCCCGGCCGGCGGCGGCCGGAACTCGTCGGGGTCGATGCCCACCGGGATGACGTCGATGCCGTCGGCCGGCACCCCCATGTGGGTGGCGATGTCGCGGCGCGAGTTCTCCGAGACGGTGGTGACGGCGTCCAGCCGGCGCGCCACCCGGGCCTGCATGCCGGTGAAGCCGTACCACCGGCGCAGGGTCAGCCGGCGGCGCAGCGAGCGGGTGGCCGCCAGCTCCAGCTCCCGGTCGATGGCGATCGGGTGGTGGATGGTCGCGACGGTCGGGATCCCGGCCGCTGTGAGCCGCAGCAGCCCCCACCCCAGCGACTGGTTGTCGTGGACCATGTCGAACTCGGCCGCCCGCGGGAGCAGGTAGCGGGCGGCCCGCAGGCTGAAGGTCATCGGCTCGGGGAAGCCGGCGGTGCACATGGTCGCCCACTCGGCCACGTCGATCCAGTTCCGGAACTCCGACGGGCGGGGCGTGCGGAACGGATCGGGCTCGCGGTAGAGGTCCAGGCTCGGCAGCCGGGTGAGCGGCACCCCGCCGTCCAGCTCGGGATAGGGCTGGCCGCTGAGGACCTGCACGCGGTGACCCAGCTCGGTCAGCTCGCGGGAGAGCGCCCGGACGTAGATCCCCTGACCGCCGCTGTGCGGCTTGCTGCGGTAGGACAGCAGTGCGATGCGCAGCGACCGTCCCATGGGCGGGACTCTAACGAGCGCGGCGCGGCGGCCCGGTGGCCGCCGGTGACCGGCTCCGGCGGGCCGGCCGGGTGGCTGGCAGGGTGCGGGCATGATCAGACACGTCGTGGTCTTCACCTGGTCCCCGTCCGCCGACGCCGAGCGTCGCGCGACCACGGTGGAGGCGTTGCGGGGGCTGCGCCGTGAGGTCGGCGGGATGACGTCCCTCGTCGTCGCCGACGACGCCGGGCTGTCCGACGGCAACGCCGACACCGTCCTCACCGCCGACTTCCCCGACGTCGAGGCCTTCTACCGCTACGCCCAGGACCCGGTGCACCTGGCGGTCCTCGCCGAGCACGTGCGGCCGTGGCTGGCCGCACGGAGCGCCGTCCAGTACCGCTGCTGACCCGCCGGAGCCGGGGTGGCAGCCCGTCGTGTGGCCATGTCCCAGCCATCGGCCATGGCCCGGCTACCTTTCGGGGCGTGCGCATCTCCTCCCGCCCCGCCCGGAGCGCTCTCGCGCTGACCGCCGTCCTCGCCCTCGGGACCGCCTGCGGCGGCGGGGAGGGGAGCGAGGCAGCCGACCTCACTCCGGCGGCGTCCTCCGCCGCCGAGGAGACCGCGGCACCCGATCTGGCCTCGGGGCTGCTGCCCGCCGACGCGTTCGGTGCCGACGCCTCCGTCGTGGCCATCAGCCCGGAGCAGCTGGAGCAGGGCGCCGGCCTGGCCGCGTCCGGGGCGGAGGACCTGCAGATCACGCCCGAGGCGTGCGCCGGTGCGGTGGCGGGGACGCAGCCGAAGTTCGACGACTTCGACGACGTGGCGGCCCAGAGCGCCACCGGCGCGGCGGCCACGACCGTGCAGATCCTGGTCCGGGGCGGGCCCACCGAGGGCGGGGCCGGTCAGCTGGCCACCGCCGCCGAGCGCTGCCCGCAGGCGCAGGTGACGTCACCGCAGTTCGGGCAGGCGACGATCACCTTCGAGCAGCTCCCGGTCGACGACCTCGGCGACGCTGCCGCGCTGCTGCGGTACACGACTGTGGTGAGTGCCCCGGACGGCACGTCGGTGACCGTGCCGGCGCTCATCGGCGCCGTCGAGGACGGTGACCGGCTGCTGATCCTCATGAGCCTGGAGACCGCCGCCCTCGCCGGCGGCGCGCCGGGGGCGCCGGTCGACCCGGCCGCGTTCGCCGGGCTGCTCGCGCAGGCCCACGACACCCAGGCCGAAGCGCTCGACTGAGCGCCCGCTGGGCGGCGGGCGGGTCCACAGCCGCGCACCGCGTCCACAGATCGCCGCGGGCGGCCCGCCCCGACCCGGCCCGCGGCCAGGCTTCCGGCATGGACGCACCCACCGGCCGGCCCGCCCCGCCCGATACCGGACGCATCCACGTCCGGCTCGCCGATGTCGGCGAGCTGGCGGCGTCGCTCCCGCAGCTGCTCGGCTTCCACCCGCGCGAGTCGGTGGTCCTGGTGGCCCTCACCGGTGCCGGCGGCAACCGTGTCGGCCTGACCGTGCGGGCCGACATCCCCCCGCCGCAGCACGCCGCTTCGCTCGCCGCCGACCTGGCCGACCGGGTGCGCACCGGCCGGCCGGCCGGCGTGGTGCTGGCGGTGGTGTCCGAGGCCACGGACGGCGACGGGCTGCCGCACCGCGATCTGGTCCACGACGTGGTGCTGGCCATGACCGCCTGCGCGATACCGGTGCGCGAGGCCGTCCTGGTCCGTGCCGGCCGTCGGTGGTCCTACGACTGCCCGGACGCGTGCTGCGCGCCGGGCGGCGGCATCCCGCTGCCGGGCGGGGTGACGGAGCTGGAGGTGGCGGCGGTGGCCACCGGAGTGGTGGTGGAGCCGGACCGGACGGCACTCGCCGCCCGCATCGCCCCGGGGGACCGGCTCGCGCGGTCGTCGATGGCGTCGGCGTGCGCGCAGGTCGCCGTCCGGTGCGCCGAGGCCGTCCTCGACCGGGGCTGGGACGCGGTGGCCGCGCAGTCGTGGGCGGCGGTGCTCGGTGCGCTGACGCGCTGCCGCCCCGGCGCGGCCGTGCGGCTGACCGACAGCGAGGTCGCCCGCGTCGTGTGGGGGCTGCGCGACCGGACCGTCCGGGACCGGGCGCTGGAGCTGGCCCTCGGGCAGGACGCGCCCGCCACGGAGCAGCTGTGGACCGAGTGCACGCGGCGGGCGCCGGCGCCGCTCGACGCCGCACCGGCGACCCTGCTGGCGGTCAGCAGCTGGCTGCGCGGGGACGGCGCGATGGCCGGCATCGCCCTCGACCGTGCCCTGGCCGCCGAGCCCGGCTACGCCCTGGCCCGGCTCCTGTCGCAGGCCCTGGACGCCTGCGTGCCGCCCGGCGACCTCCGGCGCCTCATCCGCTCCGCGGTCGCGGCCGCGGACCACTGAACCGATGAGGCCCTCAGACCAGCTCGGGCCGCTGCCACTGCTCGCCGAGGACGTGCTCGCCGAGGAAGGCCAGCACCGTGGAGTACCAGACCTGGCTGTTCCCCGGGGTGAGGACCCAGTGGTTCTCGTCCGGGAAGTACAGGAACTTCGAAGGGACGCCGCGCTTGCGCAGGTCGTACCAGAGGCGCAGGGCCTCGCCGATCGGCACGCGGTAGTCCTTGTCGCCGTGGACGACCAGCATGGGCGTGCGGATGGCGTCGGCGAAGCGGTGCGGGGAGTTCTGCTCGTAGCGCTCGGGGTCGCGCAGCGGGTCGCCCCACTCCTTCTCCCAGTAGTACGCCGCATCGGTCGTCCCCGTGAACGAGTCGAGGTCCCACAGGCTGGCGTGGGTGACGATCGCGCGGAACCGATCGGTCTGCGTCGCGATCCAGTTGGCCAGGTAGCCGCCGAAGGACCCGCCCATCGCCGCCGTGCGGGACCCGTCGATGTCCGGGCGCCGTTCGGCCGCGTCCACCGCGGCCATCAGGTCGGTGTACGGGGCGCCGCCCCACTCGCCCCAGCCCCGCCGGACGAACTCCTGGCCGAAGCCCTGGGAGAGGGCCGGGTTGGGGAGCAGCACCGCGTAGCCACGGGCAGCGAGCACCCAGGGGCACCAGCGCCACGACCAGGAGTTCCAGCTCATGAGCGGCCCGCCGTGGATCCAGAGGACCAGCGGCGCCGGGTTCTGCGCGCAGGCGCCCTCGGGGAGGACGAGCCAGGACTGCACGCGGCTGCCATCGGCGGCGGTGGCCTGCACCTCGGTCAGCGTGCCGGGCAGGCGGTCCGGCGTCCCGGGGTTGGGCAGCACCGGGGGGTCCTGCAGCGGCGCCTGCGGATCGAGGCGGACGGGGACCGCGGGGGAGTCGTAGGCCGAGCGCAGGGCGTAGAGGGCGCTGCCGTCGCGGGCGACCTGGAGGTCGCTGTAGGCGCCGTCGGCGGTGAGCCGCACGGGCGTCCCGCCGTCGACGGGAACGCGGAAGACGGCGTGCCGCCCGTCCTCGTCGGCGAGGAAGTACACCGCCGAGCCGTCCGCGCTGAACTGCGGGGCGCTGGGCCACCGGTCGAAGCCCGCGGTGAGGTCCCGGGTGCTTCCCTCGGCCACGTCGACCAGCAGCAGCGTGTAGTCCGGGGGCTCGGCGTACGTCGACAGCCGCTCGCGGACGCACACCAGCGCCGTGCCGTCGGGGGAGAAGCGCGCCGCGGAGATGTCGGCCAGCGGGTCGTCGACCAGGGGCCGGGTGTCGCCGTCGGAGGTGCTGGTCAGCACGATGCGGCTGCGGCGGCCCGCCGGGCCGTCGGGGACGTCCTCGGTCCGGGCGAGCAGCCGGCCGTCGGGGGACAGGCTGAACTCCTCGCCGGAGCCGTGCGGCGGCACGGCGGCGGGGGTCAGGTCGCGCAGCTCCACGGGCGCCGTGCCGGGCTCGTCGGCCGGCAGCGGACCGGCCCAGAACAGGTGCGGAGCGGCGGGTCCGAGGTCGTGGTCCCAGTACCGGATCGGGTAGTCCTCGTGCAGGACGGCCGACACCCCTGCCTCCGCGCGGTTCTTCCGGCGTTCCTCGTCGGCCTCCGCCGCCGAGCCCCCGGGCAGCGTGGCCGCGGCGACCACGACGTCCCCGGTGCCCCATGCCACGCGGACGCCGGAGATCCCGCCCGGCCGGGTCAGCACCAGGCGCGCCTCCCCACCGCCGGCGGGCAGGCTCCACAGCGCGGGCTTCGGGTCGGCGTCCTCTGCCGACCCCGGGTCCGGGCGGGCGGAGGCGAACAGCAGCGACCCGTCCGGAGCCCACGTGGGCGAGGACTCGCCCGGCGCACTGCGGGTCAGCCGCCGCGCCGGACGGACGCCGGCCGGGTCGACCTCCCAGAGCGCGGACTGCCACTTCTTCCGCTGCGGGTCCAGGGTCTGCACCGACACCGCCAGCCGGGTGCCGTCCGCCGAGAGGGCCAGCCCGCCGATGCGGGGGAGGGCCACGAACCGCGCGAGATCGGCGAAGGGCCCGCCGGTTCCCCCGTCGGTCCGGTCGCCGGGGTCCGGGGTCACGTCCATCGGGACGCGCTCAGCGCACCGGCGCCGCTTCGAGCGTCGTCAGCTCCTCCTCGACGGCGCTGACGAACAGGTGGTGGGCCACGCCCGCCGGCAGGGCCTGGCCGTCGAGGCTGACCGTGCCCTCGACGATTCGCGCGGTCATGGTGACGCCCGGGCGGACCCCCTGATCGGCGAGCACTCGCAACAGGTCGGTGTTCTCCTGCAGCTGCTCGCTGATCCGACGGATGACCACGGGACGGCCCGCCACCGTGGCCGTCGTGCTCAGCAGGGTGAGGGAGTCCGGCACCGCCGCCCCCTCGCCACCCGGCGACTCCTCGCCGCGCAGCGCCTCGAGGCCGGGAATCGGGTTGCCGAACGGGGAGACCGAGGGGTTGCCCAGCAGGGTGAGCAGCTTGCGCTCCACCGCCTCGCTCATGACGTGCTCCCAGCGGCACGCCTCCTCGTGGACGTCGGCGTAGTCCAGGCCGATCACGTCCACGAGCAGGCACTCGGCCAGCCGGTGCTTGCGCATGACCGCCGTCGCCAGCTGGCGGCCCTCCCCGGACAGCTGCAGGTGCCGGTCGCCCTCGACGGTGAGCAGGCCGTCGCGCTCCATCCGGGCGACGGTCTGGCTGACCGTGGGTCCGCTCTGGTGCAGCCGCTCCGCGATGCGGGCGCGCAGGGGGGTGATCCCCTCCTCCTCCAGCTCGAAGATCGTGCGGAGGTACATCTCGGTGGTGTCGATGAGGTCGTTCACAAGCACTCCTCCGGGTCGCGGCGAGTCTACGGGGCCGGAGCGTCGGTGCCGGTCAGCCCGACGGGCGGTCGCGGCAGCGGGCGGTCGGGACAGCGGGTGGCCGGAGCGCCACCGGGTAGCGTCCTCGGCCCGAGGCCGTGCGCGGGCTCACGTCCGGCGGGAGTGCTGAGGAGGGGCCGTGAGCGACTCGATCACCGTGGTCTGGGACGACGCGCTGCTCGGCTACACGATGGGCGGCGACCATCCGCTGCACCCGGTACGGCTGGACCTCACGATGCGGCTCGCCGACGGGCTCGGCGTGCTGGACACCGACCGGCTCGAGGTGCTGAAGCCGGTGCCGGCCGGGCCCGAGCTGCTCACCCTCGTGCACGATCCGGTCTACCTCGACGCCGTCCGGCGCGCGCCGTCGGAGCCGGGTGTCGGCCACGGCCTGGGCACCGCGGACAACCCGATCTTCGAGGGGATGTACGACGCGGCCGCGCTCATCTCCGGCGGCAGCGTGCTGTGCGCGCAGCGGGTCCACGAGGGCACCGCCCAGCACGCGGTCAACATCTCCGGCGGTCTGCACCACGCCATGCGCGACGCCGCGTCCGGCTTCTGCGTCTTCAACGACGCGGCGATCGCCATCGCCTGGCTGCTGGGCCAGGGCTACGAGCGGATCGCCTACGTCGACCTCGACGTCCACCACGGCGACGGCGTCCAGGCCGCCTTCTACGAGGACCCCCGGGTGCTCACGGTGAGCATCCACCAGACCCCGCTGACGCTGTTCCCGGGCACCGGCTTCCCCGAGGAGACCGGCGACGCGGGCAAGGCCCTGGGCAGCGCCGTCAACCTGGCCCTGCCGAACGGCACCGACGACTCCGCCTGGCTGCGGGCGTTCACCGCCGTGGTGCCCAGCGTCCTCACCGCCTTCGCGCCGCAGATCATCGTCACCCAGTGCGGCTGCGACGCCCACCACGAGGACCCGCTGGCCGACCTCGCCCTCACCGTCGACGGTCAGCGCGCCAGCTACAAGGCCATGCACGAGCTCGCCCACCGGCTGTGCGACGGGAAGTGGGTCGTGCTCGGCGGCGGCGGGTACGGGCTGGTGCGCTGCGTGCCCCGCGCCTGGACCCACCTGCTCGCCGAGGTGGCCGGCGCCCCGCTCGACCCGGCGACCGAGATCCCGGAGTCCTGGCGCGACGACGTCGTTGCGCGCGGGCTGCGCGCCCGGCCCCCGACGCACATGACCGAGGGCGGGTACACCGGATTCTCCCGCTGGGACACCTTCAGCGAGTCCCGCGTGGACCGCGCGATCATGCGCACGCGGCGCGCGTGCTTCCCCTACTTCGGCCTCGACCCGGACGACCCTCGTGATTGAGCAGCGGATGACCGAGCCCGCCGGCACGCCGGCCGGCGAGGCGCGGCCGGTGCCGCCCCCGCACTGGGAGGCCGACATCGTGGCCGCCGACGGCGGAACGGTGCACCTGCGCCCGATCTGCCCGGAGGACGACGACGGCATCAACGGGCTGATGGAGCGCAGCAGCGACCGGACCCGCTACTACCGCTTCTTCGGGCCCATGAAGCGGCTCTCGGAGAAGGACCTGCACCGGTTCACCCACGTCGACCACGTCGACCGGGTCGCCTTCGTGGTCCTCCTGGGCGAGCAGATCATCGGCGTCGGCCGGTACGACCGCTATCCCGGCACCGACGACGCCGAGGTCGCCTTCCTCGTCGAGGACGCCCACCAGGGCCGCGGCCTGGGCTCGGTCCTGCTGGAGCACCTCGCCGCCGCCGCGCGGGAACGCGGCATCACGAACTTCGTGGCCGAGGTGCTCGCGCAGAACAACACGATGGTGCGCGTCTTCCAGGACGCCGGGTACGAGTCGAAGCGCTCCTACGAGGACGGCGTCGTCCACCTCACCTTCCCGGTCGAGCAGACCGAGGACGCCCTCGCGGTCGCCCACGAGCGGGAGCAGCGCAGTGAGTCCCGCTCCATCGCCCGGCTGCTGAAGCCGTCGTCGGTCGCGGTCGTGGGGGCCAGCAACGACGACGGCAAGATCGGCAACGCGCTGCTGCGGCACCTGCTCGACTACGGGTTCGCCGGCCCCGTCTACCCGGTGAACCCCGGCGCGCGGCACGTCCGCGGGGTGCCCGCCTACGCCGGCATCGAGTCGATCCCCGACGACGTGGACCTCGCCGTCATCGCCGTCCCCGCCGGGGAGGTGGCCGGCGTCGTCGAGGCGTGCCGGCGCAAGCGCGTCCGCGGGCTGGTGGTGGTCTCCGGCGGGTTCGGCGAGACCGGTCCGGACGGGCGCGCCCGGGAGCGGCAGCTCGTCGCCGCGGCACGGGCGTCGGGCATGCGGGTGGTCGGGCCCAACTGCCTCGGCCTGGTCAACACCGACCCCGAGGTGCGGCTGAACGCCAGCCTCGCGCCCAGGGTCCCCGGCCCCGGGCGGGTCGGCTTCTTCGCCCAGTCCGGGGCGCTCGGCGTCGCGCTGCTCGAGCGGGCCCGCAGCCGCCAGCTGGGCCTGTCCACCTTCGTCTCGGCCGGCAACCGCGCCGACGTCAGCGGCAACGACCTGCTCCAGTACTGGGCCACCGATCCCGGCACCGAGGTCGTCCTGCTGCACCTGGAGAGCTTCGGCAACCCCCGCAAGTTCGCTCGTCTGGCCCGCAGCGTCGGGCGCACCAAGCCGGTCGTCGCGGTCAAGAGCGGCCGGCACGTCAACGTGGCCCCGGGCCTCGCCGGCACGTCGGTCGCGGTGCCCGAGCAGTCCGTCGCCGCCCTCTTCGCCTCCGCCGGTGTCATCCGCGTGGAGACGGTGGCCCAGATGTTCGACGTCGGCACCCTGCTGGCCCACCAGCCGCTGCCCGAGGGCCCGCGGGTCGCCGTCGTCGGCAACTCCACGGCGATGGGGGTGCTGGTCGCCGACGCGGTGCTGGAGGAGGGCCTGCAGCTGGCGCACGAGGCACCGGTCGACATCGGGGTCACCGGCAGCCCGGAGGACTTCCGCGCCGCCCTGCAGGCTGCCGTCGACGACGACGGGGTCGACTCGGTCGTCGCCGTGTTCCTGCCGCCGCTCATGGCCGGCTCCCAGGAGTACGGCCCGGCGCTCCGGGACGTCGCGCGGGCCGCCACGAAGCCGATCGTGGCCAGCTTCCTGTCCACCGAGGGCATCCCGGACGAGCTGGCCGTGCTCGACGAGCACGGCATGCCGGCCCGCGGCTCGGTCCCCTCCTACTCGACGCCCGAGCGGGCCGTCATCGCCCTGGCCAAGGTGGACGAGTACGCCCGGTGGCGGCGCCGTCCGGTGGGCGAGCTGCCCGAGCTGCCCGACGTGCAGGAGCCGGTCGCCGAGGACCTGGTGCGCACCGTGCTCGCCGACTCCCCGGCCGGCCGGGGGCTGACCGACGACGAGCTGATCCGCCTGCTGGCCGCCTACGGCGTGCCGCTGCTCGGCACGCGGACCGTCACCGACGCCGAGCAGGCCGTGGCCGCGGCACAGGAGATCGGCTATCCGGTCGTGCTGAAGTCGACGGCCCCGTGGCTGCGGCACCGGTCCGACCTGGGCGGCGTCCGGCTGGACCTGATCGACGACGAGGCCGTGCGCGGCGCGTACAGCGCGATCCCGTCCGGGGACCCGGTGATCGTCCAGGAGATGGCGGCGCCCGGGGTGGCCACCGTCGTGGACATCGTGGACGACCCGTCGTTCGGCGCGCTGGTGAGCTTCGGGCTCGGCGGAGTGGCCACGGACCTGCTCGGTGACCGTGCCTACCGCACGCTGCCGCTGACCGACCTGGACGCCGCCGAGTTGGTCCGCGCACCGCGGGCGTTCCCGTTGCTGAGCGGCTACCGCGGCTCCGAACCGGTCGACCTGGGTGCCCTGGAGGATCTGCTCCTGCGGGTCGCGCGGCTGGCCGACGACCTCCCCGAGGTGCTGCGGCTGACCCTCGAGCCGGTCATCGTGGGTCCGGAGAACCCGTGGCACGGTGGCCGGTCGCTCGTCGTCGCCGGTGGCAGCGCGCACGTGGGTCCCCCGACTGCGCGCGTGGAGCCGGGCCCCCGACGGATGCGCTCACCGGTCTAGACGCGAAGCAGGGCCGGTCACCCGCGGGTGACCGGCCCTGCCGTCGCAGCGCTGCTGGGAGAGAGCGCTCCTAGGAGAGGTAGTCGCGCAGCGCGTCGGCGCGCTGCGGGTCGCGCAGCTTGGTCATCGTCTCCCGCTCGATCTGGCGCACCCGCTCACGGGAGAGACCGAACTGCTTGCCGATCTGCTCCAGCGTGCGCGGCTGGTGCCCGTCGAGGCCGAACCGCAGGACGACGACGTCGCGCTCGCGGGCCTCCAGCGTCTCCAGCACGTTGCGGACGTCGCCCTTCATCATCTGGAAGGCGACGGCGTCCTCGGCCACCGCGGCGTCGGCGTCCTCGATGAAGTCACCGAGCCGGGACTCCTCGTCGGCGCCGACGGTCTGGTCGAGGCTGACCAGGTCCCGGCTGTACTCGAGCAGCTCGGTGATCCGGGCCTCGGGCAGGTCCAGCTCGAGGCCCAGCTCCTCCGCGGTGGGCTCGCGCTCGAGCTCCTGGTGCATGCGCCGCCGGGTGCGGACCACCTTGTTGACCTGCTCGGCCAGGTGGACGGGCAGCCGGATGGTGCGCCCGGAGTCGGCCATCGCGCGGGTGATGGCCTGCCGGATCCACCAGGTGGCGTAGGTGGAGAACTTGAAGCCCTTGGCGTAGTCGAACTTCTCGACGGCACGGATCAGGCCGACGTTGCCCTCCTGGATCAGGTCCAGGAACGTCATGCCGTGGCCGGTGTAGCGCTTGGCCACCGAGACGACCAGGCGCAGGTTGGCCTCGAGCAGGTGGGCCTTCGCGGCCCGGCCGTCGACGGCCAGCGCCTTGTAGTCGCGCTTGCGCGCGGCGGAGAGGCCCGGCTTCTCGTTGAGGAGACGGTCGGCGTACAGGCCGGCCTCGATCCGCTTGGCGAGCTCGACCTCCTGCTCGGCGGTCAGCAGCGCGGTCTTGCCGATGGTGTTGAGATACACGCGCACGAGGTCGGTCGACACCAGGCCACTGGCGTCGGGCTCACGGCGTGGTGCGCGCACCCCGAGGGTGTCGTTGGGGGAAGACTGCAGCAGCGTCACGATGGGTCTTCGTCCTTGCCTTCGATTCGGATGCATCCGCGGTGTCGTCGGTGGCGGCGGCGGGACACATCCAGGCGTGGGTGCGGGGCGATGTCCGGGAGGGCCCGGTCCCTGCCTCTTCTGTCCGATGTGGTACGCCCTGCACAACGGCGACGACCGGCTTCTGTGTTCCACGATCTGGTCGTTCACAGCAAATGGACAGGCAGTGTCTTCCGTCACCGCCGGAACCCGGATCGGCTCCGCGTCGTCCGCGGCTCCCCGGGCGTGCGTCCTCAGACCTCGAGCAGCAGCGTCATGGGGCCCTCGTTGACCGACGAGACCGACATCCGCGCACCGAAGACGCCCGTCGCCACGGTGCACCCGCGCCGGCGCAGTTCGGCGACGACCTCGGCCACGAGCGGTTCGGCGACCGCACCGGGGGCGGCGTCCTGCCACGAGGGGCGACGGCCCTTGCGGGTGTCGGCGTAGAGGGTGAACTGGCTGATCACCAGGACGGAGAGACCCAGGTCGGCGGCGGAGACCTCGCCGTCGGGGCCGGGGAAGATCCGCAGCTCGTGGATCTTGCGGGCCATCGCCCGGGCCCCGGCGACGTCGTCGGCGTGCCCCACGCCGACCAGTGACAGCAGTCCCGGACCGATCGTCCCCACCACGACGTCGTCGACGCTTACAGCCGCTGTACTCACTCTGCTCACCACCGCGCGCACCTGCCCATCCTTCCCCTGCCGCTCACGACGGGCCCGACGGCGTGGGGGATGGGTGCCGACGGGCCGGTGACGGTGCAGCCCGTCGCCGCTGCGGCACACTTCCCCCGTGCCCGAACTCCGCATCGCCCAGGACGAGGCCGCCGACGAGCTGCTCGGCCGTGACCCCCTCGCCCTGCTCGTCGGGATGCTGCTGGACCAGCAGTTCCCGATGGAACGCGCCTTCGGTGCCCCCCGGCTCCTCGCCGACCGGCTCGGTGTGGAGCGCCTCGACGCCGCGCGGCTGGCCACGTACGACCCCGAGGAGCTGACCCGGGTGTTCCGGGGCCCGCCC
>CADCTN010000044.1 GCA_902805535.1 uncultured Blastococcus sp. | reverse complement strand
CCGCGCTCAGGGGGAGAGCCGCAAGGGCGCCGAGCAGAGCAAGCAGCTGCTGGCGCGGCGCCTCGCGGGCTGACCTCGCCCCGTCTGCGCGGTGCGGCCGACGATCACCGCGCCGCGCAGCACCGCCCGCTGGGCCGTCGCGTCCCGCCACGACGCTCACCCTGATGTCGGGCGCCAGCTGCTGGCGGCGCGCTACCGGTCGAGCTCCTCGAAGACCGCGGCCGTTGCGAGCCCGTAGGCGAGGTGCGGCAGCAAGTCCGCCACCCAGGACGAGGTGGGCCACCGCCGCGGGTCGGTCACCCCCAGCACGGCCATCGGGCCGGTCGTGCCGACGTTCGCGAGCAGCCCGGCCACTGCACCCAGCGCCACCAGTGGCGTGCGCCCGAGCCGCGGCCGCAGCACGCCGTAGAGCGCTCCGGTCCCGAGGCCGGCCGCGATGCCCAGCAGCGCTCCGGCGCCCGATCGGCGGTTCCCGGCCGCGTCGCTGTCCGGTCCGGCCGCCGCGAGCGGGAGGTGCGTGCGGTCCTCCACCACGCGGACCGTCTCCTCCGGGGTCGAGCTGGCGGGACGGGCTCGGAGGACCATGTCGAGGTAAGTGACCGCGTTGAGGGCCGTGGTACCGGCCGCACCCGCCACGATCCCGCGCACCACAGCGTGACTCATGTGCACGACGTTCCCCCCGCCGACGCGACTACTCCACCCCCCGACGACGTGGTGCCCACCTGTCACTGAAGGACCGGGCAGGACTCGTGCACGCCGCCGCACCTTCCGGTCCCGCAAGCCACTCGCTCTGTTCCCGCCAACCAGCTGCACCGGCAGGAGGAGTGCCGCGGCGGGCGGATCGAGCGACGTGCGCCCTACGTGCTGTTCCGCACGCCCATCGACTCCGGCCCGGTCCAGCTCAGCCCCGCCTGACCGACCCGCCCGGTCGCGAGCGAGGCCGACCAGCGGTAGGTCCACGCCACTCGTCGACCGCCCCGCACCGGGACGGCCTGACGACGAGCGGTGGCCGCGACCGCCGGCGGGTAGCCCGGGGCATGGCCGACCGCGATCAGCCGCCGGTCGCCGGCGCCCCCGACGAACCACTCGGCGGGGGCGCCGGTGATGAGGAACGTGATGGCCTCCAGCAGGCCCCGGAGAGCAGTCGACCGCAACCGACCACAGTCGCGGCCGGCGACGACATCACGACCGACGACCTGTATCACGCCGATCAGCGTGACGGCCGGCGCGCACCGGACCGGGAGATCGTCGAGCACGTGCGGGCAGAGCTGGACCGCGCCGCCGCCCGGGTCCGCCACCACCGCTCCCACACCGAGGACCCGCACCTCTGCAAACGGCTGGACCGCACCGCCACCACGCTCGCGGAGATGGCACGCGCGTACCAAACCCGCGCCGAGCCGGGCACCTCCCCGCCTCGTTGAGAATCGCGATACCCGGCCTTGTGCTGCGGCACTGTGCACGAGCGCCACCGGTCCAGACCGGTGGCGCCGGGGGCCGCCACAGTGCTGACGCTGTCCGCCACACCCCTCACCAGCCCGGCCGGGTCGCTGCGTCGCGGTCGCGCCCCCCACAGCCGAGCCGTGAGGCGCATGTCGCAGCTCCACCGGCGATGCCGCCAGGAGCGTCGACGAGCACTGCGCCGCTGCTAGGAGTGCGGTTCCTCCGGTCCCACACCACGGCCACGACGCTGCCGCAGGACGGACAGCAGGACCAGCAGGCCGACCACCGAGCCAGTGATGAGCGCGATGCTCGCGAAGCCGAGCAGGAGCAACAGCACGGTCACGACGGCCAGGACCGTGATCGGGCGGACGAACCTCCGCCGATGGTCCGCGCCCGGCTCGTCGGTGCGGAGCGCGAAGTTCGACACGAAGCGCTGATCGCTGCGTCGGAGCTGGTCCTCCATCTCCCGCAGGATGCGCCGGTCGCGGTCGCTGAGCATCGGCGCCTCCTGGCGATCCGGGCGTCGTCCGTGTCGCCGCCGGGACCCGGGACGCACGTCCCCGCTGGTACCCGGGCACGTGAGCCGGAATCCTCGGCAACGGCTGTCGTGCTCGCGTCGCTGTGGGGACCGGTAGGACGCCGATGGCCCGCATCCGCCACCTCACAACGGACGACGGCCGGGCAGGAACGGTCGGGCGGGCGCGGGCGGCAGGAGCGGGACGGCGTCGTCGCTCCTTCGGCTGCACGAACACACCGGTCATGCAGACGTGTTTTCGTTCGTTCGGGCGGGGGAGTCCGGAGGGTGGCCGGACGGGTGCACCTCCTCGCTGCGCTCCTCGCTGTCGCGCTCGTGCTGGTCGGCTGCGGTTCGGTCCGCGTGCCGGTCGACCCCGACGGGACGTTGGACCGGGTCAGTGGTGGGGTGCTTCGAGTGGGGGTGTCGCCCCACGAGCCGTGGACCACGGTCGGCACCGACGAGCCGGGCGGGATCGAGGCGGACCTGGTGCGCGGGTGGGCGTCCGG
>CADCTN010000043.1 GCA_902805535.1 uncultured Blastococcus sp. | reverse complement strand
CCCGGCCAGCGCGGGCCACGCCGCGAGGTAGGACCCGCCGGGCGCGACGACGGCCAGCGCGGCCGCGAGCACGGCGAGCCCGACCAGCCCGCCGACGGCCAACGGCACGGCGCCCACCCGGCGGCGCAGCAGCGCGTACCAGCCCAGCACCACCGCGACCACCAGGGCCACGGTCGCCAGCCGGAACCAGCCCGGACGCCACGGGTCCAGCAGCTGCCCGTAGCCGGGACGGGCCGCCACCAGCAGCAGCCACAGCCCTTGCGCGGCCAGCGGTGCGAGCACGAGCGGCACGGCGGCGAGCAGCGTGCCCCCGATCGTCCGCCGGACGGAACTGATCCCGCGGCGGGCGACGACGAGCACGAGCAGCGCGACGGCGGCGAGGGCGGCGCCGGCCACCGGCCACACCAGCCCACCCGGGTAGCGCACCAGCTCGCCGAGCACCGGGAAGTACGTGGCGTCCTCGGCGGCCGGCGCGGCGAGCGCTCCCAGGTCGGCGTCGCCGAGCGCGCGGGCGGTCGCCAGCGCGTTGTCACCCATCGCCTGCAGCGATCCCCGGTCGAGGCGCTCCGGGACGTCCTGCGGGCTGTGGTAGGCCGCCGCGCCGTCGATGAACGCGGTGTTGAGGCCGGTGAAGCGGCCGTCGGCCAGGAAGACGCTGAAGTCGGTGAAGTTCGGCATGAGGCGGTAGACCTCGACGGCGAAGCTGGTCGCGACCGGGTGCGGCGCGACCCCGGCGTAGACCCGGGCCAGGCCGGCGTTGCCGGGCGACGTCTCGAACATGATCGGCGGCCCGCCGGTGCCGCGGGCCTCCAGGTTGAGGACGACGCCCCCGGTGGCGGCGAGCGGGTGGGAGTCCACGAACGCCTCGGCGCCGCAGGAGCACGCCTCCTCGGCGTCGGTGAGCACCACCACGACGTCGTTGCGCAGCCGCGGCCCCGCCGTCAGCGCCCGCACCGACTCCAGGACGGCGGCCACGCCGGCCGCGTCGTCCGCGGCGCCGGGTCCGGTCTGCACGGAGTCGTGGTGGGCGGTCAGGAACAGGCGGCCGGTGCTGCCGGTGCCCGGCAGCACGCCGACGACGTTCTGCACGCGCGCCATCCGGGTCTCCCCCGAGGCGCTGCTGACCGCCCCCACGGCGTTCTGCACCCGGGTGTCCAGCCCCAGCCCGCCGAGGGTCTGGACCAGGTCGTCCACGACGCGGCCCGTGGCGGTGCTGCCGGACGCCCGCACGCCGGAGGCGATCTCCTCGACGTGGGGAAAGGCGCGGCCGGCGCTGAAGTCCTCCGGCGGCGCGTCCGCCCCCACCGGTGCCGGAGGCCGGAGGTCGGTGACGATCCAGCCGGCCAGCCCGAGCAGGAGGACCACCACGACGAGCCCGGCGATGCGGCTCGGCTGCCGGACGGGGCGTGACCGGGCGGCAGGCACCGCGTCACCCTAGGTGCGCCGACGGTCCCGGCCGCGCAGGTCGGTCGGGTGTCCCGGCGTCAGCCGAGCGTGCGCAGCCAGTTCGTGAGGAGCTGGGCCCCGGCGTCGCCGCTCTTCTCGGGGTGGAACTGCGTCGCGGACAGCGTGCCGTTCTCCACGCCCGCGACGAACCGGTCGCCGTGCTCGGCCCAGGTGACCTTCGGCCTGGCCAGCGGCGAGGGCGGGCCGTCGGCGGCCAGCGGGAAGTCGCGCACGCCGTAGGAGTGCACGAAGTAGAAGCGCTGCTCTGCGAGGCCGTCGAACAGCACGGTGTCCCGGGGCGCCTCGACCGTGTTCCAGCCCATGTGCGGCAGCACCGGGGCCTCGAGCTGCTCCACGGTGCCCGGCCACTCGCCGCAGCCCTCCGCGTCGTGCCCGTGCTCGACGCCGCGGTCGAACAGGATCTGCATGCCGACGCAGATGCCGAGGACCGGGCGGCCGCCCGCCAGCCGGCGGCCGATCAGACGGGGGCCGTCGACGCCGCGCAGCCCCTGCATGCAGGCGGCGAACGCGCCCACGCCGGGGACGACGAGCCCGTCGGCGTCCAGGACGGTCCGCGGGTCCGCCGTCACCGTCACGTCCGCGCCGACCCGGGCCAGTGCCCGCTCGGCCGACCGGAGATTGCCCGACCCGTAGTCGAGGATCGTCACCTTCTTCACGCCTGCCACGCTACCCAGCAGCGGGATCTGACCCCGGGGTGTTCCCGTCCCAGGGCAGGACGGTGAGCCCGGGCCACTGCGCCGCCCACCGCGCGGCCCTGCTCTCGTAGACGTGCCGGGGAGCGAGCCGCCCGTTCGGGCGCACGGTCATGGCGAAGACGTCGGCGTACCCGTGCGGGGCGTAGACGCGCGGCTCGCCGTCTGCATCCACCGTCACGCCGTAGCAGCAGCACACCGCCGCGAAGGAGTCGATCGCGTCCGCGCAGTCGCGGAACGGCGGCGCCGGGGTCCCGAACCGGTCGGCGTACCAGAGGTGCACCCGCGCCTCCTTGCGGATCTCCACGGGGACGGGCAGGTCGCCGAACAGCTCCGCGCCCCTGCGGATGACGGCGTCCTCGGCGTCCCAGGAGGTGTCGGGATCGACGTGGAAGAAGTCGGCGTCGCGGATCCCGGTGCCCGGCGGGCGGCCGGTGAGGTCGTTCCAGACCGTCTGGAACAGCACGCCGGCGGTCAGCCACCAGTCCGACAGCCCCAGCGCCGGAGCGCGCTCGAGGATCGTGGCGACGGTCGGGTCGGCGAGCACGATCGAGAGGAAGCGCTCCTCGTCCCGGGCCGTCACACCAGCCGCAGGATCCCCGCCGCGCTGGCGAGCAGGGCGGCGGCCAGCAGGACGACGGCGAAGGCCACCTGGGGTCCGGTGCGCCCGCGGGTGTCGGAGTCCGCCCGCCAGATGCTCCAGGCGCCGCCGAGCAGGAAGCCGCCCGCGAGCAGCAGGACCAGGCCGGAGTCCACCGGCTACAGGGCGCCCTTGGTCGACGGCACGTCGGTGATCCGGGGGTCGATGGCCACCGCCTGGCGCAGCGCCCGGGCGAGCGCCTTGAACTGGCCCTCGACGATGTGGTGGGCGTCGCGGCCGGCGTAGAGGACCCGCACGTGCAGGCTGATCCGCGCGTTGAAGGCGAAGGACTCCAGCACGTGCGCGGTCAGGCTGGTGGGGTAGTCCGGGCCGATCATCGGCGTCATGTTCTCGGGCTCTGCGTGCACGAAGTACGGCCGGCCGGAGAGGTCGACCGCCGCCTGGGCGAGCACCTCGTCCATCGGGATCGTCGCGTCGCCGTAGCGGGTGATGCCGCGCTTGTCGCCGAGGGCCTGCGCGAAGGCCTGCCCCAGGGCGATGGCGACGTCCTCGACGGTGTGGTGGGCGTCGATGTGCAGGTCGCCGTCGGCCTGGACGGAGAGGTCGATGCCGCTGTGCTTGGACAGCGCGGTGAGCATGTGGTCGTAGAAGCCGACACCGGTGCTGATGGAGCTGGTCCCGGTGCCGTCGAGGTCCAGCTCGACGACCAGCTTGGTCTCGCTGGTCGCCCGCTCGACGCGTGCAGTGCGGCTCATGCCGGTCATCCTCCCAGAGCGGCGCGGTGATCCGGCGCGACCTCACCCAGCGCGGTGAGGAAGGCGCCCGTCTCCGCCGCCGTCCCCGCCGTGACCCGCAGCCAGCCGGGCAGGCCGACGTCGCGCACGAGCACCCCGCGGTCCAGCAGCGCCTGCCACGCTGCCCGCGCGTCGGCGAAGTGCCCGAACAGGATGAAGTTGGCGTCGCTGGGCACGCTGGTCAGTCCCAGCGCGGGCAGGGCGGCGACGATGCGGTCGCGCTGGGCCTTCACCGCGTCGACGGTGGCCAGCAGCGCGTCGGTGTGCGCCAGGGCGGTGCGCGCGGCCGCCTGGGTGAGCGAGCCCAGGTGGTAGGGCAGCCGCACGAGCTGCAGTGCGTCGACGACCGCCGGGCCGGCGGCGAGGTAGCCCAGCCGCAGGCCGGCCATGCCGAAGGCCTTGCTCATGGTGCGGCTGACGATCAGCCGGGGGCGGCCCGCCAGCAGGCTGAGCGCGGACGGCGTCCCGGGGCGCGCGAACTCCGTGTAGGCCTCGTCGACGACGAGGACCCCGGAAGTGGCGGCGTACAGCGCCTCGATCGTCTCCAGGGCGACAGCGGTGCCGGTCGGGTTGTTCGGGCTGGTCACGAAGACGACGTCGGGGCCGACGTCGCGGATCTGCCGTGCCGCCGCGGCGGCGTCGATGGTGAAGTCCGCGCGCCGGTGGCCGTCGACCCACGCCGTCCCCGTGCCCGCGGAGATGATCGGGTGCATCGAGTAGGACGGCGTGAAGCCCAGCGCCACCCGGCCGGCGCCGCCGAAGGCCTGCAGGACCTGCTGCAGCACCTCGTTGGACCCGTTGGCCGCCCAGACCTGCTCCGGTGCCACCTGCACCCCGCTGGTGCCGGTCAGGTACGCGGCCAGGTCGGTGCGCAGCGCGACGGCGTCCCGGTCGGGGTAGCGGTTGAGCTCCAGGGCGGCGGAGCCGAGCGCCGCGCCGAGGTCGGCCAGCAGCTCGGCCGGCAGCGGGTGGGGGTTCTCGTTGGTGTTGAGCCGGTGGGGCGCCGGCACCTGCGGGGCGCCGTAGGGCGAGCGGCCCCGCAGCTCCGGCCGCAGCGGGAGCTCGTCGATCCCTGCCATCAGCGGGGCTGCCGGATCCTGACCGCCGCCGCGTGGGCCGGCAGGTCCTCGGCCCCGGCGAGGGCGTCGATGTGGCCGGCCACCCCGGCCAGCGCGCGCTCGTCGTACTCGACCACGTGGATGCCGCGCAGGAAGGACTGCACGGACAGCCCGCTGGAGAAGCGGGCACAGCCGCCGGTGGGCAGGACGTGGTTGGAGCCGGCGGCGTAGTCGCCGAGGGAGACCGGCGACCAGGCGCCGACGAAGATCGCGCCGGCGTTGCGCACCCGGGCGGCCACCGCGCGGGCGTCGCGGGTCTGGATCTCCAGGTGCTCGGCGGCGTAGGCGTCGACCACCCGGAGGCCGGCGTCGAGATCGTCGACGAGGACGACGCCCGACTGGGTGCCGTCGAGGGCGGTGGTGATGCGGTCGGCGTGCTTGGTGGCCGCGACCTGGTCGGGCACCAGCGCCACGACGGCGTCGGCGAGCTCCGCGCTGGGGGTCACGAGGACCGCACCGGCGAGCGGGTCGTGCTCGGCCTGGCTGATCAGGTCGGCGGCGACGTGGGCCGGGTCGGCGGTGTCGTCGGCCAGGATCGCGACCTCGGTGGGCCCGGCCTCCGAGTCGATGCCGATGATCCCGCGCAGCAGGCGCTTGGCCGCCGTCACGTAGACGTTCCCGGGACCGGTGACCATGTCGACCGGCTCGCAGGACCCGGCGCCGTAGCCGAACACGGCGACGGCCTGGGCGCCGCCCACGGCGTAGACCTCCGTGATGCCCAGCAGGGCGCAGGCGGCGAGCACCCCGGGGTCGGGCAGTCCGCCGTGGTCGCGCTGCGGCGGCGAGGCGACGGCGATGGACTCCACCTCGGCGATCTGGGCGGGGACGACGTTCATCACCACGCTCGACAGCAGCGGTGCGAGCCCGCCCGGGACGTAGAGGCCGACGCGGCGGACCGGCACCCAGCGCTCGGTCACGGTCCCGCCGGGGACCACCTCGGTGGTGACGTCGGCGCGCCGCTGGTCGGCGTGCACCTTCCGCACCCGGGCGATCGCCTCCTCCAGCGCCGCGCGCAGGGTGGGGTCGCACTCGGCCAGCGCGCGGTCCAGCGCCGCCCGCGGGACCGCGAAGTCCTCGTTGTCCACGCCGTCGAGGCGGGCGGTGATCTCGCGGACGGCCTGCGCGCCGCGGATCCGGACGTCCTCGCACAGCGGGCGGACGGTGGCCATGACGGCGGCGATGTCGGTGCCGGCCCGCGGCAGCAGGCCGGCGAGGGCGCGCGTCCCGGGGAGCGCGGATCCGCGCAGGTCGATGCGGGCGAGCACAGCGGATCCTCCGGAACGGTCGGCGGGGTGCGAGGCACAGAGCGCGGAACGGTGGCCCCAGAGTAGCCAGCGGCGGCCGGCCGCTCCGCCGCGACCGTACGGTGGACCCATGGGTGACCTCATCCCGCTGTTCCCGCTCGGGACGCCCTTGTTCCCCGGCATCGTCCTGCCGCTGCAGATCTTCGAGCCCCGTTACCGCCGGCTCATGCGTGATCTGCTCGCCCATCCGGAGGCCGGGGACCGCAGGTTCTTCGGGGTCGTCGCCATCCGCCAGGGGTGGGAGGTCGAGCAGGTCTCGCCGGCCGAGGCGCTCTACGACATCGGCTGCACCGCCCGGGTCCAGGCCGTCCGGCGCCAGGCCGACGGCGGGTTCCGCATCGTGACGGTGGGCGGGGAGCGGTTCCGGCTCCTGGACGTCCAGGTCGGCGGGGACGGCCCCGACGACCCGCCCTACCTCCAGGGCGAGGTGGAGTGGCTGGCCGAGGAGGAGACCGCCGCGCCCCACGCCGACGGTCCGGACGACGTCGCCGCCGCGGTGGCCCGGGGTTCACTGGACGTGCTCACCCGGGGAGTCGGCGACCTGTTCACCCGCTACGTGGCCGAGGTGTCCGACCTGGGCACCGGCGGCGGCGCCCAGGACGACGGGGGTGGTCCGACGATCGACGCGGAGACCGCCGTCCTGCTCGACGCGGTCGGCGACGACCCCGCGGCACTCTCCTACCTGGTCGCGTCGGCCGCGCTGCTGACCACCGAGGACCGGCAGGCGCTGCTCGCGGAGTCCGCGACCCGGCGCCGGTTGGCCCTCGAGGCACGGGTGCTGCGCCGGGAGCTGACCCTGCTGCAGACGCTGGGCGCCGTGCCGGTGCCGCTGCAGCAGTTCGCCACCCCGATGACGGTGAACTGACCGGACCGCGTCAGCCTCACCCCTCGTCGGTCGCGAGCGAGCCTCCGGACGGGGCCGGGATGCGGCCGATGTCGTCGTGGCGCGCGTAGAGCACCGCCGCCACGTAGGACAGCAGCGCGCCGAACGGGGCCAGCGCCATGGCCGCCCAAGACCCCAGCGTGAGCGACGTGGTGACCCGGTTGCCGACCCCGGCCAGCTCCTGCTCCGTCGGGCCGGCGCCGAGGAACTCACCGACCTGCCACGCGACGACCGAGGTGAGGCACGCCCCGAGAGCGAGGGAGAGGACGGTGGCGACGCCGCGACGGCGGCGCAGGAACCAGGCGGCCGCACCGGCCAGCAGGCCCACGCCGACCAGCACCAGCGCCAGGACGCCGTCGCCGGCGACCAGCAGCTCCTCCGACGGGTTCCCGATCGGGACCGGTCCCTCGTCGGTCACCCGGAAGTCCGCGCGCGGGGCGAGCCGGAACCACAGCAGCCCGGCGGGGACGCCGACGAGGGCGAGGGCGAGCACGATCCCGGCCGAGCTGCGCAGGTCGGCCCGCACCTCGGGCCAGCCCCGCCAGTAGGCCGACGCCATCGGCGCGGCGTGCCGGTCCCGGGGTGCAGGAGAACCGGGCGCGTCGTGGGGCGGCACGGCCAGCGGGTCGGCGAACGGCGCGGAGGAGCTCACCGCCCCAGTGAACAACGGCTCCCTGGCAGGCGCCGGACCCGGGAGGGGGTCCCGCATCAGAGGAGGGCGACGCTGGTGGGACCCAGCAGCGCCTTGATGTCACCCATGAGAGCGGTGCTCGGCCGTACCCGGAGACCCTGGTCGAGCCGCAGCACCGTCTCGCGGCTGCCGTTGACCAGCTTCAGCTGCACCTCCGTCGTCCCGGGGTGGCTGCCGAGCACCTCGCGCAGCCGCTCCACGACCGGGGGCGTGCAGCGGGCGGCCGGCATCGAGACCAGCACCGGCCCCCGCGGACCCTCGGTCAGCTCGGGCACGCTCACCTCGGCGGCGAACAGGGAGGGCTGGTCGTCGCGCCGGCTGATCCGGCCCTTGATGACGACGATCTGGTCGCGGACGATCTTGTCCGAGACCGCCGCCCACGTCTTGGGGAAGAACAGCACCTCGATGCCGGACTCCAGGTCCTCCAGCGTGGCGATCGCCCAGGGGGCACCCTGCTTGTTGGTGCGCGGGCCGACCGCGGTCAGGATGCCGGCGATGGTGACGTTGGCGCCGTCCTCCACTCCCCCGGCGTTGATCTCCGCGATCGGGGTGTCGGCGTGCGAGGTGAGCACGTGCTCGACGCCGTGCAGCGGGTGGTCGGAGACGTAGAGCCCGAGCATGTCGCGCTCGAAGACCAGCCGCTCGCTCTTCGACCAGTCCGCCGTCGGGATGACGATGTCCAGCGCGCTGCCGAACGGGTCGTCGGCGGCGTCGTCCCCACCGAAGCTGCCGAACAGGTCGAACTGCCCCTCGGCCTCCTTGCGCTTGAGCCCCATCGCGGAGTCCACCGCCTGCGCGTGGATGGCGACGATGCCCTGGCGGGAGTGGCCGAGGGAGTCGAACCCGCCGGCCTTGGCGAGGGACTCGATGACCTTCTTGTTGCAGGCCACCGTGTCGATCTTCTTCATGAAGTCGGGGAAGTCCTTGAACGCCCCCTTCTCCTCGCGCGCCTTGACGATCGACTCGACGACGTTTT
>CADCTN010000042.1 GCA_902805535.1 uncultured Blastococcus sp. | reverse complement strand
CACCTGGCCGGCCAGCTGCACGGCGAGCGTGCCGATCTGGCCGCGCAGCTCGTTGACGACCTGCTGTCGGGCGGTGGCCAGCTGCTCCTCGCCCCGGGCGACGATACGCGCGGACTCGGCCTGCGCCTGCGTCCGCAGCTCCTCGAGGATCTGCTGGCCCTCGGCGCGGGCCTGGTCGCGGATCTGCGCGGCCTCGTTCCGCGCGTCGGCCAGCTGGGCGCGGTACTGCTCCAGCGACGCCTTGGCCTCGGCCTGCATCGCCTCGGCCCGCTCGATGCCGCCCTCGATGGCCTCGCGGCGGGCCCGGAAGACCTGCTCGAAGCGCGGCACGACGAACTTGATCACCACCAACGCGAGGATCGCGAAGGTGATCAGGCCGACGACGATCTCGCCCACCGGAGGCAGGAGCGGGTTGGCGCTCTCCGCAGCCAGGATGTTCATGCTCTGCACGTCCCTACGTCAGCTGGACCGGACCGGCTGGGTCAGCCGTAGATGAAGGGCGCGACCAGGCCGATGAGCGCCAGTGCCTCGGAGAGGGCGGCACCGAGGAAGGCGTAGGTCCGGGTCAGGCCGGCGGACTCGGGCTGGCGGGCGGTCGCCTGGATGTAGGCGGCCCACACGATGCCCACACCGATGCCGGGGCCGATGGCGGCGAGGCCATACCCGACTGCACCGATGTTGCCCTCGAGCTCTGCGAGTACCTCGATCATTGGGGGGTCTTCCTCCTGTGTCGGTCGCCCGGATCGTTCCGGGCGGCTGGCGGGGGTGGAGCGGTCAGTGAGCGGGCTCGACGGCGCCGTTGAGGTAGGTCGCGGTCAGCACGGTGAAGACGTAGGCCTGGAGGATGATCACGAGCAACTCGAAGAACGTCATGGCCAGGGCCATGACGAACGCGAACGGGCTGAAGATCACCGAGAAGTTGCCCACCTGGAGCAGGTAGACGGTGCCCAGGGAGAAGACGACGAGCAGCATGTGCCCGGCGAACATGTTGGCGAAGAGCCGGACCGCCAGGGTGAACGGCCGGATCACGAAGACCTGCAGCAGCTCGATCGGCGTCACCAGGATCAGCGCCCCGATCGGCACGCCCGGCGGGATGGCGGCGTCCTTGAAGTACCGGCCCGCGCCCTGCTCCCGGATGCCGACCCAGTTGTAGAGGATCCACACCAGCACCGCGAGCACCAGCGGCAGCGCGAACTTCGACATCGGCGAGATCTGCGCGAACGGGATGATGCTCATCGCGTTGTTCGCCAGGATGAAGAAGAAGAGCGACGCGAGGAACGGCGCGAACGGCAGGCCCTTGGGCCCGATCACGTCCCGGGCCATACCGTCGCGGACCAGGGAGTACCCGCTCTCACCCAGGTACTGCAGCTTCCCTGGCACGATCGACGGCTTGCGGACCGCCAGGACCAGGAAGGCGAGGATCGCCGCGGTCGCGATCCACGAGATGATCGTGATGCGGGTGATCGCAAAGTCGATGCCCAGGAGCGAGAACTCGGCGATGGGCTCCGGGTAGAACTCCGCAATCGTCGGAGCCTGGAAGCCGTCCCCGCCGGATCCTTCGACCGCGAGCACGCTGCCGAGCGCTGAGGCGCTGGAGGTCACCGTCGTCCCTTCTGCGTCTGGCGGTACTCCGGTGGCCGGCTCCGCTGCCCGCCCCGGGTCGTGCTGGTGGGCCGACCTCCCGGAGGTGTGTCGACGGCCCCGTACTTGACGACCACGAGATAGATGGCCACCCCGAGACCGAGGAGCACGCCGACCAGGGTGAAGACGCGGGTCTCCAGCCAGCGGTCGAGCAGCCACCCGACCCCGCCCCAGACGATCATCCCCGAGAGCATGGTCCCGGTGATGCCCCAGCCGACGTCCGCTCCACTGGGCGGACGGGCTGGCTCGTCAGGTCGCGGTTGAGCGTCCCTGCGAGCAGGGCTGTCCTCGGCCATCGGCCCGGACACTATCTCAGCTCCGCGACGCGGGCTTTTCCGGGTCCGACCGGGGGAGCCGGTCCGATCCCGCGGGCGGGGCCGGCGGGGGTGCGTAGTACAGCTGCCGGGTCCACACCCAGCGCATCTGGACGGCGCTCCAGAGCAGCGCCGCGGCGATCACCGTCCACGCCAGGGTGAGCCGGTCCAGCCAGCCGTCCTCGGGGACGCCGCCCAGGACGGCGAACAGCACCAGCGCCTTGACCAGGAACGTCCCCAGCGCCGCCGGGAGGGCCAGGCTGTCGTCGATCCGGCCCGCCTTGGCGATCACCACGGCCGAGACGCAGAAGAACGCCGCCACGGTGGCCGCACCGGCCAGCACGGCGACGGCGCTCCCCCAGCCGCCGACCACACCCGCGACGGGCGCCGCCACGGCCGCGGCGGCGGCGGTCGCCAGCAGGCCCGGCCGGAGGAAGGAGATGTCCCAGGGCGCGTCGCTGCCGGTGGCGCCACCGGGCCGCGTCACGGGCGCACCGGACCGGCGCCGGC
>CADCTN010000041.1 GCA_902805535.1 uncultured Blastococcus sp. | reverse complement strand
CTCACCACCGAGGCCGTCATCGCCGACAAGCCGGAGAAGAACGCTCCGGCCATGCCCGGCGGCGACGGCGGCATGGGCGGCATGGACTTCTGAGTCCAGCCCTCTGCACCATGTGACACCAGCACTGCCCGGCAGGGGCGGTCCGCTTCGGCGGGCCGCCCCTGTCGGCGTCTGCGGGGTCGCTCGGTCCCCGTGCCTCAGTCGACGGCGCGGCCGATGCTGCGCATGCGGACGCGCAGTTCCGTGAGCCGCTCGACCACCAGCTCGCCGGCCCAGCGCGCTTCGCCCAGGTCGTCGAGCACCCAGGACGGCGGTTCGGCGATCGATCCCAGCAGGCCACTGGTGGCGCCCAGCGCGAGGACGACGAGCCGCTGTGGGGTCTCCGTCCGGTCGCGCACCGAGATCCGAGCCGCAGCACGGTCGGATTCGGTCCGCTGCTGCTCGGTGTCCTCGAAGCTCTGGAACGGGTACCGCAGCGACCACGGCCGCAGCCGCCAGACGTCGGCCTGCACGAGCCGGCCCGCCCACTCGTCGAAGCCGAGCCGCCCCCAGTCCAGCCACCACTGCAGGCCGGTGTCGCCCTCGTCCGCCTCGGCGGCCACGTCGGCCAGCCCGTGCGCGGCCGCGAGTTCGTGGTCGAGCTCGACGGCATCGTCGGTGTGGGTGAGAGCGCCGCAGACGGCCAGATCGAGGATCAGCGCCCCGCGGACCAGGTGGTCGTCGTAGGTGAGCCCGCGCGGTCGGCCGCGTCGGCTCAGGCAGAGGGAGGCCAGCCGGGTCGCCGCGAGATCCCGGAGGGGCGTGGTCACTCCTCTGGGGCGAAGACGCAGAACTCGTTGCCCTCGGGGTCGGCGAGGACGCTCCACTCGATCTCGTTGTCCTGCTCTCGCACCATCGTGGCGCCGGCCGCCAGCAGCGGCCAGGTCTGGCCCACGACGTCGAAGTGCATCCGGTTCTTGACGATCTTGGGCTCGATCACCGGCACGACCCAGATGAGCGGCCCCTCGCCCGTCGGGTCGACGATCGGGATCGGCCAGTCGTGCGGACGCGGCTCGTCCTCCTCCGGCGTCTGGGCGTCCTCCAGCTGGTCACGCCGGACGTAGCCGATGGCGCTGCACCACCAGTCGGCGAGGGCGTGGTGGTCGCGGGCGTCGAGACAGAGGTCCTTGAAGCGGGCGGGTGCGTCAGCCATGACTGCGGAGGGTAGGCGGCACCCCGTGACCGTGATCATCGGGACCTCGGGCTGGCAGTACCGCGACTGGCGCGGGGTGTTCTACCCGCAGCAGCTGCCGCAGCGGCTGTGGCTGGAGCACTACGCCGGCTTCTTCGCCACGGTCGAGAGCAACAACGCCTTCTACCGGCTGCCCGAACGCGAGACGTTCGTGAAGTGGCGGGAGCGCACGCCGCCGGACTTCCGGTGGGCGGTCAAGGCCAGCCGCTTCCTCACCCACATCAAGCGGCTGCGCGAACCGGAGGAGCCGGTCGCCCGACTGATGGGCCGCGCCGAGGGCCTCGAGCACCGCCTCGACGCGATCCTGCTGCAGCTCCCGCCCACCTTGAAGGCCGACGCCGACCTGCTCCGCGACTGCCTGGCGCAGTTCCCGGGCGGCACGCGGGTCGCCGTCGAACCGCGGCACGAGAGCTGGTGGACCGACGACATCCGGGCGCTGCTGGAGCGCTACGGTGCCGCTCTGTGCTGGGCCGACCGGGACGAGCAGCCCGTCGCCCCGCTCTGGCGGACCGCCGACTGGGGCTACCTGCGCTTCCACCACGGCTTCGAGGCGTGGCGATACCGGCCGGAGACGCTGCAGCTCTGGGCGGACCGGCTGGTGTCGGCCTACGGGAACGACGACGTGCTCGTCTACTTCAACAACGACCCCGGCTGCGCGGCGATCATCGACGCCGTCCACTTCGCCGACGCCGTCCGCCGGGCCGGGGGGACCCCTACCCGCGTGCCGAGCGCCGCCCAGGCGCTCGGCACCGCCTGGGCCGAGGGCCAGCGGACCCCGGGCGTGCCGGTCTAGTGTCGCCAGCAATGTTCGCCCTGAAGGCGGCGGCAGGGGCACCCGTTCATTGCCCCGTCCGAGTGGCGCACGGTCCGCTAACCGGCATGTCGCGTCGGCGTTTCCTACCGTGGCCCCGTGGCTGCACCCGTGGGCGAGATCGACTGGGACGAAGCTGAACGCCGCGAACGCCGGCGCGACCTGTTGTTGGGCGTACCCGGGATCGCCGCCTTCTTCGTCGGCTTGGTCCTGGTGACCGAGAGCGTCGGGTTTTTGACCGGCGGTGCGGCGTGGGCCGCGGTCGGGGTGTTGCTGACGTTCCTCCTGCTCATGACGGCCGCATTCCAACTGATCCCGCGGCTACGTGCGATCAGTTCCGGCGGCTACCGGATCCAGATAGCTCTCAGCCGACACATCGACCCAGGGCCGGAGTGGCGGGCGCGGACCGATCGCCAGGCCCGCTACGTGGCCGGAGTGACCTGGTTCGGGTGGGCTGCCCTAATCGCTCCGCTGGCCTTCCTCCTCAATGGGCAGTGGAACCGCCCAGTGGCCGCGGCGGCCGGGACGGTCTTACTCGTGGGCGCTGTTTCGGCCTGGACGCTGTGGTGGCGGAGACAACTCCTCGCCGCCCGCCGCTGGCTGGCAGACCCGCCAGGACCCGCTAGGGAGGCGCTGCCCCCCACGACGGCGGAGCGATGGCTCACGGGACGCCGGGGACCTGCGATCATCGCCGGATCGGCTCTGGCGCTGGGGCTGATCATTTGGCTCGTCGCGGCCTTCGTAGAAGGCTTCTGACGAGCTTGGCGCAGGCCGCGTCGAACGCCTAACGGGCAGCCGACGACGGGGCGGCCGAGCGGGCTGCGCCTCTTTCTCCCTTGAGTGGGCCGCTCAGGGACAGGCAGACCTCGGTGTCCGCGCTGTAGCAGCAGGGCGAACGGTGGCGGTCGCGGTACTAGCCGGCCTCCGGCGCCTCCGCGTGCCGGACGCCCAGCTGCTCGGCGGCCTCGCCGAGGAGTGTCTGGACGGCGAGGGTGTCGGCCAGCGGCATCACCGCGCTCTCGGTGCGCCCGGCGCGGACGCCCTCGGTCACCTCGCGCAGCTCGTGGGAGTACCCCGCGCCCACCGGTGGGCGGGTGATCGTCTCGGGCTCGGCCCCGGCGCGGTGCAGCACGATCGCGTGCGGGTGGTGGAACCGCGGCGGGACGTCGATCCAGCCGGCCGTCCCGAAGATGCGCGCCTGCCCGGGCAGGGCGTTGCGCAGCGAGGTCATCAGGGTCGCCGAGCGCCCGTCGCCGTAGTCCAGCAGCAGCGAGGCCTCCGCGTCGGCACCGGAGGGGAACAGCGAGCCGGTGGCGACCAGGCGCTCGGGCGTCCCGAGCAGCATCTGGGCGAAGGAGACGACGTAGACGCCCAGGTCGAGCAGCGCGCCGCCGCCGAGCGCGAGGTCGAAGAGCCGGTCGGCCGGGTCGTACTCACGGGACACCCCGAGGTCGGCCTGCACCGAGCGGACCTCGCCGATCGCACCGTCGGCGATCAGCTCGCGGGCGGCGACGACGGCCGGCTGGAACCGGGTCCACATCGCCTCCATGACGAAGACGCCGGTCTCGCGGGCGAGGTCGATCACCTCGGCGGCGCCGGCGGTCGTCGCGGTGAAGGACTTCTCGACCAGCAGCGCCTTGCCCGCCCGCAATGCGGCCAGCGCGATCGGATGGTGCTGCGGGTGCGGGGTCGCGACGTAGAGGACGTCGACGTCGGGATCGGCGAGGATCTCCCCATAGGAGCCGTAGGCGCGGTCGACGCCGTGCCGGTCGGCGAAGGCCTGCGCACGGTCCAGCGACCGGGAGGCGACCGCCAGCGCACGGGCGCCGTCGACGACGGGGAAGTCCTTGACGACGCTCCCCGCGATGCGTCCCGGCCCGACGATGCCCCAGCGGATCTCTTGGCTCACACCCCAGACGCTAGTGGGGACCCGAAGCGCAGCAGGTTGCCGTCCGGGTCGATGTGCCATCCCTCGCGCAGGCCGTAGTCGGTGTCGACCGGCGCGCCGGTGCGTTCGACCCCCGCCCACTGCGCGGCCAGGTCGTCCGCGTCAGGGACATGGAGGTAGGCGGCCGCCGCGGTGCGCAGGGGGTCGTGGTCGGCGACGACGGTCAGGTGGAGCTCCACGCCTGCCATCGCCGCGAATCCATAGGACTCGTCGTGGGTGGTGACATGGCAGCCGAGCGCCGCGTAGTGGGCGAGCGCTCGCCGCAGGTCCGTCACCGGGAAGATCGGCGAGACGCGGACCTGCGAGTGGTCGTGGGACATGCGGGGCAGACTGCCACCGTGGCAGTCCTCATCGACACCCCTGTGTGGCCGTGGCGGGGGCGGCGGTGGTCCCACCTGGTGAGCGACGTGTCCTACGAGGAGCTGCACGCCTTCGTCGAGGCCGAGCTGGGCATCCCTCGGCGGGCGTTCCAGGGAGACCACTACGACGTCCCCGAGGACCTCTACGACGTCGCGGTGGCCGCCGGCGCGCAGCCGGTGGCGGCGCGGGAGCTGCTGAGCCGGCTGATGGCTTCCGGCCTGCGGCTCAGGAAGACCCGGCGCGGCGCCTGAGGAGCACCAGCTCGGCGGTCATGTTCGCGCGCGCGGCGCCCGTCCACGGCTGCGCCGCCGCGGTGCGGTACAGCCTGGGCAGCGCGAGCAGCTGCTCCAGGACGGCGATCCGGCCGGCCGTGAACTCCTCGTCGGAGAGGTGCCCGTACTCGGCGCGCACCGCCGAGGCGTAGGCCGCGTAGCCCTCCGGCGGTGCCGCCAGGACGGCGAGATCGGCGTCGCAGAGCACGGCCCCGTTGACGTCGTCGGGTGCGGCGTCGTGCCCCGCGGTGAGCAGCACCAGCCGCTCCACCTCGGCCGCTCGCTCCTCGTCGACCAGCCCCCGCAGCCCGGCGCGGGCCCGCTGCGCGCTGACGTCCTCGTTGTCGGTGCTCCGGGGGTCGTAGACGACGTCGTGGTACCAGCCGGCCAGCCGGACGGCGGCCAGGTCGGCGCCCGCACCGAGCTCTCCGGCCAGGCCGAGGACGGCGGCCAGGTGGGCGAGGTCGTGATAGCTCCGGTGCGGTTCGCTCCACGCCGCCACGACGGCCGCCCACTCGGTCCGGGAGGTAGGGGAGTCCCCGGCCAGCTCGGCCCATGCCTCGAAGCTGACGAGCCCGGTCATCGCACGCCGCAGGTGCGCAGGGTCAGCAGGGCGAAGGCGCGAGCCGCGGTGACCACCTCGGCCACCGGCACCCTCTCCAGCGGGCCGTGCGCGAGGTGCAGGTCACCGGGGCCGTAGTGCAGCGTCGGGATCCCGGCCGCCACGTACTGGCGCAGGTCGCTGCCGGCGGCCAGCGCCCGTTCCTCGGGAATCCCGCCGCCACCGTCGGCGACGGCCGCCCGGACGGCGGACAGCAGGGAGTGGCCGGCCGGCAGCTGACCGCTGGCGAAGGCACCGCCGGTCCAGGACAGCCGCACCGGGTGCTCGGCGAGCCAGGCGTCGGCCGAGCAGATGTCGGCCAGCCGCTCCGCGAACGCCGCCTGCGCGGCCGACACCGGCTCGCCCAGCCGGACGCCGTACCGGCCCTCGGCCACCAGCCGGTCGGGCACCGAGCTCGCCCAGTCCCCGGCCGCCACCCGCCCGACGGAGATCCCGTACGGGTAGCGGGCCTCCCCGAAGCGGGGATCGGCGTCGCGCTGGCGCTCGGCCTCGAACTGCTGCAGCCCGGCGTGCACGAGCGCGAACTTCTCCACCGCGCTGACGCCCCGGTCCCGCATGGCGGCGTGCGCGGCGTGGCCCTCGACCTCCAGCCGGAACGTCAGCGCGCCGGCGTTCGCGGTGACGACGGCGCGGGCGGTGGGCTCGGGGATGACGCACACGTCGCCGCCGTGCCCGCGCCGCAACGTCGCCCAGGCGCCCAGGCCGCCGTCCTCCTCGCCCACGACGCCGTGCAGGGCGACCGGTCGGACCAGGCGCGCCCCCGCCGTCCGGACCGCGGCCAGCGCGGCGAGGGCGGACACGACCCCGGCCTTCATGTCGCAGGCTCCCCGGCCGTGCAGGTCGCCGCCGACGATGCGCGGCACGAACGGGTCGCCGCCCCACCGGGTCGGATCGCCGGGCGGGACGACGTCGGTGTGCCCGGACAGCACCAGCGCCGGCCGGCCGGGCTCGGCGGCGGGCAACGTGCCCACGACGCCCCACGCCTCGGTGCGCTCGACCTCCTGACCGGGCGCGTCGGCGGCCGTGGCGGCCTCGGCCAGGTCGATCTGCCAGCTGTCGACGTCGCAACCGAGCTCGTCGAGCCAGCCGGCCAGCAGGTGCTGCACGTCGCACTCGGCCGGTGTGCCACCGACGGAGGGGACGGCGACCATCGCGGAGAGCCGGTCGACCACCCAGGTCTCGTCCACGGCGTCGACGACGCGGGCCTCGAGGTCGGTGAGTGCCGGCGTACCCGGGGACATGGCCGGAGTCTGGCACGCGCCGTCCACTAGCTTGACCGCCGTGACGCAGCCTCCTCCGCCACCCGGCTGGTACCCCGATCCCGCCGGTGGCGGAGGCGCCCGCTGGTGGGACGTCCGGGGGTGGACCGAGCACCTCCAGCAGGCCGCACCGCCCCCGCCCGCGCCGGCGCAGACCTACGGCGCCGGTCCCTCGCTGTACGAGCAGCCGGTCCTGCTGGTCAACCAGAAGACGAAGCTGATCGAGCTCACCAACGAGTACGCGGTGCTGGACGGTGAGGGCCGGCAGATCGGCGCGGTCGTCCAGGTGGGCCAGAGCGGGCTCAAGAAGGCGGTCCGGCTGGTCTCCAGCGTCGACCAGTTCCTCACCCACACGCTCGAGGTACGTGACTCGCGCGGTCCGGTGCTCGTGCTCACCCGGCCGGCCAAGCTGATGAGGTCCCGGGTGATCGTGCAGCGTCCCGACGGCGCCCCGGTGGGCGAGATCGTCCAGGCCACCGTGTTCGGCAGGATCCGCTTCGACCTGGTGGCGAACGGCGCGGTGGTCGGGGCGATCCAGGCGGAGAACTGGCGGGCCTGGGACTTCGCCGTCCTGGACGCGGCCGGCGTCGAGGTCGCGCGCATCACGAAGAAGTGGGAGGGGCTGGCGCGGACGCTGTTCACCACGGCCGACCGCTACGTCGTCCTGGTGCACTACCGGCTGCCGGAACCGCTGGCCAGCATGGTGATCGCGTCCGCCCTCACCGTGGACACGGCCCTGAAGCAGGACGACCGCGGCGTCAACTAGGCGGTGCGGGAGCGTCACTCGGCACGACATCCGCGCCGGTTCGGGGGTAGCGTCGCGGGTGTCCGGGCCGGGTGCCACGTGCCCCCGGGTGCCATTTGGTTACGCCTTCACGGACTACCGCCCCGACCTCGGTCGGGGGCTGGAGCCGCGTTGTGCATCTCGCCGCGAGGCGGCCGTCACCCGGTCCGGACCCCGTCGTCAGACCCCTCGCGCCGCCCGCCCGGGGGCTCTGCGCCGTCGACATGCCGGGCGCGGCAGGGGCGCTTAGCGTGGTCCGGGTCACAGTCGTCGGGGTCGGGGGAAGACCATGGCAGATACCGTCCAGCGCCGCTCGACCACACCGGCCGTCGACGAGAAGCACAAGCTGCCGGTCAAGACCCTGGTCTCGGCCAGCATCGGCAACGCCGTGGAGTGGTTCGACTGGACGGTCTACGCGACGTTCGTCGTCTTCTTCGCCGGCCAGTTCTTCCCCTCGGAGAACGAGGCGCTGGCCCTGATCGGGGCGACGTCGACGTACGCGCTGGCGTTCTTCTTCCGCCCGCTCGGCGGCCTCCTGCTGGGGCGCTTCGCCGACCTGCGCGGCCGCAAGGCCGGGATGCTGCTGACCATCCTGCTGATGGCGGGCGGCTCGATGGTCATCGCGCTGCTGCCCACCTACGAACAGGTCGGCTGGCTCGCGCCGATCCTGCTGCTGCTGGCGCGGATCGCGCAGGGCATGTCGCTGGGCGGCGAGGTCTCCAACGCCTCTGCCTACCTCGGGGAGATCGCACCGCCGGCGCACCGTGGCCGGTACTCGGCGTTCTTCTACATCTCCACGGGCTCGGCCCTGCTCGCGGCATCGCTCATGGGCGTGCTGCTGACCACCGTCCTGGACGACGCGCAGCTGGAGTCCTACGGCTGGCGGATCGCCTTCTTCATCGGCGGCCTGCTCGGCTTCATCGGCATGTGGCTGCGCCGCTCGCTGGTGGAGACCGAGCAGTTCGAGGAGAACGCCGAGAAGGCCCGCGCGACGAAGCACCCGCTGCTGCAGACGATCAAGCACCACCCGAAGGCCGTCCTCCAGCTGTGCGCCTTCACGCTGCTGTCGACGTTGTCCTACTACACCTTCTTCAGCGCCCTGACGCCCTTCGCGATCAGCTTCCGCGACGCGGACAAGACCGACGTCTTCATCGCGCTGTCCATCGGCACCGCGCTGTTCGTCGCGCTCTGCTACCCGTTCGGGAAGCTGTCGGACCACATCGGGCGCAAGCCGCAGCTGCTCATCTGGTCCGGCGCCATGGCGGTGCTCATCGTGCCG
>CADCTN010000040.1 GCA_902805535.1 uncultured Blastococcus sp. | reverse complement strand
GAGCGCACCGTGTCGCAGCCGATCGGTAGCGACGTCGGAAGGGTCCAGCTCGGCGAGAGATGTTCTCGCCGGGCCGGGCCGGGCAGGCCGGGGCGGACCTGACCGGAGCGTTCGCCGTGGTCACCGCCTGATACCCCGGATCCGGCCTCGCGGCTGCCAGCTGGTTCCGGCCCGTCGTCCGGATAACGCCCGGGACAGCTCGCCGGCCTCCAGAAAATCGAGGTCGGCGAGCTGGACCTGCAGATCTCGTCAGCGTCCGCGGTTCGCCGGGGCGACTCCTGATCAACAACGCGGCCGTCATGGCCGACGGAGAGACACACGTGGGCCCGATGTGGGAACTCGAAGTTCGAGACCGGCCACCTGGGCCACCTCGCCCGACATCGGCTCTGGCGTCCTGCGGCGTCCGGGTCGTGCCGATGTTGCCGGACAAGGGGACAGCCTCCCTGCTCTGTTTCCAGGCACGCTCGCGGCGAGCACGTGCGCCGTTTTGGCGAGATGCCCGACCCGACCCGACGACCCGACCCGGCCCGCCGGCCGATCCGGACACGACTCCGGTCTCGCCGGAGGCCGTTGGCATGCCGATCGCAGTTCCGCCAGCCACCTGCAGCGAGCCGGCTGCGCCCTGGGACAGCGGACAGAGCGGTTTCCCACCACGAGGTGAGCCCGGACGCTCGACGAAGAGCTCCGCGCCGCAGGGAGCCGGGGACGCCGTCACCGCGCCCTCCTCCGGTCGTCGAGCGTGCCGTCGTCCACGCATCGAAAGTAGGACCGAGGCCACCTGCTACCCGTGGCCGGATCACTCGCTGGAGCGCCGCACCCACCCTGAGCCTGGCCGCATCGCACCCAGGAACACCGCGCCCAGGAACACCGCGCCCCGTCATCCAGCCGGGAAACAGACGAGGCTCTGATCGAAGCCAGGTCTCGGCCCTTCGGAGCATCAACCAGAATGGGGAACGTGCCATGAGCAACACGACAGCGACCTATGAACGGACACCGCAGCGGCCGATCGGCAGCGGCTTCGGCCGGAACAGCACGGCCGCAGATGTCCTCGCCGGGCTGGACCTGACCGGGGTCTCGGCTGTGGTCACCGGGGGGTATTCCGGCGTCGGCCTGGCGACGACCCGGGCACTGTCGGACGCCGGGGCTGCCGTCCTGGTCCCGGCCCGGCGTCCGGATCACGCCCGGAAGCAGCTCGCCGGACTCGAGCGGGTCGATGTCGACGAGCTCGACCTCGCCGATCTCGGCAGCGTCCGCACGTTCGCCGATCGGTTCCTCGCCTCCGGCCGGCCCGTCGACATCCTGATCAACAACGCGGCCGTCATGGCCAACGCCGAGACGCGGGTCGGTCCCGGCTGGGAGTCCCAGTTCGCGACGAACCACCTGGGCCACTTCGCGCTGACGAACCGCCTCTGGCCGGCGCTGGCGTCTCGCGGCGCACGGGTCGTGTCGGTGTCGTCGACCGGCCACCAGTCGTCCGGCATCCGGTGGGACGACCTGCAGTTCGAGAGCGGTTACGACAAGTGGTCCGCCTACGGTCAGGCCAAGACCGCGAACGTCCTGTTCGCCGTCGAACTCGACCGGCTCGCCTCATCCGACAGCGTGCGAGCTCTGTCGGTCATGCCCGGCGGCATCCGCACCCCGCTGCAGCGGCACCTCGACGACGAGGAGATGGTCCGGCTCGGGTGGTTCGACGAGGCGGGCAACGACCTCTACGACTGGAAGACCCCCGAGCAGGGCGCGGCGACGCAGCTCTGGGCCGCGACGTCCCCCGCGCTCGCCGACATCGGGGGGGTCTACTGCGAGGACGTCGACATCGCCGGGCCTGCCGGCTCGGGTCGGCCCGGCGGGGTCAGCCCGCACGCGGTGGACCCTGTGCAGGCGCGGCGCCTGTGGGCGCTGTCCGCCGAACTGACCGGCGTCGATGCGTTCCCCGATGCCGCGTGAGCGGCGCCGACGGGGCCGATCCCCGCCCCACGCCACCGCGCATGTCGACCGTCGACCTCCGGGGGCTGACGGTCTCCGCCCAAGGCCTGGGCTGCATGGGGATGAGCGAGTGGTACGGCCAGGCCGACTGGGACGAGTCCGTCGCGACGATCCGGCGCGGTGTGGAGCTCGGGGTGACGTTCCTCGACACTGCCAACGTCTATGGCGACGGGCACAACGAGGTCCTCGTCGGTCGGGCCGTGCACGGCCGACGCGACCAGGTGCAGCTCGCCACCAAGTTCGGTATCGACCGCAGCGGCGGGGACGGGTCCCGTGCCCTGCGCGGGGACCGCGCCTACGTCAAGCGGGCCTGCGACGCGTCGCTCCTGCGCCTGGGCGTCGAGACGATCGATCTCTACTACCTGCACCGGCCTGCGCAGAACGCGGAGATCGAGGAGACGATCGGGGCCATGTCCGAGCTGGTCGCCGAGGGCAAGGTCCGTCATCTCGGGCTCAGCGAGGTCGACGAGGACCTGCTGCGCCGGGCGCACGCAGTGCATCCGATCGCCGCCGTGCAGAGCGAGTACTCCATCTGGTCCCGCGAGCCGGAGCAGCTGGCGCCGGTGATGCGGGAGCTCGGCGTGGCGCTGGTGCCGTACTCGCCGCTGGGCCGGGGCTTCCTGACGGGCACGGTCCGCCGGTCGGAACTAGGCCCCCAGGACTTCCGGAGCAGCAACCCGCGCTTCACCGGTGAGGCGGGACGGTCGAACGAGGCCATCGCCGCCGCCGTCGGGAGCGTCGCCGTGCGCCTCGGCGTCCCCGCAGCGCAGGTCGCCCTCGCCTGGGTGCACTCCCAGGCTGCTCGACTGGGCATCCCCGTCGTCCCGATCCCCGGAACCAAGCGCGTCCGGTGGCTGGAGCAGAACGTCGGCGCCCTCGACGTCGAGCTGGACCAGGAAGCACTGGCCGAGCTCGAGTCGCTGAGCGACCGGGTGGTCGGCGCACGGTACTGGCCCCGCGGCGGGGGCTCGACTGCGTTTGCGTGCACCGCCGAGCTGACCGCCGTCGGATATGTCAGCAGCCGATCGGTGAATGAGGCGGGGACTTCGCCTGGGAAGGCCGCATCACGTGAGGAAGCAGACGTTCGGCCGGCAAGGACTACAGCAGGCCGTCCCGGCGTATCTCGACGTCCTCGAGCTTGAGCCCGCACAGTTCGAACACCCGGACGCCCGTGTCCAGTAGCAGCCGCAGGATCACCTCGTCGCGTCGGCTGAGGAAGATCGGGCGAGCGAAGGTCCCGGGACGTCCTCGGCCGACGGCGCACGTCTTGAGCAGGGCGGTGATCTCGGAGTCGGTGAGAATCGGCACGGGCTCGTCCGGGGCGGTGGCGATCTCGATCCCCTCGGTGGGCGCCTTGTCCACCTCTCCCTCGACGACCAGCACTGGCAGAACCGGCGCATGCCTCGCAGCCGGGTGGCCACGGTGCTGGGCTGACAGGGCTCGGCGAGTTCGGCCAGCCACGCGCTGATCGCGTGCCGCGTCAGCTCGTCCAGGGTCTCCGGCCGGTCGTGCTCAGCTAGCCAGCGGCTGAAGTAGCGGACGCTCTGGCTGTACAACTCGATGGTCCGTGGCGCCTTGCTGGCCGCGCGCAGGTGCCGACGAAAGGACGCGAGAAGGTCCTCCAGCCGCACCGTCATGACCGGAGGTCATCGGGCGAACGAGCGGTGCGCTATCGGTCTTGACGCATCAGTCAGCGGCATCTTCGCTGGTAGAGCGCTTGGCGCGGCTGGGCTGCACCCGCATCGGCTCGCCCGGCATCTTCGGGTAGTCCGGCGGATAGGGCAGGTCGCCGAGGCCGGCGTCGGTCGCCTGCCGCTCGAACAGCTCGAGCAGTGGCTCGATGCCGAATGCGGAGCCGGCGAGCCCGGCGTGCTTGTCGCCGACCTGCCGGAAGCGGTCGGGCATGGTGCGGACGTCGAAGTCGAAGGGCGAGACGTCGGGCAGCTCGTCCCAGTCGACGGGCGCGGAGACCGGCGCGTGCGGCTTGGGCCGGATCGAGTACGCCGAGGCGATCGTGCGGTCCCGGGCCATCTGGTTGTAGTCGATGAAGATCTTCTCGCCGCGCTCCTCCTTCCACCACGACATCGTGACCAGGTCGGGCAGCCGGCGCTCCAGCTCGCGGCCGAAGGCGATCACCGCGTGCCGCACCTCGGTGAAGGTCCACCGGGGCTGGATCGGCACGTAGATGTGCACCCCACGTCCGCCGGAGGTCTTCGGCCACCCCTCCATGCCGTACTCGTGCAGCAGCTCGCGCACGTGCGGGGCCACCCGGACGGCGTCGGTGAAGTCGGTGCCCGGCTGCGGGTCGAGGTCGATGCGGATCTGGTTGGGCGACTCGACGTCGGCCTTGTCCACCGGCCAGGGGTGGAAGGTCAGCGTCCCGAGGTTCGCGCACCAGGCCACCACGGCGACCGAGTCCGGTGCGACCTCGTCCGCCGTCCGCCCGCTGGGGAAGGTGATGTGCGCGGTCGGCACCCACGGCGGAGCATTCTTCGGCACCCGCTTCTGGTAGAACGCGTCGCCGGTGTTGTCCACCCGCGTGGAGATCCGGGCCCCCTCGAAGACCCCGCCGGGCCAGCGCTCGAGCGTCGTCGGCCGGTCCCGCAGGGCGAACAGGATGCCCTCGCCGACCGCGACGAAGTACTCGACGACGTCGATCTTGCGGATGCCCTTGTCGCCGAAGTAGGGCTTCTCCGGGTTGGAGACGCGCACCTCCAGCCCGTCCACGTCCAGGACGACGGCGTCCTTGCTGCTGGCCATCAGGCGCTCTCCCTCACCACAGGTGGGCGCAGAGTGTCACGCAGGGCAGGTCAGCCCGTCCATGGGTGCCGTCTGGTCGATCAGGTACGCGTTCACCGCGGCCGTGACGCAGTCGGTCTTGGGATAGGCGGTGTGCCCCTGCCCCTGCCAGGTCAGCAGGACGCCGGAGTCGAGGTCCTCGGCGAGGTCGACGGCGCCGGGCAGCGGCGTCACCGGGTCACCGGAGTTGCCGACCACGAGGATGGGCGCGCTGCCCTCGGCGTCGCGCTCGGGCAGCGGCGTGCGCTCGGCCTCCCACACCGAGCAGGTGTAGAGGCCCGTGGCCGACCCCGCGCCGAAGAGCGGGTACTGCGCGTTCCACTCGGCCGCCAGCGCCCTGATCTCGCGCTCCTCGAACCGCTCCTCGCTGTCGGCGCAGTTGATCGCGACGTTGGCGTCGAAGAGGTTGGAGTAGGTGCCGTCCTCCAGCCGCCCGGAGTAGCTGTCGGCGAGGGAGAACAGGCCTCTGGCGTCCCCGGCCTGGGCCGCCGCGAGCCCCTGGGCGAGCTGCGGCCAGGACTCGGTGTCGTAGAGCGCTGCCTGGACGGCGGTGAGCACCACGCCGGGAGTCGCCGAACGGGTCTCGCCGGGCTCGCTGCTGGGGATCGGCGTCGCGTCGGCCTGGGCCAGCACCTGCTCGACGAACTGCCGCGGCTGCGCACCGAGCGGGCAGCCGGCCAGCAGGCCGGTGCAGTTGGCGGCGAAGGCGTCGAAGCCGGCTTCGAAGGCGGCGGCGCTCTGCTCGGCGTCCTCCCGCGCGGCGATGTCGGGGTCGACGGCGGCGTCGAGCACCATGCTGCGCACCTTGTCGGGGAACAGCTCCGCGTAGGTCGAGCCCAAGGTGGTGCCGTAGGAGTAGCCGAGGTAGGTCAGCTTCTCGTCGCCGAGCGCCTCGCGGAGCCGCTCCATGTCGCGGGCGGTGTCGACGGTGTTGAAGGTGCCCAGCGCGTCGCCGTACTCCTCGGCGCACCCGTCGGCCACCTCCTGCGCCAGGGCGAACGCCGCGTCGAGGTCCTCGGCCGTGCTCGGCCGCGGCTCGGCGGCGATGAGCTCCTCCTTGCGCTCGTCCGGTATGCACTCCACCGGTGTGGACAGCCCCACGCCGCGGGGGTCGAACCCGACGATGTCGAATCGGCCGATGATCGCGTCCGGGAGCGTGAGGGCCAGTCCGATGGCGGCGTCGGCACCCGACCCACCAGGGCCGCCGGGGTTGACGACGAGGGAGCCGATCCGGTCGGTCTGGGTGCCGCTGACCACGCGGACGAGGAACAGCGGCAGCGTCGCGCCGTCGGGCTCCTCGTAGCTGATCGGCACCTCGGTGCGGCCGCACTCGAAGGAGAGGTCCCGGTCGCTGCCCGGCTGCCCGGCGACGAGCTCCTGGATCTGGTCGTTGCAGTCGGTCCACTCGATCGGTGCGGCCTCGGGCTCGGGGGCCGCCGACGTCGTGGGGGCGGCCTCCTCGCCGACGGAGTCGGAGAAGGACGTGCAACCGGCCAGGACCGTGCTCAGGGCGAGCAGGATCGACGGGACGGCCAGCCGGCCGGTGTTCAGACGCATGATCGCGAGCCTATGAGGCGCGCGGGCCCCGTGCAGACGGTCACTGCCGATCGGGTGACGTCCGGCCCGCCAGGACCTCGCCGAGGTCGTAGCGGACCGGCACCTCGAGTTGGTCGTACGTGCAGCTCAGCGCGTCCCGGTCCGGCCGCCAGCGGAGGAACTGGCCGGTGTGACGAAGTCGTCGGCCTTCGAGCTGGTCGTACTTGATCTCCACGACCAGTTCCGGGCGCAGCGGCACCCAGGAGAGGTCCTTCTTCGCGTTCCAGCGGCTGACCGCGCCGGGCATGCGGCTCTCCCCGCTCTCCTGCACCTGCGCGTTGGCCCAGTCCTGCCAGGGGTGCCCGTCCAGCGCCTCGGCCCGGTAGGGCGCGAGCTCCTCGACGAGTTCGGCCCGGCGGGCCATCGGGAAGGACGCGGCGACGCCGATGTGCTGCAGCTGCCCCTCGTCGTAGAGGCCCAGGAGCAGGGAGCCGACGATGGGCCCGCTCTTGTGCCAGCGGAACCCGGCCACCACGCAGTCCGCCGTCCGCACGTGCTTGACCTTGGCCATCAGCCGCTGGTCCGGTCCGTAGGGGAGTTCGGCGGACTTGGCGACGACGCCGTCCAGCCCGGCGCCCTCGAAGGTCTGGAACCAGCGCTCGGCCGTGGCCGGATCGCGGGTGACGCTGGTCAGGTACACCGGCGGCGCGGCGGTGGCGAGCGCCGCCTCCAGCCGGGCGCGGCGCTGCGCGAACGGCGTCTCGAGCAGTGACTCGTCGCCGACGGCGAGCAGGTCGAAGGCGACGAAGGAGGCCGGCGTCTCCGCGGCCAGCAGGTCCACGCGCGACTGCGCGGGATGGATGCGCTGGAGCAGGGCCTCGAAGTGCAGCCGGTCACCCTGCGGCACCACGATCTCGCCGTCGACGACGCACCGCTCGGGCAGGTTGGCCTTCACCGCGGCGACCACCTCGGGGAAGTAGCGGGTCAGCGGGCGCTCGTTGCGGCTGCCCAGCTCCACCTCGTCACCGTCCCGGAAGATAATGCAGCGGAAGCCGTCCCACTTGGGCTCGTAGAAGAAGTCGCCGGTCGGCACCTTCGTCGCGGCCTTGGCCAGCATCGGCTTCACCGGCGGCTGCACGGGGAGATCCATGCAGGTCAGTCAATCAGCCCCTGACGACAGCGGAACGCCGGATGACCGCGGGGCGAGGACCGGTCGCGTCGGCGGCTCTCGACGCGGAACGTCCGGCCTCCTACCGTCGCCCTGACGGGGTAGGACCGGGAGGCACGACGATGCCCATGTACCTGACGAGGTTCAGCTACACCCCGGAGACCTGGGCGATGATGATCGCCCGGCCCGAGGACCGCCGGAAGGCAGCGGCCGCGTACATCGAGTCCGTGGGCGGGACGCTGCACGGGTTCTGGTACGCCTTCGGCGAGCACGACGGCGTCACCCTGTGGGAGGCACCGGACAACGTCTCGATGGCGGCCGTGGCACTGGCCATCGGCGGCGGCGGCGCGCTCCGCTCGATCGAGACGACCGTGCTGCTGACCGTCGAGGAGACGCTGGACGCGCTCGGCCGCGCCCAGGGGGTCGGCTACCGCGCCCCGGGCGTGACCGCGTAGCGGGCGAAGAGCGTGCCGTCCTCCTCCAGCAGCTGGCGGAGCTCGGACCGGACGACACCGGGCAGCGCGCCCTCCAGCAGCCGCGGGCCGGCCCCGACGAGCGCCGGGGACATCGACAGATCGAGCTCGTCCACGACGCCGGCGAGCAGCGCGGCGTGCAGCAGCTGGGGGCCGCCCTCGCAGAGCACCTGCTCCAGCCCCAGCTCGGCGAGGCGGTCGAGGGCCAGCGGCAGGTCGACGTCGTCGTCGCCGCACACGAGCACCCGCACCCCGGCGTCGGCCAGCGCCGCCCGGCGGCCGGCATCGGCCGCCGCGCAGGTGACCAGCAGCGTGGGGGACACGGCCTCGGTCACCAGCCGGCCCCCCGGGTCCAGGGACGCGCGGCGGGAGACGACGGCGATCGGCGCGGTGGCCGGCCGGCCGAGCTCGATCCGTAGCCGGCCGAGCCGGGAGTCCGCCGTGACCGGGCCGTACCCCTCGGCGGCGGCCGTGCCGTGCCCGACCAGCACCCCGTCGGCGAGGGCGCGGAGCAGGACGAAGATCCGCCGGTCAGCGGGGGAGCCCAGTCCGCCGCTGCGTCCCTGGACGGTCACCGCCCCGTCCAGGGAGGCGACGAAGTTCATCCGGAGCGAGCGCCCCTCCGGCAGCCGGTAGGCCTCGACCAGCGCGGCGTCGTCGAGGTCCCCCGGGTCGGGCAGGAGGCGCCGCACGTCAGCGGGTGCTGACCACGGCCGCGCTCGCGGCCGGCAGGGTGACCGTGTCGCCGTCCACGGTCGGCAGCTCGGCGGTGCTGAACAGCACCTCGCCTGCGGCGCGGTCCAGGTCGATCTCCCGCGGCTCCTCGGCGAGGTTCACCACCACGCGCAGCGAGCCGCGGTGCACCACCAGCCAGCGGTCGGCGTCGTCCCAGGTGACCCGCACGGCGGACAGGTCGGAGTCGACCAGGTCCGGGTGCGCCCGGCGCAGCGCCAGCAGCGACCGGTGGACGGCGAGCAGCCGCTCGTGCGGCTCCTCCGACAGCTCCGACCAGTCGAGCTTCGAGCGGGTGAACGTCTCCGGGTCCTGCGGGTCGGGCACGACGTCGGCGTCCCAGCCGTGCGCGGCGAACTCCCCGATCCGCCCCTCCGCGGTGGCCCTGCCGAGCTCCGGCTCGGGGTGGCTGGTGAAGAACTGCCACGGGGTGCTCGCGCCCCACTCCTCGCCCATGAACAGCATCGGCGTGAAGGGGCTGGTCAGCACCACGGTGGCGCCCACGGCGAGCAGGCCGGGGGAGAGGGTCGCGGAGATCCGGTCGCCGACGGCCCGGTTGCCGATCTGGTCGTGGTCCTGCAGGTAGCCCAGGAACTTCCACCCCGGCAGCATCGCGGTGTCGACCGGACGGCCGTGGTGCCGGCGCCGGAAGCTCGACCAGGCGCCGTCGTGGAGGTAGGCCCCGGTGAGCACCTTGGCCAGCCCGCCCAGACCGGCGGCGGCGAAGTCGGCGTAGTAGCCCTGGCCCTCCCCGGTCAGCACCGAGTGCAGCGCGTGGTGGAAGTCGTCGCTCCACTGCGCGCCCAGCCCGAGCCCACCGGCCACGCGCGGGGTGACCATGCGCGGGTCGTTGAGGTCTGACTCGGCGATCAGGGTCAGTGGCCGGCCTGCGGCGACCGACAGCCGGTCGACCTCCTGGGCGAGCTCCTCCAGCACGTGCGTGGCCCGCTCGTCGACGAGGGCGTGCACGGCGTCCAGGCGCAGCCCGTCGACGTGCATGTCGCGCAGCCACATGAGGGCGTTGTCGATGATGTAGCGGCGCACCTCGTCGGAGTCGGGGCCGGACAGGTTGACCGAGCTGCCCCAGGTGTTGGCGCCGCCCTCGCTGAAGATCGGCATGAACTCGGGCAGGTAGTTGCCCGAGGGCCCCAGGTGGTTGTAGACGACGTCCTGGATCACGCCGAGGCCCTGCTGGTGGCAGGCGTCGACGAAGCGCTGGTAGGCCGCCGGGCCGCCGTACTCCTCCTGCACCGCGTACCAGGCGACGCCGTCGTAGCCCCAGTTGTGCGTGCCGTTGAACCCGTTGACCGGGAGCAGCTCCACGAAGTCGACGCCGAGCCGGACCAGGTGGCCCAGCCGCCCGATCGCGGCGTCGAGCGTGCCCTCGGGCGTGAAGGTGCCCACGTGCAGCTCGTAGACGACACCGCCGGCCAGGGGGCGACCGGTCCAGGCGCCGTCGCCCCACTCGTAGGCCCCGGCGTCGAAGCGCCGGGAGAGCCCGTGCACGCCGTCGGGCTGACGGCGCGACCGCGGGTCGGGGCGGGGGGTCCCGTTGTCGTCCAGGAGGTAGCCGTAGTCGGCCTCCGCGCCGGCCTCGAGCTCCGCGCGCCACCAGCCGCCGTCGTCCCGGTGCATGTCGTGCACGGCGCCGTCGACCTGGACCCGCACCCGCTCGGGCAGGGGCGCCCAGACGGCGAACTCGACGGGAGCGGACATGCAGGGGCCTCCGGTACATGGGCAGGCGGATGGGAGCGGACCGATCATGCCCGCCTCGCGGCAGGTCAACCCCCTGGTCCCACCGGCGGGTCCGACCGTGGGATGACGACGCGTGACGAGGAGGGCACTACGTTCCGTCGCACCGGTACCGATCGGTGCCCGAGCGCGCAGGGAGCGTGCATGACCGTCCTCCGCACCGTAGTCTTCCCGGCCCTCCGCCTCCTGGTCTGGGCCGTCATCGCCGCCGCCCTCGTCGTGCTCGCCTTCCGGGGCGGGACAGACGGGTCCGTCGACACCGGGCCCGGCGCCCCGACGCTCGACCTGGCCTCGCCGGCCGTCGCGGTCGCGCGCGGCGCCGTCACCAACACCGTGTCGGTCACCGGCACCGTCGTGGCCGACGCGGCCGTTCCGGTCAAGGCCACGGCAGCCGGCACCGTCCGTCGTCTGCTGGTGGCCGAGGGCGCCACGGTGACGGCGGGCCAAGGGTTGCTGGAGATCCGCTTCGAGGAGGAGCAGGACCCCGTCGTCGGCAAGGACGCCGAGGGCAACCCGACCTCGACCCCGCGCCCCCCGCGGGTCCGCACGTCCACGGTTCCGGCCCCGGCTGCCGGGAAGCTCGACGACCTCGACGTCCTGGTCGACCAGGTCGTCGCGGTGGGGGACAAGGTCGGGTCCGTCAGCCCCGGCACGCTGTCGGTGACTGCGACGCTGACCCAGGCCGAGCAGTTCCGGCTGCTCACGCCGCCGACCACCGCGGAGGTCGAGGTGCAGGGCGGCCCGGCCCCCTTCACCTGCACCGGGCTCACGCTCGGGGCGGCGCCGGTCCAGGACGCCCCGGCGCCCGAGGGGGCGGCACCGCCCGTGGGCGGGACCGGCGGCGGGACGACGGCGCGCTGCGCGGTGCCCGCCGATGCGACGGTGTTCCCTGGCATGGGGGCGAGCGTTCGCGTGCAGGCGGGGGCGGCGGAGAACGTCCTGGTCGTGCCGATCACCGCCGTGCAGGGGTCGGTGCAGACCGGGAACGTGTGGGTGGTCGGCGACGACGGGGCCGAGGAGCAGCGCGCGGTCACCCTCGGTCTCACCGACGGCGACCAGATCGAGATCCGGGAGGGCCTCGCGGAGGGCGAGCAGGTCCTGCAGTTCGTGCCGGTGCCCGACGACGCCCCGGTCCAGGAGCCCGGGATGGGCGGGCCGTACGGATGAGCCTGCTCGAGCTGCGCGGGATCAGCCGCGAGGTCCGGCTGCCCGACGAGAGCGTCCTGCCGATCCTGACCGGGGTCGACCTCGACGTCGCGCCGGGCGAGCACGTCGCGATCGTCGGGCGCTCCGGGTCGGGCAAGTCGACGCTGCTCAACCTCCTCGGCCTGCTGGACACCCCCACCTCGGGCAGTTACCTGCTCGACGGCGAGCCGACCGACCGGCTCTCCGCCCGGCGCCGCTCGCGCCTGCGCGGGGAGGTCTTCGGCTTCGTGTTCCAGCAGTTCAACCTGCTCCCGCGGCGCACGGCGGCGGAGAACGTCGCGGCGCCGCTGCTCTACGCCCGCGGCCGCGACTACCTCCGCCGCCGGTCGACGGCGCGGGAGATGCTCGACCGGGTGGGCCTGGGGGCCCGCGCGGACCAGGTGCCCGAGCGGCTCTCGGGCGGCGAGCAGCAGCGGGTGGCGATCGCCCGCGCGCTCGTGCGCGCCCCCCGTGTGGTGCTGGCCGACGAGCCCACCGGGGCTCTGGACGTCGAGACGGGGGCCCAGGTCATGGCCCTGCTCGCGCAGGCCACGGCCGAGAACGGCGCCGCGCTGGTCACCATCACCCACGACCTGTCGGTGGCCGCGCTGGCCGGGCGCCGGTTCCGGCTGGAGCGCGGCCACCTCTCGCCCCTGGTCGAGGCGGGTGCGCTCGGCGCCGCCACGTCGGACCGGGGGCCGGCATGACGGGGATCCTCGGCACGCTGGCGGAGGCCTGGGACGAGGTCCGCGTGCACAAGAGCCGCGTGCTGCTCTCGCTGGTCGGCGTCTTCCTCGCCGTCTTCGCGATGACCAGCGTGACCGCGCTGGGCCTCATGGTCGCCCAGGTCCAGCAGGAGCTCGCGGAGCGGTCCGGCGGCCGTGCCGCGACGGTGGCCGTCAACGCCTGGGACCCCGTCACCGGGATGCCCCCGGCAGGCGAGGCGTGGGACGCCGCGGTGGCGGAGCTGGTCCAGCGCTACGACATCGCGACGGCGGCCACCATCGCCTACGGCGAGACGCGGTTCCGGATGCCGGGGGGGACGATGCCGGTCCAGACGCGCCGGGTGTCGCCGAACTACGGCGACCTGCACCGCGTGGAGCCGATCGAGGGGCGCTGGTTCCGGGAGGGCGACCGGGAGAGCCTCTCGCCGTCGATCGTCGTGAACGAGGCGTTCCTGACCGCGCTCGGGGTGCCGGACCTGTCCAGCCGGCCGACGGTCGTGATCGGCGGTGCGGACCCGGTCCGGGCGACCATCGTCGGCGTCGTCCGCGAGGGCTACGCAGAGGAGCTGGTCGCCTACCGCATCGACCGGTCCGCGGGTCCGTGGGACGCCGCGGCGGCGGTCGATCCGGCGACGGCGATGTACGGCGGCCCGAGCACCCTCGAGCTGTGGGTCCCGGCCGACCAGACCGACCTGGTCACGGAGACGGTCAAGCACGACCTGTCACTCGCGCTCGGCGGCGAGCTGCAGGTCGACGCCTACCGCACCGACCCGCAGGGAGCCGAGGAGACGATCGCCATGCTCCGGCTGGCCATCCGCGGCGCCGGCACGGTCGTGCTGGTCCTCGGTGGTCTCGGGGTGCTCAACATCGGGCTGGTCACCGTGCGCCAGCGCATCCGAGAGATCGGCGTCCGGCGGAGCTTCGGCGCGACGTCGGGCCGGATCTTCGCCGCGGTGATGCTGGAGAGCGTCTGCGCGACCGCGCTGGCCGGCCTCCTCGCCGTCGGCGCCGCGATCGTGCTGGTCCGCAACCTGCCGCTGGAACGGCTGCTGAACAACGGCATCCCGATCGCGGACCTGCCCGGCTTCCCGGTGGCCGCCGCGGTCGAGGGCATGATCGCCGCGACCGCGGTCGGCGCGCTGGCCGGCCTGCTGCCCGCGATCATCGCCGTCCGCGCCAAGGTCATCGACGCGATCCGGTTCTGAGCGACCGGCAGCCGGGGCGGGTGCCCCGGCTGCCGGCCCGTGCTCAGACGGCCAGCGTCTGGCCCACGCGGATCACGTCCGGATCCGGCACGGTGCCGCGGTTGAGCGCCCAGAGCGCACGCCACCCGCCCTCGACGCCCTGGTCCCGGGCGATCTCCGCGAGGGTGTCGCCGCGCCGGACGGTGTAGCTGCCGCCCGACGGGGCGGGTGCCGCAGGTGCCGCGGCGGGTGCGGGCGCGGCCGGTGCAGGAGCCGGGGCGGGTGCGGCGGCGGCGGTCGTGCCCGGGCGGAGCTGCTTCCCGCAGGTCGGCCAGGCGCCGGCGCCCTGGGTGAGCAGGACCCGTTCGGCGACCGCGATCTGCTGAGCCGGTGTGGCCAGGTCCGCCCGCGGGGCGAACTCGCCACCGCCGTGACCCAGCCACGTCGGCGAGCTGAACTGCAGACCGCCGTAGTAGCCGTTGCCGGTGTTGATGCTCCAGTTGCCGCCGGACTCGCACTGGGCGACGCCGCTCCAGTCGTGCTCGGCGGCCGCTGCCGGCGCGGCGAGCAGTCCCAGACCGATGGCGGCTGCGCCGAGGACGACGGTGCCGCCACGGACGGAGCGGCCCAGGGCGCGCGTCTTCGAGAGGTTGCTGGACATGGGTGATCCTCCGATCACCGCCTGCGAGGTGAGCTGTCGGGTTCGGGCGAATCGGTGCCCGGCCGCCGTGCCCGGGAGGGCACGGTGCGGCTTCACCCCGAGGCGCGCGCACGCGCCGATTTTCGGGTCCCCCGCCCCCGTCCTGGGTGGGTCGGAGTCAGGCGCCGGCGGACGGGGTTGGGCGGTCCGGTGCCTCGCGTCCGGCCAGGCAGGCCCGGGCGCCCGGACGACGCTAGGCGGCGCACCCCGACCCGGCCCCCCGAACGGAACCACTCCGGGCGATTCGTTCCGGCGCGGCGCCGCCACGCCGCGGCGCGAATTCCCGCTGCGGTCGTACGCGCGCTTTCAGTCGCGGACGAGCAGCGCCACCGGGAGCCGGGTGAGCAGTCCGTCGGCGGCCACACCGGCGACGTCGGAGACGATCCGCTCGCCGGTGAGGAGGTCCCGCCAGGCGCCGTTGGGCAGCTGGAGCGCGGTGTCGCCCCAGCCGTCGGCGGCCAGCCCGACCGGCAGCCGGGTGGCCACGACGACGACCCCGCCGCGGTCGTAGGCGACCAGGTGCTCCGCGGCCGACCCGGTGACCTGCACCGGGTCGTAGCCGGCGAACCACTCGGGGTGGTCCCGCCGGGCCCGCAGCACACGGGAGGTGACCAGCAGCTTGGCCGCGCCGGTCCCGTCGACCGCAGGGATCTCCCCGCGGTCCAGCGCGGTCAGGAGCCGGCGTCGCAGCGGGTAGTCCACCGGCCGGCGGTTGTCCGGGTCGACCAGCGAGAAGTCCCAGAGCTCGGTGCCCTGGTAGACATCGGGGACGCCGGGCATCGTCAGCTGCAGCAGCTTCTGCGTCAGCGAGTTCGACCAGCCGAACGGCGCGATGCGGCCCACGAGGTCCTCGATCTCGCCGTGCGTCGCCTCGTCGTCGAACGCGGCGTCGACCAGGGCGTGCAGGCGGCCCTCGAACTCCTCGTCCGGCGCCGTCCACGTGGTGGAGGTGCCCGCCTCGCGGGCGGCCTTCTCGGCGTAGGCGTGCGCCCGCTCGCGGGACAGCGGCCACGCCCCCACCAGGTTCTGCCACACCAGGTGGGCCAGCGGACGGTCGCCCAGCGGGTGGCGGGCGAGCAGCCGGCGCACCAGCTGCGACCACTCCGACGGCAGCTCGGCCAGCACCGCCAGGCGGGCCCGCACGTCCTCGCTGCGCTTGGTGTCGTGGGTCGACAGCGTCGTCATCGACTCCGGGTAGCGCTCCACGCGGCGCTGCTGGGCGGCGTGGAACTCCTCGACGGTGCTGCCGAAGCGGGCCGGGTCGCCGCCCACCTCGTTGAGCGCCACGAACCTCGGCCACCGGTAGTACGCGCTGTCCTCGACACCCTTGGCCATGACCGGGCCGCTGGTCTGCTCGAACCGCGTCGCGGCCTCGGTCCCGGCTCGGTAGAGCACCGGCTGCAGGGCGTCGAGCGTCGCGGCGAGGTCGGGCCGCCGCTCGCGCACGGTGGCCACGGTGGCGTCCAGGTGCTCGCGGCCGTCGGGCAGGTAGCTGCGATACACCGGGAACGTGGCCAGCAGCTCGGCCAGGGCCTCGGTCTGCTGAGGTACGTCGATGCCGGGCAGCTCGCCGATGACGCGGACGAGCCGCGCCACCTCCGACCCGAGCATGCCGTCGGTGACCTCGCGCTTGCAGTCGTGCACCAGCTGCTCGTAGTCGACGGCCCGGCCGGCCAGCTCGGTGTCCAGCGCGGTCAGCGCGCCCTCGCCGGCGGGGTCGACGAGCAGCTCGTCGACCTCGGCCAGCGCGTCGTAGCCCGTCGTCCCCGCCGTCCGCCACGACTCGGGCAGGTCCTCGCCGGGCTCCAGGATCTTCTCGACGACGGTCCAGCGGTCGCCGGACGCCTCCGCCAGGCGGTCCAGGTAGCCCTTCGGATCGGCGAGGCCGTCCGGGTGGTCGATGCGCAGGCCGTCGACGGCGCCCTCGTGCACGAGCTGCAGGACGAGCTCGTGGGTGGCCTCGAAGATCGCCGGGTCCTCCACGCGCAGGCCGGCGAGGGTGTTGATCGCGAAGAAGCGGCGGTAGTTCAGGTCGCTGTCCGCCCGCCGCCAGTCGACCAGCTCGTAGTGCTGGCGGGCGTGCACCTCCTGCGGGCTCCCACCGGCCGTTCCCGGCGCGAGGGGGAAGCGGTTGTCGTAGTACCGCAGCTCTCCGTCTCCCTCAGCCCCACCCTCCCTGCCGACGACCTCCAGCTTCGCCACGTCGTCCGCCGACCCGAGGACCGGGATGCGGACCTTGCCGCCCCCGAACTCCCAGTCGATGTCGAACGCCGCCGCATGCGCGCTCTGCTGACCGTGCCGCAGCACGTCCCACCACCAGGGCGCGGCCGACGGGTCGTCGACGCCCATGTGGTTGGGCACCAGGTCGAGCACGAGGCCCAGGCCGTGCTCGTGCAGCGCGGTGACGAACCCGTCGAAGCCCTCACGGCCGCCCCGCGCCTCGTCGATGTGGGCGTGGTCGACGGTGTCGTACCCGTGGTTGCTGCCCTCTGCGGAGCGCAGCAGTGGGGAGGAGTAGGCGTGGGTCACGCCGAGGTCGGCCAGGTAGCCGGCCACCCCGGCCGCGTCCTGCAGGCGGAAACCCGCATGCACCTGCAGCCGGTAGGTCGCCGCCGGCAGGCGCCGCCCGCTGTCCGGCCGGCTCACTGGGCGGGGCCGGTCAGGACGATGATCGAGCGGCCCTGCACCGTCACCGTCTCGCCGGGCTTGAGCTCGACCGGCTCGACCTCGTGCATCTCGGCGGTGTCGAGGACCGTCGTCCAGGCCCGGCTGTAGTCGTCGCTGGGCAGGGCGAAGTCCAGTGGCTCGTGCGAGGCGTTGAAGGCCAGGTAGAAGTGGTCGTCCTGGACGAACTCGCCGCGCTCGTCGGTCTCCCGGATGCCCACGCCGTTGAGGTAGACGGCGAGGGACTTCGCGGAGGCGGCGTCCCAGTCGTCGTCGGTCATCTGCTCGCCCTCCGGGGTCAGCCAGTCGATGTCCGGCACCGGGTCGCCGAGCCCGCGGCGGACCGGCCGCCCGTGGAAGAAGCGGCGGCGGCGGAACGTCGGGTGGTCCGTCCGGAGCCTGGTCACCTTCTTGGTGAAGGCCAGCAGGCCCTCGTCGATGTCGGCCCAGTCGATCCAGGTGAGCTCGGAGTCCTGGCAGTAGCCGTTGTTGTTGCCGCGCTGGCTGCGGCCCAGCTCGTCCCCGTGCAACAGCATCGGCACGCCCTGGCTGAGCATCATCGTGGCGATGAAGTTGCGGCGCTGCTGGGCACGCAGGCGCAGGATCGCCGGGTCGTCCGTGCTCCCCTCGACGCCGCAGTTCCAGCTGCGGTTGTGGCTCTCGCCGTCGTTGTTGTCCTCCCCGTTGGCCTCGTTGTGCTTCTCGTTGTAGGAGACGAGGTCGCTGAGGGTGAAGCCGTCGTGCGCGGTGACGAAGTTGATGCTCGCGACCGGCCGCCGTCCGGAGTGCTGGTAGAGGTCCGCCGAGCCGGTGAGCCGGCTGGCGAACTCGCCCACCGTCGCGTCCTCGCCGCGCCAGAAGTCGCGGACGGTGTCGCGGTACTTGCCGTTCCACTCCGTCCACAGAGCCGGGAAGTTGCCGACCTGGTACCCGCCCTCGCCGACGTCCCACGGCTCGGCGATCAGCTTCACCTGGCTGACCACGGGGTCCTGGTGGACCAGGTCGAAGAAGGTGGCCAGCCGGTCGACGGCGTGCAGCTCGCGGGCCAGGGCCGAGGCGAGGTCGAAGCGGAAGCCGTCGACGTGCATCTCGGTGACCCAGTAGCGCAGCGAGTCCATGATCAGCTGCAGGGACTGCGGCGTCCGGACGTTCAGGGTGTTGCCGGTGCCGGTGAAGTCCATGTAGTAGCGCTCGTCACCCTCGACGAGCTTGTAGTACGTCCGGTTGTCGATCCCGCGGAAGGACAGCGTCGGGCCGTTGTGGTTGCCCTCGGCGGTGTGGTTGTAGACGACGTCGAGGATGACCTCGATGTTCGCCTCGTGCAGGGCCCGGACCATGCCCTTGAACTCCTGGACGTGCTGGCCGGCCGCGGTGTCGCTGGCGTACTCGTTGTGCGGGGCGAAGAAGCCGATCGAGTTGTAGCCCCAGTAGTTGCGCAGGCCCTTCTGCTGCAGGGTGTCGTCCTGCACGAACTGGTGCACCGGCAGCAGTTCGATCGCGGTGATGCCGAGGTCCTGCAGGTGCTCGATGGTCGCCGGGTGGGCGACGCCGGCGTAGGTGCCGCGCAGCTCCTCGGGGATCCGGGGATTGGTCATGGTGAGGCCCTTGACGTGCGCCTCGTAGATGACCGTCTTGTTGTAGGGGGTCTTCGGCGGCCGGTCGACGCCCCAGTCGAAGAACGGGTTGACGACGACGGACTTCGGCATGTGCGGCGCGGAGTCCCCGTCGTTGCGCTCCTTGGTCTGGAAGTCGTAGCCGAAGACCGACGGGTCCCAGGAGATCTGGCCGTCGATCGCCTTCGCGTACGGGTCGAGCAGCAGCTTGTTCGGGTTGCAGCGCAGCCCCTGGGCCGGGTCGTAGGGCCCGTGCACCCGGAAGCCGTACTTCTGGCCGGGGTGGATGCCGGGGAGGAAGGCGTGCCAGACGTACCCGTCCATCTCGGGGAGGCGGATCCGCTCCTCGTTGCCGGCGTCGTCGAAGAGGCAGAGCTCGACCTTCTCGGCGACCTCGCTGAAGATCGCGAAGTTCGTGCCGGTGCCGTCGTAGGTTGCCCCGAGGGGGTAGGCACTGCCGGGCCAGACCTGCGTCATCCTGGTTGTTCCTCCTGCGCTGGTGCCCCCGCGGCGGGGGCTGGGGTGTCTCTCCGGCGATCTTCGCGGAGGAGGCCGGGTCGGGCGACCGTGACGGGGTGCCCCTGCGGGGTCCCGTGCACACCTGCATCCTCCGTGAGCCCCGCCGCTCTCCGGCGGGCGGGTGCGGCACGACGACGCCCCCCGCGGCAGCGCCGTGGGGGGCGTCGTGCGCAGGTCCGGAGGAGGCCACGGGCGCGACCTCGGCGCCGGGTGGCCGCTGTCGGCGACCCCGAGGGGAAGCCGGAAGCCGCGAACCGGGGTCCGACCTCGCCCGAGCAGTTACGGGTGGCGCTGGTCCCCGGTGTGGCACCGTTCCTGCGACCAGGCACGCTAGGGGGCGTCGGCGTGCAGGACAAGTAGCCGACGCGTCCCGGTCGCCCCGGGTTCACCAGTCGGCCCAGGAGTCCGCGCCGACCCGTTCCGTCACACCTGCGTCGTACCGTTCTCCTGTGAGCACATCTACGGAGATCCGGCCCACGCAGGGGCGGTTCGAGGTCGTCAGCGACTTCCAGCCCTCCGGCGACCAGCCCGCGGCGATCAAGCAGCTCGCCGAGAAGGTCAACTCCGGCGAGAAGGACATCGTCCTGCTGGGCGCCACCGGCACCGGCAAGTCGGCCACCACGGCCTGGCTGATCGAGCAGGTGCAGCGGCCCACGCTGGTCATCGCGCCGAACAAGACGCTCGCGGCGCAGCTGGCGAACGAGTTCCGCGAGCTGCTGCCGAACAACGCCGTCGAGTACTTCGTCTCCTACTACGACTACTACCAGCCCGAGGCCTACGTCCCGCAGACCGACACCTACATCGAGAAGGACTCCTCGGTCAACGACGAGGTCGAGCGGCTGCGCCACTCGGCGACCAACAGCCTGCTCACCCGCCGGGACGTCGTCGTCGTCGCCACGGTGTCCTGCATCTACGGCCTCGGCACGCCGCAGGAGTACGTCGAGCGGGCGCTGAAGATCAAGGTGGGGGAGGAGCGCGACCGCGACGAGCTGCTGCGCACGCTGGTCACCGAGCAGTACACGCGCAACGACCTGGCGTTCGCGCGCGGCACCTTCCGGGTGCGGGGCGACACCATCGAGGTCTTCCCCGTCTACGAGGAGCTCGCCTGCCGGATCGAGATGTTCGGCGACGAGGTCGAGCGCCTGTACTACCTGCACCCGCTCACCGGCGAGGTCGTGCGCGAGGTCGACGAGCTGTTCGTCTTCCCCGCCAGCCACTACGTGGCCGGGCCGGAGCGCATGGAGCGGGCCATCCGCGGCATCGAGGCCGAGCTCGAGGGCCGGCTGGCGGAGATGGAGAAGCAGGGCAAGCTGCTCGAGGCCCAGCGGCTGCGCATGCGCACGACCTACGACATCGAGATGATGCGGCAGGTCGGCTTCTGCTCCGGTATCGAGAACTACTCGCGGCACATCGACGGCCGCGCCCCCGGCACCGCCGGCTCCTGCCTGCTCGACTACTTCCCCGACGACTTCCTCCTGGTCATCGACGAGTCGCACGTGACCGTGCCGCAGATCGGCGGCATGTACGAGGGCGACATGAGCCGCAAGCGCACGCTCGTCGAGCACGGGTTCCGGCTGCCCTCGGCGATGGACAACCGCCCGCTGAAGTGGGAGGAGTTCACCGACCGGATCGGGCAGACCGTCTACCTGTCGGCCACCCCCGGTCCCTACGAGCTCGGTCGCGTCGCCGGCGACGTCGTGGAGCAGGTCATCCGGCCGACCGGCCTGGTCGACCCGGAGGTGGTGGTCAAGCCGACCAAGGGGCAGATCGACGACCTCGTCCACGAGATCCGGCTCCGCACGGAGAAGGACGAGCGGATCCTGGTCACCACGCTGACCAAGAAGATGGCCGAGGACCTCACCGACTACCTGCTCGAGCTGGGCATCAAGGTGCGGTATCTGCACTCCGAGGTCGACACCCTGCGCCGGGTCGAGCTGCTGCGGGAGCTGCGGCAGGGCGAGTACGACGTGCTGGTCGGCATCAACCTGCTGCGCGAGGGCCTCGACCTGCCCGAGGTCTCGCTCGTGGCCATCCTCGACGCGGACAAGGAGGGCTTCCTGCGCTCGGGCACCTCGCTCATCCAGACCATCGGCCGCGCGGCGCGCAACGTGTCGGGCCAGGTGCACATGTACGCCGACCGGATCACCCCCTCGATGGCCACGGCGATCGAGGAGACCAACCGGCGCCGCGAGAAGCAGATCGCCTACAACACCGAGCGCGGCCTGGACCCCCAGCCGCTGCGCAAGAAGATCGTCGACATCCTCGACGGCATCTACCGCGAGGCGGAGGACGCCGAGAGCGCCACGAAGCTGCTGGGCGGATCCGGCCGGCAGCAGTCCCGGGGCAAGGCCCCGGTGCCCGGGTTGTCGTCGAAGAGCGGCAAGCGTGGAGCCATCGACGTCCAGGGCCTGCCGCGTGCGGAGCTGGCCGACATGATCACGGCGATGAACGAGCAGATGCTCGCCGCGGCGCGAGAACTGCAGTTCGAGGTCGCTGCCCGCCTGCGCGACGAGCTCACCGAGTTGAAGAAGGAGCTGCGCCAGTTCGACGCCGCGCACGCCTGAGGCGGCACGCCGCGGAGGACCTGGCCGCAACAGGGGTTGCCTGTTACTCTGTGCAGGTCGGGACGTGCTGCGTCCCGGCGTGGAGGGGAGTATCCCCGTTCCGTCGCGTCGTCAGTACGAGGCTCCCATGGGCCTCCGGCGCGGTAGGCCGTCCGTCGCGGACGGCGGGAGAGACCTCCGGTGAACCCGAGCGGCGCCTGCGCGCCGCCCGAGTACCGGAGGAGTTCCCTTGGACGTGCCCTTCTGGGTGTGGGCTGTCACGGTCGCCGCGATCGTGGCCATGCTCGTCTTCGACCTGGTCGCCCACGTGCGCACACCGCACGCGCCGACGCTGCGCGAGTCGGCCGGCTGGTCGGCCGCCTACGTCGCCATCGCGATCCTGTTCGGCTTCCTCGTCTGGTGGGGGTGGGGAGCCGGATTCGCCGGCGAGTACTTCGCCGGCTACGTCACCGAGAAGAGCCTCTCGGTGGACAACCTCTTCGTCTTCGTGCTGATCATGGCCGCGTTCGGGGTGCCGCGGGAGCTCCAGCAGAAGGTCCTGCTCTTCGGCATCACCTTCGCCCTGGCGCTGCGGACCGTCTTCATCGTCGTGGGCGCCGCGGCCATCGAGCAGTTCAGCTGGGTCTTCTACCTCTTCGGCGCGATCCTCATCTACACCGCCTGGGTGCAGGCCCGCAGCGGCGGGCACAGCGAGGACGAGGACTACCAGGAGAACGCCGTCCTGCGTTTCGCCCGCAAGCGGCTGAGGACCACCGACGAGTACCACTCGGACCGGCTGAGCGTGCGGCTGGACGGAAAGCGGTACCTCACCCCGCTGGCCATCGCGCTCATCGCCATCGGTACCGCCGACATCATCTTCGCCGTCGACTCCATCCCGGCGATCTTCGGGCTGACGCAGGAGACGTACCTCGTCTTCACGGCCAACGCGTTCTCGCTGCTCGGCCTGCGGCAGCTGTTCTTCCTCATCGACGGGCTGCTCGACCGCCTCGTGTACCTCTCCTACGGGCTGGCCGTGATCCTCGGCTTCATCGGGGTCAAGCTGGTCATCCACGCGCTGCACAAGAACGAGGTGCCGTTCATCAACGGCGGTGAGTACGTCACCGTGATCCCGGAGGTGCCGATCTCGGTGTCCCTGGCCGTCATCCTGGTGACGCTCCTCGTCACCACGGTGGCCAGCCTCGCGCGGTCGCGGCGCGACGCCCGGGAGCGGGTGGCCGAGGAGGGCATGCCGCTGTCGGGAGTCGACGCCGAGCGGGCGGGGTAGTCCAGGTACGGTGAGCGCCACGGCTCTCGACGGACGCGGCCACGGCGGCGCGGCTCCGGGACCTGGTGGAGGGGAGTATCCCCCCGCGGCAGTGTCGTCATCACGAGGTCCCATGGCCTCCGGTGCTGCCGATCGCAGGTCCTGAGGGCCTGCGGTGGGAGAGACCTCCGGTGCTGACACCTGCCTGTCCCCGGAGGAAACTGCCGCATGGAAATGCCCGTCTGGTTCGAGGTCTCGACCTTCGTCGTCCTCGGAGCCCTGCTGCTCTTCGACCTCCTCCTGGTGGTCCGCAGGCCGCACGAGCCGTCGATCAAGGAAGCGAGCCTCTGGGTCAGCTTCTACGTGGCCCTGGCGCTCGTCTTCGGCCTGATCGTCCTCGCGGTCACCAGCGGTCAGTTCGCCACGGAGTTCTACGCGGGCTGGTTGACCGAGTACAGCCTCTCGGTCGACAACCTCTTCGTCTTCGTGATCATCATGGCGCGCTTCCGCGTGCCCCGGTACCTCCAGCAGGAGGTGCTGATGATCGGCATCATCATCGCGCTGGTCCTGCGCGGGATCTTCATCCTGCTGGGTGCCGCGTTGATCGAGCGCTTCACCTGGGTCTTCTACATCTTCGGCGCCTTCCTCGTGTACACCGCCATCAACCTCGTGCGGCACCGTGACGAGGAGGAGGACTACGAGGAGAACGCGCTCATCCGGCGGATGCGCAAGATCCTGCCGATCACCCAGGACTACCAGGGCAGCAAGATCCGGGTGACCGAGAACGGCAAGCGGATGTTCACGCCGCTGGTCATCGTCTTCATCGCCATCGGCACGACCGACCTGATCTTCGCGCTGGACAGCATCCCGGCGATCTTCGGCCTGACCCGCGAGCCGTTCATCGTGTTCACGGCCAACGTCTTCGCGCTGATGGGCCTGCGGCAGCTCTACTTCCTGCTCGGCGGGCTGCTCAAGCGGCTGGTCTACCTGTCCCTGGGCCTGGCCGTCATCCTCGCCTTCAT
>CADCTN010000039.1 GCA_902805535.1 uncultured Blastococcus sp. | reverse complement strand
CGTCCGGGCGCGTCCGCCATCGTTGCCGGGACTCGTCCCACCCGCCCCGTCCCGGCGGTCGCCGCGTGGTCGGGGCGGCGCGGACGGGGCGGTAGCCTGAGCACTTCCCCCCACCCGGTCCGGCCTGCGCTCTCGCAGACCCGGGTCGCACCGGAGGGGTGATGCGTTCCGCACGAGGCGGCCGCTCGAGCCCGGAGGAGGAGCCCGTGCCCACCGTCCACGGCACCCCGCGCACCGATCCCGCGACCGCGCGGCTGGCGGGCTGGATCGAGCCCGCCGTCGCCGAAGCCGGGTACGACCTGGAGGAGCTGGTGATCACCCCCGCCGGACGGCGCAGCGTCGTCCGGGTCGTCGTGGACCGCGACCAGGGCGTCACCCTCGACGACATCGCCGAGGTGAGCCGCGCCGTCTCCGAGGTGCTCGACCGCAACGACGACGGGATGGGCCGGACGCCGTACGTGCTCGAGGTGACCAGCCCTGGCGTGGACCGCCCCCTCACCGAGCAGCGGCACTGGCGGCGCAACACCGGCCGGCTGGTGACCGTCGCGGTCGGGCCGCCGAGCAGCACCCAGGAGATCACCGGCCGGGTGACCGCGGTCGACGACACCGGTGTGACGCTCGCCGTCGAGGCGCAGGGGAAGCCAGGCGCCAAGAAGCGCCCGCCCACCCCGCGCGCGGTGCCCTGGTCCGAGCTCGGCAGCGGCCGGGTGCAGGTCGAGTTCGCCCGGCCGGGCAGCGGCAACGACCTGCACGAGGACGACCAGTCCGACGACGACCTGATCGACGACCCGGACCTCGACGACACCGTCGAGCCGGGCAGCGCGCCCCCGGCGCGAGGAGGAGCACAGTGAACATCGACGTCACCGCCCTCAAGGCGGTGGAGCAGGAGAAGGGAATCCCCGCCGACACGGTGATCGGGGCCATCGAGACGGCCCTGGTGACCGCGTACCGGCATGCCGACGGCGCGGCCAAGCACGTCCGGGTCCACGTCGACCGCAAGAGCGGTGAGGTCGCCGTGCTCGCGCAGGAGTTGGGTGCGGACGGCGAGGTCGTCCGCGAGTGGGACGACACCCCCAGCGACTTCGGCCGCATCGCGGCCAGCACCGCCAAGCAGGTCATCGTCCAGCGGCTGCGTGACGCCGAGAACGAGCAGACCTTCGGTGAGTACGCCGGCAAGGAGGGCGACATCGTCAGCGGCATCGTGCAGGCGCACGACCGCCGCAACGTCCAGGGCACCGTCCTGATCGACATCGGCAAGGTCGAGGCCGTCCTGCCGCAGGCCGAGCAGGTGCCCGGCGAGGAGTACACCCACGGCAGCCGGATCAAGGCCTACGTGGTCTCGGTGGCGCGGACCTTCCGGGGGCCGCAGGTGACCGTCTCGCGCACCCACCCGAACCTGGTGCGCAAGCTCTTCGCCCTCGAGGTGCCCGAGATCGCCGACGGCAGCGTCGAGATCGTCGCCGTCGCCCGCGAGGCGGGACACCGGTCGAAGATCGCCGTCCGGACGAAGGTGCCGGGGCTGAACGCCAAGGGCGCCTGCATCGGGCCGATGGGCCAGCGCGTGCGCAACGTCATGAGCGAGCTGCACGGCGAGAAGATCGACATCGTGGACTACTCCGACGACCTCGCCACGTTCGTCGCCTCGGCGCTCAGCCCGGCGCGGGTGAACAGCGCCCGGGTGGTCGACGCCCAGGCCAAGGCCGTCCGCGTGATCGTGCCGGACTTCCAGCTGTCCCTGGCCATCGGCAAGGAGGGGCAGAACGCCCGGCTGGCGGCCCGGCTCACCGGTTGCCGCATCGACATCCGCAGCGACGCCCAGCCCGACGACGACGCCTCGACCCCCTCGCCCGGGGTGGGTCGCCCGCCGCTGCGATCCGGCGCTCCCGCGGGTCAGCCGGCCGGCCGGTCGGCCCCGCCCCGCACCCCACCTCGACGCGCGGAACACCGCGGCCCCACCACGCGGTAGAGTGCAGGGTGGCCGAAACGTCGGAACCGGTGCGCACCTGTGTGGGCTGCCGGCAACGCGCTCCGGTCAGCGATCTGCTGCGCGTCGTCGTCCGATCCGGAACCCTGGTCCCGGATCCGCGGCGGCGGCTCCCCGGAAGGGGGGCATCGGTGCACCCCACCCCGGGGTGCCTGCGCGCAGCGGATCGACGCCGGGCCTTCACCCGGGCACTGCGCCTCCCCGGAGGCAGTCCGCTGGAGGCCGGTCCGCTCCGTGACCACGTCCTCGGCTCCTCCTCGGAGGAAGCCGGAGGAGAGGCCAGGACGGGCGGGTGAGCGCGGCGGAGCCGCACACACCCTCACCAGCAGTTCCAGTCGGGCCGGCACCAGGCCGGTCCGCATGTCGACAGGACCACGTCGGATGACTCAGCCGTGAAGTTCTCACGATGACCATGCGCCACTAACGACGAGGTCGAGCGGGCAAGCCGCCGGCCTCACACAGAGGAGACCCGTGCCAGGCAAAGCCCGCGTACACGAACTCGCCAAGGAGTTCGGTGTCGACAGCAAGGCCGTGCTCGCCA
>CADCTN010000038.1 GCA_902805535.1 uncultured Blastococcus sp. | reverse complement strand
CGGGCGGGGCGGCCGCCGCCGCGGCGGCGTGCGCGGCGGCCGCCGCGGCGGCGACCGCCGCGGCGATCGCCTCCTGGCTCGGCTGCTCGCGCTGGGGCGGCGGAGGGGCCTGGACGTCGCGGCTCGTGGCACTGTCCGCCGCGTTACGCGACGCGGCCATCGCCGCCGGCGCGAGCAGCTCCGGACGCCGCAGCACGTAGGGCGAGTAGGGGAAGCCCTCGCCGTTGAGCTCCTCGACGGTCGGGCCGCGACCGGGCAGCTCCAGCGCCTCGAAGGCGGCCCGGACGTCGGCCGTCGTCCACAGCCGCGGGTTGTCCACGCCGGCGTACCTGCTGGACCGGGCGATGCCGAGCAGCAGCGACCGCGGCTCCAGCAGGGACACCAGGTCGCCCTCGCCGAGGTCGCCGTCGCCCGGGACGAGCCCGGTGATGTCGCCGACCAGCACCGTCAGGCGGGCGATCCGCCCGGGCTCCAGGCCGGCGCGGCGCAGCTTCATCGCGACGTCCATGCCGGCGCGCATCAGCCCGTCCAGCGGCGTCGAGCCGCCCCCGGACAGCTGCAGGGCCTGGCCCGGCCCCGACTCGGGCGCGATCGTCCACGCCCCCTCGGGCACCGCCTTGACCACACCGGACTGCCGCAGGACCTCCGCGATCCGGACGACCGCGATGCCCTCGGGCACGAACAGCACGGCGTCGGAGATCCGGCGTCCCAGCGGCCCGTCGATGAGCGGGATGGCGGCGACGACGGCCGCGCGGACCGAGGCGCCGGTGTCCCAGCGGGTCAGCTCGCCGAAGAGGGCTCGCTCCCCCGCGGTCTGCAGCGGCGCCGGGGTCAGGGCCAGCACGTCGGGTGTCCTCCGGGGCGGTCGGGGTCTCGGGTCTCGGCATCGCGCACGCCTGGGTCGGTGAGCAGGGCGCCCCCCGGCGCGCACTGCCCGTGGGCGGTTCGGCCAGGCGCCGGCAGCTGTCCTCGACGCTACGTCATCGACCGGCCCGAATCGGTCGCGCGCGCCGAGGCGGCGGAATCAGCCGGGTGCGGTGAGTTCCTCGGCCGCCGGGTCGCCGGCGATCGGCCACTGGCCGCGGGCCAGCAGCTCCGCCGCTGCCCAGAGCACGCCGAAGGCCACCGCGACCGGCAGCACCGACCACCAGTTCCAGGGCGGCAGCAGGCCGAGGGATTCCTGGCCGTAGCCGACCGCGTAGACGACGCCGGCCACGACCGGGCCAGCCGCCCAGCCGGGCACCCGGTAGGTGACGGCGAGGTCGACGAGGACCGCGCCGGCGAGGAGCACCAGCGGCAGCACCGAGGGCGGGAAGCCCATGCCGACCAGCGCCAGCCACATCACCGCGCGGTAGGCCAGGTAGACCGCGGCGATGGTGGTGGCGGTCCAGCGCAGGCCGACGATCCGGCGGGCGAGGACGAGGGAGAGCAGGCCGGCGCAGATCAGCCACGCAGGGTGCACCCACGAGGGCACGGGCAGCATGAACATCGCCGGGGACTGGCCCTGCGAGGCGGCGAAGTCCAGCAGCTGCGGCTCCGCCGTCGTCCGGCCGGCGTCGTAGGCCACCAGCGACAGGACGCCGTACTCCTGGTGCTGGTTGGGGAAGAGCGCGTTCTCGACGAAGAACAGCCACAGCCCGAGCGAGACGAGGTCGCGGACCCGGCCGGGCGCGGCGTAGCGCCACCAGCCGCGGATGGCGCCGGCCAGCATGATCGCCGTCCCCAGGTAGAGCAGCGCGTGGCTGGGGCTCCAGCTGGTGATGTCCAGGCCGTTGATGCGGTGGTTGACGATGTCGATCGGGACGGCGACGAGGAACGCGCCGATCCCACACTGCATGAGCCGCAGCGCCCGGCGGTCGACGCCGTAGCCGGTGTAGGTGTGGAACACCACCAGGGCGACGACGACGACGGTGCCCGCGGAATTGAGCAGGTGCGGGGGCGCCAGGTCGTCGCGCAGCCACCGGAAGTGCCACGAGACGTCCCAGGTGGAGCCCAGCATCTTGAGCAGGAACGCGCCGAGCCAGGCCGTGTAGATCCAGCGCAGCTCGGTCCCGGTCGTGACCCGGCCGGGGTGGCCCGGCGTCAGGTAGGCCGCCCAGAACCACCGGACGAGAGCGATGGGGTGGACGAGCCCGGCGCGCAGGGAGCCCGGCGCCGCTGGGGCCGCGGTCGGGGCGGGTGCAACAGCAGACGGCACGGGAACTTCCTCGACTCGGTGGACTGACCCCGACCCTAGCGGCGCCGGACGCCGATTCCGAGCCTCCGACTGGCGTCCGGGCCCCAGGTGCGCTAGCGCCCGGGCGGACGGGGCGTGCGGTGCGGACGGTGCGTACTGTCGGGCGACGTGGCAGAGAGCGCAGGGCACCTGGTCTGGATCGACTGCGAGATGACCGGGCTCGACATCGTCCAGGACAAGCTGATCGAGGTCGCGGTCGTCGTGACCGACTCGGAGCTGAACGTCCTGGACCCGGGCCTGGACCTGATCATCGGCGCGGACGACGCCGATCTGGACGGCATGACCGAGGTCGTCGTGGAGATGCACCGCAAGTCGGGGCTCACCGACGCCGTGCGCGCGTCGACCCTCACCGTCGCCGAGGCCGAGCAGCAGGTGCTGGCCTACATCAAGCGCTGGGTCCCCGAGCGCCGCAGCGCCCCGCTCTGCGGCAACTCGATCGGCACCGACCGCGGCTTCCTGGCCCGCGACATGCCCGAGCTCGACGACCACCTGCACTACCGGATGGTCGACGTCTCCTCGATCAAGGAGCTGGCCCGCCGCTGGTTCCCGCGGGTGTACTTCGGGCAGCCGGCCAAGGGCCTCGCCCACCGCGCGCTGGCCGACATCATCGAGTCCATCCGCGAGCTGGCCTACTACCGCCGCACCCTCTTCGTGCCCGCGCCCGGCCCGAACAGCGACCAGACGAAGGGGGCCGCCGAGGAGGTCGTCGGAGCCTTCGCCGCGATCCTGGCCGCCGGTGACGCGACGCCGCGGGCCGGCGCGGACGACGCCCCTCCCCCGGCTGCATCGCGCGCCTGACCGCCTCCGGTATCGTTGCTCCGGTTCCCTCCTGGCGCGTGCGCCGGACGGGGAGCGATGGTGGGTGTAGCTCAGTCGGTAGAGCACCAGGTTGTGATCCTGGGTGTCGCGGGTTCGAGCCCCGTCACTCACCCCACGTGGAGCGGCCCTGGTCAGGCAACTGACCAGGGCCTCTCTGCAGCAGTGGCCCGAGTGCCCGTGACGGGCGTCGTGGGGGGCGCACCCGCTCAGGAGAGCCGGCTCCCACCCAGGATCAGCGCCATCCCGCAGCCGGCCAACGCGGTCCGCTTGGCGCCCTGCCGCACGGTGTGCTCGTGGGGCAGCGACGCGTACTGCAGGTACCCGGCCCAGCAGATCATCGCGACGCCGGCGGCCACGAGGACGACGACGAGGGCGAGGCGCAGGCCCTCACTCATGACAGCTGCTGCCCACCCCGCCGGCGCTCACCGCACGTCCACGAAGCGCTCGACGTCCTGTGGGCGCCCGGCGATGACGATCACGCTGCCGTAGGTGAGCACGGTCTCGTAGTCGGCGTGGGTGAACGACGTCCCGTTCTCCGGCTTGACCGAGACCACGGTCACGTGGTGCTTCTTGCGCAGGCCGGACTCGCCGAGCGGTATCCCGACGAGCTCGCGCGGCGGCTTGGTCTTGGCGAACACCCACTGCGGGTCCAGTTCCACCCAGTCCAGCAGGCGGCCCGCCACCAGGTGGGCGATCCGCTCGCCCATGTCCTGCTCGGGGAAGACGACGTGGTGGGCCCCGATCCGCTCCAGGATGGACGCCTGCTGACGACTGACCGCCTTCGCCCAGATGTCGCCGATCCCGAGTTCGGTCAGCAGCGCGGTGGTGAGGATGCTGGCCTCGAGGTCGTTGCCGATGGCCACGACGACGCGCGCGAAGTCGGCGATGCCGATCTCGCTCAGCGCATCGGGGTCGGTGGAGTCGGCGATGACGACCTGGCCCAGCTGACCGGACAGCCGCTGGACGACGTCGGGGCGGTGGTCGATCGCGAGCACCTCGGTTCCGCCGCCGGCCAGTTCCAGCGCCAGGGCGGTGCCGAACCGGCCGAGACCGATGACGGCGACGGGGTCCTTGTGGTTAGCCAACGATGGTCCTCTCCTCGGGGAGCCGGTGGCGGCGGGCGCGGTCGCGCAGCGCGAGCCCCGACGCCAGGGTGAGCGGGCCGATCCGCCCGACGTACATGAGCAGCACGAGCAGCACCTGCCCGGCCGGTGGGAGGTCGGCGGTGATGCCGGTGGACAGCCCGACCGTGGAGAAGGCGGAGATCACCTCGAACAGGACCTGGTCGAAGGTGAAGCGGGTGAGCGCCTCCATGAGGAACGTGGACACCGCGATCACGCCCATGGCGAGCAGCGCGACGGCCAGCGCCTGCCGCTGGTTGGCGCCCGGCACCCGGCGGCGGCCGACGTCGACGTCCGGATCGCCGCGCATCTCGGCCCACAGCACGTAGGCCAGCAGGCCGAAGGTGGTCACCTTGATGCCGCCGGCGGTGCCGGCACTGCCGCCGCCGATGAACATCAGGGCGTCGTTGAGCAGCAGCGTCTCCGGCAGGAAGGCGGACACGTCGAGGTTGTTGAACCCCGCGGTGCGCGGCATGGCACCGGCGACGAACGCCGCCAGCAACCGCTCGCCGGGGCCCAGGGGCCCGAGCGTGTCGGGGTTGCCGCTCTCGGCGACCAGCATCCCCACGGTCCCGACGACGAGCAGGGCTACGGTGACGATGACCGTGATACGGGTCAGCACCGACCAGCTCCCCGGCGTCCGCCACTCCCGGGCCAGCTCGAACACGACCGGGAAGCCCAGGCCGCCGACGATGACCGCGGCGGTGATGGGCAGGCTGATCCATGGATCGCCGGCGAACCCGATCAGGCTGTCGGCGTAGGGCGAGAAGCCGGCGTTGTTGAACGCCGAGACGGCGTGGAAGACCCCGTCGTAGATCGCCGACGGCACCGAGTCGTCGTAGGCGACGGCGAACCGGACGGTCAGCACGGTGGCGACCACGGCCTCCGCGACCAGGCTGAAGAGCACGACGGTGCCGATCACGCGCCGCACGTCGGTCGCGCTGAGCGCCTTGGTCTCCGTCTGCGCGATGAGGCGGGCCCGCAGGCCCAGCCGCCGGGACAGCAACAGCGCCAGCAGGCTGGCCAGCGTCATGATGCCCAGGCCACCGACCTGGATGAGCGCCAGGATGACGCCCTGGCCGAAGCCGGACCAGTAGGTGCCGGTGTCCACGGTGACCAGTCCCGTCACGCAGACCGCCGAGGTGGCGTGGAAGAGCGCGGTCAGGAAGTCGGCACTGCCCTCGCCGGCCCTCGCGACGGGCAGGGACAGCAGCCCGGTCCCGACGGCGACGGCGGCCGCGAACGCACCGGCGATGACCTTCCCGGGATGACCGAACCCCCGGGCCGCGCGCGATCGGCTGACCTGGCTGCGCACCGCATCGGTCCCCGCCGGGGCGCCCACAGCCTCGTCCCTCCGCCGTTCTCGCCGATCCCGGCCTCCCCGCGACGACAACCGTCACGGGCCGGACCAGTGCCCACGATGCGTGGCGTCGGGTCGCCGGCCCAGGATGCGAGCGGGATCTTGACGTTTTCCTGACGCCGCGTGCCGGCCGGCGTCAGGGGGTGAAGCGGTACCCCATCCCGGGTTCGGTGTGCAGGTAGCGCGGATGGGCGGGATCGGGCTCCAGCTTGCGCCGCAACTGGGCGAGGTAGACGCGCAGGTAGTTGGTCTCCTTCTCGTAGGCCGGCCCCCACACCGCCTGCAGCAGCTGACGCCGACCGATCAGCCGGCCCGGATGGCGCACCAGCGTCTCCAGCAGTCCCCACTCGGTGGGGGTCAGCCGCATCGGGGCGCCGTCCACCGTCACCCGGCGGTCGGCCAGGTCGACGGTGAAGTGGTCGGTGGTGACGACGGGGTCGGCGGGTTCGCCAGGTCCGCGGCGGAGCACGGCGCGCAGCCGGGCGAGCAGCTCGTTCATGTCGAAGGGCTTGGTGACGTAGTCGTCGGCGCCGGCGTCGAGCGCACGCACCTTGTCCTGGCTGTCGGCGCGCGCGGACAGCACGAGCACGGGCCCCTGGTACCAGGGACGCAGTCCGGCGAGCACCTCGGTGCCGTCCAGATCGGGCAGGCCGAGGTCGAGCACGATGACGTCCGGTTGCAGCGCGGCGGCCTGCCGCAGCGCGATGCTGCCGTCCGGCGCCGTGTCGACGTCGTGGCCGGCCGCGCGCAGCGTGATGCGCAGCGCCCGGAGCAGCTGGGGGTCGTCGTCGACGACGAGGATTCGGCTCACGCGACCGCAGCCGGCACCGGGAGCCGGGCGGCCGGGCGGCCGTCCTCGGCGAGGGACACCACCATCGTGACCCCGCCACCGGGGGTCTCCTCGGCGGTGAGCGTGCCGCCCATGGCCTCGGTGAGCCCGCGGGCGACGGCCAGGCCGAGCCCGACGCCCTGGCCCGAGGGCGAGTCGCCCAGCCGCTGGAAGGCCTCGAAGACCCGTTCCCGGTCCGCGACGGGGATCCCGGGGCCCCGGTCGGTCACCCGGAGCTCCACCCGGCCGCCCACGGCGCTGCCCGACACCGCGATCGGCCCGTGGGGGGCGTGCCGCGCGGCGTTGCCGACGAGGTTGGCGACGACGCGCTCGAGCAGCCCCGGGTCCGCGACCACCGGGAGGAGGTCGTCGGCCCAGTCCAGGCGCACCCGGTCCTGCTCGTCGGTGTCCAGCCACGACAACGCGCGCGCGACGACGTCGGGCAGTTCCGACGGGCTGAGCGCGGGGGTGACCGCACCTGCCTGCAGGCGGCTCATGTCCAGGAGGTTGTCGACCAGGCCGGCCAGCCGGTCGGCCGACTCGTCCACGGTGGCGACCAGCTCGGCGCGATCGGTCTCGGACAGGACCAGGTCGGTGGAGCGCAGCGCCGACGATGCGGCCTTGATGCCGGCGAGCGGGGTGCGGAGGTCGTGACTGACCGCGGCCAGCAGGGACGTGCGCATGCTGTTGCCCGCGGCCAGCCGGTCGGCCTCAGCGGCCTGGGCGGCCAGCCGGCCCTGCTGCAGCGCGACCGCCGCCTGTTCGGCGAAGGCGACCAGGACCCGGCGGTCGCTCGCGGACAGCGGGCGTCCATACAGCCGCAACGTCAGGGTGTCGGTGACGGCGACCTCGTCGCAGGGGTGATCGGCGACCTCCCCGCAGGAGCCGACCGAGTGCTCACCGCCGTCCGTGCGCTCGACCATCGTGGCCGACGCCAGGCCGAAGGCCTCGCGGATCTGTTCCAGCATGCTCGGCAGCCCACGGTCGCCGGCGAGCACCGACCGCGACAACGAGGCCAGCATCGCCGTCTCGGCTCGGGACCGGGCGGCGTCGGCTGCCCGGCGAGCCGACCGGTCGACGACCGTGGCCACCGCGACCGCCGTCAGCAGGTAGGCGCCGAGGGCGACGAGGTCGTCGACGCGGTCCACGGTCAGCCGGCCGGTGGGCGGGGTGAAGAACCAGTTCACGGCGAGCCCGCTCACGACCGCGGCCACGAGCGCCGGCCACAACCCCCCGAGCAGCGCGACGGCGAGCACGAGCAGCAGGAAGACGAGCAGAACGCTGGCCAGGGACAGTGCGGCGGAGCTGGCCAGGCAGACGACGGTGAGCGCCGGGATCCCGACGGCGGTCAGGGCCAGGCCCAGCCAGCGGCGGCGCGAGCCCAGCGAGCCGGTCAGCGGCGGAAGACGCAGTCCGCGCCCGCCGGCAGCCGAGTGCGTGACGAGGTGCACGTCGATCTCGCCGGAGTGCGCCACCACCTCCGCGCTGATCCCGGCTCGCACCGCACGGGCCAGGCGGGAACGCCGGCTGGTGCCGATGACCAGCTGGGTGGCCTCCGCGGCGCGCGCGAAGTCCAGCAGCGCGCGCGGGATGTCGTCGCCGACCACCTGGTGGAAGCTGCCGCCGAGGTTCTCGACGAGTTGCCGTTGCCGCTGCACGGCCGTGGTGGAGGCGCCGGCCAGCACGTGCACCGCGAGCAGCTCCAGCTCGCTGCCGTGGGCGGAGCGGGCGGCGATCCGGGCAGCGCGCCGGATGAGCGTCTCGCCCTCCGGCCCACCGGTCAGGGCCACGACGACGCGTTCCCGCGCCTCCCACACGTGGTCGATGGCGTGCTCGGTCCGGTAGCGCCGCAATCCCTCGTCCACCCGGTCGGCGAGCCAGAGCAGGGCGAGCTCGCGCAGTGCCGTGAGGTTGCCGACGCGGAAGTAGTTCCCCATCGCAGCGTCGACCTTCTCGGCGGCGTAGACGTTGCCGTGCGCGAGCCTGCGGCGCAGCGCCTCCGGGGACATGTCGACCAGTTCGATCTGGTCGGCCCGGCGGACCACGGCGTCGGGCACTGTCTCCCGCTGCGGGACGCCGGTGATCTGCTCGACCACGTCGTTGAGGCTCTCCAGGTGCTGCACGTTCACCGTGGTCAGCACGCTGATCCCGGCGTCGAGCAGCTGCTCGACGTCCTCCCAGCGCTTGGCGTGCCGGGAGCCGGGGGCGTTGGTGTGGGCGAGTTCGTCGATGACCACGACGTCGGGCCGGCGGGCGAGCACGGCGTCGACGTCGAGCTCGGCCAGGGTGGTCCCGCGGTAGGTGATCCGGGTCCGGGGAAGGACTTCCAGCCCCGCCAGCTGCTCCACCGTGTGCGCGCGACCATGGGTCTCGACGAGGCCGACCACCAGGTCGGTCCCCCGGGTCAGGCGGCGGTGCGCCTCGCCGAGCACGGCGAACGTCTTCCCGACGCCGGGTGCGGCGCCCAGGTAGATGCGCATGGTCCCACGGGGCATGGCGTCCATGATCACCCTCGGTCGGCCGATCCGGTGGTCCCCGCCTCCGTCGGTGCGGGTCCGCCGGGAACGGGACGGGACCGTCTGCGTGAGGGCGGCTGCCCGTGCGTCAGGAATCGCCAGGACCGGGCTCGGGTGCCTGCGGCCGCCCTGGTCAGCCGAGCCGCCACCGGCCGGGACCGGGGCTTCATCGGCGCACCGCAGGTCAACGTGCTGATCTTGAACCGGTCGCTCGACCGGCTGGCCGAGTGACGCCCGGCGAGGGCGCCTGCGCGATCAGCTGCGGTAACGGCCGTCGAACTGGGTGCCCCGGCCGAGCTCGGCGAACCGGAGCCCGACGACGACGCCGTCCTCGACCAGCCAGCGGAGGTCGTAGCTCGCGCGGTAGCTCGGTGGCCAGAAGGAGCCGAAGTGACCGTCGTCGTCGACGTACCACTCGCCCTTGGTCGTGCGGCCCTGCTCGACGTACGTGGTCGCCCGGTCGGCCCCGAAGACCTGGGTCGCTCCGTCGGGGTACACCAGCTCGCCCGCCGTCAGCGCCCGCTCGATGAGCGCCGGCGGGACCAGTTCGCGGTCGGACGCCTGGACGTCACCGAAATCATGCATGGCGCCACCTTAGGCGGGGAGGAGCGCCGGAGGGCACGATCGATTTCGGGTACACCGCTCAGCGGGACGGGGTGAGAGTCTCGATGATCGTCAGCCAGTGCTGCAGGTACTGGCCGCGGTCGGCGTCCGGCTGCAGCGAATAGGCCATCGCCTGGCCGCGCATCGAGGTGAGCAGCACCTGGTACATCGCCTCGGCTGCGGGGTGCCCGGCGATCTCGGCGCCGAACACCTCGCCGGCCAGCTGCCGCAGCTGGGCACCCAGCCGGCGCTCGTGCGGCAGCAGCGCCGCGCGCAGCTCGGGATCCGTGCGCGCCGCCGTCCAGAGCTCCATGGCCGCGACGAACAACGGCCCGTGGAACCGCTCCCAGACCAGCTCCACACCCAGCCGGACGCGGGCCGCCGGCTCGACCGGGAGATCGGCGGCGGCCTGGCGGACGCTCGCGCTGAACTCCTCGTAGAGGTGGTCGACGGCGGCCAGCATCAGCTCGGTCTTCGACGGGAACTGGTGGGTCAGCGCGCCCCGGGAGACCCCGGCCCGGCGCTGTACTTCCTGGGTGGTGGTGTGCGCGTACCCGAGCTCGACCAGCGACCGCACGGTCGCGCGGACCAGGGCAGCGCGGGTGCCCGCCCGCCGCTCCGCCTGGGTGCGGCGGAGCGGCGGCCGGGACTCGTGGAGTGCGGTGTCGGTCAGCTCGACGCCCCTCGGCCGGCCAGCGCGGTCCGGAGGCTGCCGGCCGGGACCGCCCGCTCGATCAGGATCGCCGGCGGCCGGAACCGCTCGCCGTAGGCGTCGGCCAGCTCGTCGGCGCGGGCCACGAAGCCGGCGACCCCGCCCGCGTACTGGTCGACGTACTGGAGCACTCCCCCGTACAGGGGCGGGAAGCCGATGCCCAGGATCGAACCGATGTTGGCGTCCTCGACCGAGTTCAGCACCTTCTCCTCGACGCAGCGCGCCGTCTCGACCGCCATCGCGAACAGCAACCGCTCCTGGGCGTCGCGGAAGGGCACCACGTCGGACGGCGGGAAGAGCTGGGTCAGCTCCGGCCAGACGCGCTTCTCCGGCTCCCAGTCGAAGAAGCCCTTCCCGGCGGACCTGCCGGTGCGCCCCCGCTCGACCAGCGCCCGCAGCACGGCCACGCCCGGGTGGTCGTCGGAGGCCCCGGCCTTGGCCGCCTCGTCGCGGATCTTCAGCGGCAGGGTCAGCGTGACCTCGTCGAGCAGCGTGAGCGGCCCCGCCGGGAAGCCGACCTGCAGCGCGGCGCGCTCCACGCTCATCGGCGCCAGCCCCTCGGCCAGCAGCGCGGCACCCTCCAGCACCAGCGTCCCGAACACCCGGCTGGTGAAGAAGCCGCGGCTGTCCTGGACGACGATCGGCGTCTTGCCGATCTGCCGGACGACGTCGTAGGCGCGGGCCAGCGCCTCCTCGGAGGTCCGCTCCCCCACGATCAGCTCGACCAGCGGCATCTTCTCCACCGGCGAGAAGAAGTGCATGCCCACGACGTCGGCCGGCCGCCGGACGCCCTCGGCCAGGCCGGTGATGGGCAGCGTCGAGGTGTTGGACGCCAGCAGCGCGTCGGGCAGCGCGTTGGCCTCCGCCTCGCCCAGCACCCGGTGCTTGAGCGCCTGGTCCTCGAAGACGGCCTCGACGATCACGTCGCAGCCGGCCAGGTCGGCGGCGTCCCCGGTCGGCGTGATGCGCGCGAGGAAGGCGTCGGCCGACTCCTGGGTCATCCGCCCGCGGGAGACCTGCGTGCCGACCAGCCCGGCGACGTGCGCCTTGCCCTTCTCGGCCGCCTCGGCGCTGACGTCCTTGAGGACGACGTCGACGCCGACCGTGGCGAAGGCGTGCGCGATGCCCGCGCCCATCATCCCGGCGCCCAGGACCCCCACCGTGGTGGCGCGGAACGTCTCCGCCACCTCCGGTCGGGACGCGCCACCGTTCACCGTGTTCAGGTCGAACCACAGCGCCTGGATCATGTTGGTCGAGATCTGGCCGATGACGAGGTCGACGAAGTACCGGCCCTCGACGACGAAGGCGGTGTCCACGTCGACCTGCAGGCTCTCCACGGCCGCCGCGAGGATCGCGTGCGGCGCCGGATAGGGCGCGCCCTTGAGCTGCTTGGTCAGATTGGCCGGGAAGGCCGGCAGGCTCGACGCCAGCGACGGCGAGGACGGGGTGCCCCCGGGGACCTTGTAGCCCTTGACGTCGTAGGGCTGCTGCGCGGTCTCGCTGGCCAGCACCCACGCCCGCGCCTTGGCGAGCAGCTCGTCGCGGTCGGCGGCCGTCTCGTGCACGAGCCCCAGCTTCAGCGCCTTCTCCGGCCGCAGTTGCTGGCCCTGCAACAGGAGCTCGAGCAGCGCCGTCGTCAGGCCGAGCAGCCGCACGGACCGGACGATCCCGCCGCCCCCGGGCAGCAGGCCCAGGGTCACCTCGGGGAACCCCAGCTTGACCTTCGGGTCGTCCAGGACGACGCGGTGGTGGGTGGCCAGCGCGATCTCCAGGCCGCCGCCGAGGGCGCTGCCGTTGATGGCGGAGGCGACCGGGATGCCGAGGGTCTCCAGCCGGCGCAGCTGGCGCTTGACCAACGTGACCTGTGCCAGCACCTCCTCGCTGCGCTCCGGCGTGGCCCGGATCAGGCTGCCCAGGTCGCCGCCGGCGAAGAAGGTCTTCTTGGCGCTGGTGAGGACGACGCCGCGGACCGACTCCTTCTCCCGTTCCAGCCGGTCGACGGTCTCCCCCATCGAGGCCACGTAGGCGTCGTTCATGGTGTTCGCCGACGACGACGGGTCGTCGAGGGTGAGCGTGACGACGCCGTCGGCGTCCTGGTCCCAGCGGATGGTGCTCTCAGTCACTGCGGTGCTCCTCAGACGCGTTCGACGACGGTGGCGATGCCCATGCCGCCGCCGACGCACAGGGTGGCCAGGCCACGACGCAGGTCGCGCCGCTCGAGCTCGTCGACGAGCGAGCCCAGGATCATCGCGCCGGTCGCGCCCAGCGGGTGCCCCATGGAGATCGCGCCGCCGTTGACGTTGACCTGCTCGTGGGCGAAACCGGTGTCGGCCATGAACCGCAGGACGACGGCGGCGAACGCCTCGTTCATCTCGACGAGGTCGATGTCGTCGACGGTCAGGCCGGCCTTCGCCAGCGCCTTGTGGGTGGCCGGCGCGGGGCCGGTCAGCATGATGACCGGGTCCGCGCCCGATACGGCGGCGCTCACGATGCGGGCGCGCGGGGTCAGCCCGTTGCGGGTGCCGGCCTCCTCCGTGCCGATCACCACGAGCGCGGCGCCGTCGACGATGCCGCTGGAGTTGCCGGCCGTGTGCACGTGGTCGATCCGCTCGACCCAGTGGTACTTCTGCAGCGCCACCGCGTCGAAGCCGCCCATGTCGCCGATGCCGGCGAAGGCCGACGGCAGGCCCGCCAGGGACTCGACGGTCGTGCCCGGCCGGACGAGCTCGTCGGTCCCGAGGACGACGGTGCCGTTCTTGTCCGTGACGGGGACCACCGAGCGCTCGAAGTACCCGTTGGACCACGCCTTGGCGGCCCGGGCGTGGGACTCGGCGGCGTAGGCATCGACGTCCTCGCGGCTCCAGCCGGCGAGGGTGGCGATGAGGTCGGCACCGATGCCCTGGGGCACGAACCCGGTCGCGGCGGCCGTCTCCGGGTCCATCGGCCACGCGCCGCCGTCGGAGCCCATCGGCACGCGGGACATCGACTCGACGCCGCCGGCGAGCACCAGGTCCTCGAAGCCGGACCGGACCTTCTGGGCGGCCATGTTGACCGCCTCCAGGCCGCTGGCGCAGAACCGGTTGATCTGGACGCCGGCCACGGTGTCGGGCAGCCCGGCCGCGATGGCCGCCGTCCGCGCGATGACCGCCCCCTGCTCGCCGACCGGCGAGACGACGCCCAGGACGATGTCGTCCACCAGCGCCGGGTCCAGCCCCGGGTTGCGCCTCCTGACCTCGTCGATGAGGCCGGTGGTCAGGCTGATCGGCTTGACCGAGTGCAGGCCTCCGGTCTTCTTGCCCTTGCCGCGCGGGGTGCGCACGGCGTCGTAGATGAACGCCTCGGTGCTCATGCTCGTCCTCTCGGTCCGGAACGGAAAATGTCAGACGCCGAGCGAGCGGCCGATGATCTCCTTCATGATCTCGGTCGTCCCGCCGTAGATGGTCTGCACGCGGCTGTCGAGGAAGGCCTTGGCGACCGGGTACTCGAGCATGTAGCCGTAGCCGCCGTGCAGCTGGAGGCACCGGTCGACGACCCGCTTCTGCAGCTCCGTCGTCCACCACTTCGCCATCGCGGCGTCCTCGACGGTGAACCGCCCGGCGTTGTGCTCGAGGATCGACTTCTCCAGGTAGTGCTCGGCGATCGTCACCTCGGTGTGCATCTCGGCCAGCTCGAAGCGGGTGTTCTGGAAGGCCCCGATCGGGCGGCCGAAGGCGGTGCGCTCCTTGCAGTACGAGACGGTCAGGTCCAGGACGATGCGGCTCGCGGCCACGGCCACCGCGGCGATCGACAACCGCTCCTGGGGCAGGTTGTCCATGAGGTGGAAGAACCCGTGACCCTCGGTGCCGACCAGGTTGGCGGCCGGGACGCGCACGTCCTCGAAGAACAGCTCGGCGGTGTCCTGGGCCTTGAGGCCGATCTTCTCGAGCTTGCGCCCGCGCCCGAAGCCGGGCATGCCGCGCTCGACGGCCAGCAGGCTGAACCCGCGGGCGCCGGCCTCCGGGTCGGTGCGGGCCACCACGAGCACGAGGTCGGCCATGAGCCCGTTGGTGATGAAGGTCTTCGAGCCGTTGAGGACCCAGTCGTCGCCGTCGCGGACGGCCGTCGTCGTCAGGCCCTGCAGGTCCGACCCGGCGCCGGGCTCGCTCATGGCGATCGCGGTGATGAGCTGACCGCTGACGAAGCCGGGCAGCCAGCGCGCCTGCTGCTCCTCGGTGCACAGCTGCGTCAGGTACGGCCCGACGACGTCGTTGTGCAGGGTGAAGCCCAGGCCGCTCGCACCCACCCGGCTGACCTCCGCCGCGATGATCGCGTTGTAGCGGAAGTCCCGCACCCCGCCGCCGCCGTGCTCCTCGCTCACGTCCGTGCCCAACAGGCCCTGCGCACCGGCCTTCAGCCAGACCGACCGGTCGACCTGCCCGGCCTCCTCCCACGCCGCGTGGTGGGGCACGACCTCCGTGGCGAGGAAGCCGCGCACCATCGCGCGGAAGTCCTCGTGCTCGGCCTCGTAGAGCGCGGACTGCACAGGAACCCTCCGGGGAACGTGATCGTTTGCGGCCACGAGCAACGCCCGCCACCCCAACATACAGACCACCCGTTCTGTATGTTCGCAACCCAGGTCACAGCGCCGCCCCCACGACAGGAGCCCCCGTGCAGGAGTACTCCAGCCCCGCCACCTTCCAGATCCCCGCCTCCGCCGCCCTGCCCGACGCGGTGACCGAACGGGCGGCGTCGACCCCCGACCACGTGGCCCTGAGCCGCAACGTGGGCGGTCGATGGGCGCCGGTGACCAGCAAGGAGTTCGCCGACCAGGTGTCGGCACTGGCCCGCGGCATGATCGCCGCGGGCGTCCAGGCAGGTGACCGCGTGGGCATCCTGAGCAAGACCCGCTACGAGTGGACGCTGGCCGACTACGCCATCTGGACCGCGGGCGGTGTCGCCGTGCCGATCTACGAGACCTCGTCGGCGGAGCAGGCGCAGTGGATCCTCTCCGACTCCGGCGCGGTCGCCGTCGTCGTCGAGACGGCCGCCCACTCCACGCTGGTCGAGTCGGTGCGCGACGGGCTGCCGGGGCTGCGCGACGTCTGGCAGATCGAGGCCGGCGACCTGGCTGACGTCGCGGCCCGCGGGGCCGACGTCCCCGCCGGGCAGCTGACCGAGCGGCGGGCGACGCTGTCGACCGGGACGCTCGCCACGATCATCTACACGTCCGGCACCACCGGGCGGCCGAAGGGCTGCGAGCTCACCCACGGCAACCTGCTCTACGTCGCCGAGCTCGCGCCCACCGTCCTCCCGGCGATGAGCGCCGAGGGCGCCGGCTCGCTGCTGTTCCTCCCGCTGGCACACGTGTTCGCGCGGATCATCGAGGTCAGCTGCATCCAGCACGGCGCCCGGCTGGGCCACACCGGCGACCTCGTCCAGTTGCTGGCCGACCTGGGCACCTTCCAGCCGACGTTCCTGGTCGCCGTGCCCCGCGTGTTCGAGAAGGTCTACAACGGTGCCCGGCAGAAGGCGCACGCCGGCGGCAAGGGCGCGATCTTCGACCGTGCCGAGCGGGTGGCCGTCGCCTGGTCCAAGGCGCAGGACACCGGTGGCCCCGGGCTCGGGCTCAACCTGCAGCACAAGCTGTTCGACGCCCTCGTCTACGGCAAGCTCCGGGCCGCGATGGGCGGCAAGGTCGAGTACGCGCTGTCCGGCGGCGCCCCGCTGGGCGAGCGGCTCGGCCACTTCTTCCGGGGCATCGGCGTGACCATCCTCGAGGGCTACGGGCTCACCGAGACCACGGGCCCGGCGACCGTGAGCGGGCCCGACGCGCTCAAGGTGGGCACCGTCGGGCGGCCGGCACCGGCCACGGCCGTGCGAATCGCCGAGTACGGCGAGATCCAGGTCCGCGGGCCGCAGGTCTTCACCGGCTACTGGAACAACCCGGCCGCCACCGCCGAGACGGTGCGCGACGGCTGGTTCGCCACCGGCGACATCGGCGTCATCGACGCCGAGGGCTACGTGACGATCACCGGGCGGATCAAGGAGCTCATCGTCACCTCGGCGGGCAAGAACGTCTCCCCCGCGGTGCTCGAGGACAAGATCCGGGCCCACCCCCTGGTCAGCCAGTGCATGGTGGTCGGTGACAACCGGCCCTTCATCGGCTGCCTGATCACCCTCGACGTCGAGGCGCTGCCCGGCTGGCTGGAGAGCAAGGGCCGCCCGAGCGACACCGCGATGACCTCCCTGGTCGAGGACCCGGAGATCCTGGCCGAGATCCAGGCCGCCGTGGACGCCGCGAACAAGCAGGTCTCCAAGGCGGAGTCGATCCGGTCCTTCGAGATCCTGCCCGTCGAGTGGACCGTGGAGGGCGGTCAGCTCACGCCGTCGCTGAAGCTCAAGCGCTCGGTGGTCATGAAGGAGTTCGCCGGCGAGGTGGACAAGATCTACGTGAACTGACCGAGGAACCCGTCCCGTCCCCACCCCGACCGCACACCGGGCGAGTCGGGTGGGGACGGTGTGGCGGATGCGTCGGACACGTGGCCGGCGGTGCTGGTGGAACGGGCGCCGGGCTCGGACTCTGGGTGACATGACCAGCGTCTACGCGTACGGAACAGCCCACGCGGTGGTGATGGTCGGCTCCTTCGGCGCCGACGGCCTCAAGCCGCGGCAGATCGGCCCGGCGCACGCGACCATCGGCCGGGTCAGCGGGCAGAGCCGCAAGGCGCTGTGCGGCGCCTACGTCTCCATCGACGAGCAGCAGCCCTGGCCACCGGAGGGGTACGAGGACCAGCAGCTGTGCCCGAACTGCGCCACCCTCGCCGCCCTCTGAGCCACGCCCGCCCAGCTCCTCAGCAGCCGCCGGCGACCGAGGGCAGCACGTGCACCTCCGCGCCGTCGCGCACCGGCGTCGCCAGCCCGCCCTGGAACCGGACGTCGTCACCGTCGACGTAGACGTTGACGAAGCGGCGCACCTTCCCGGTCTCGTCCCGGATCCGCCGCCCGAGCAGCGGGTGCTCGGTCTCGAGCGCGTCGAGCAGGTCGGCCAGCGTCTCCCCCCGGGGTTCGACGTCCAGGTGCTTGGCGCCACCGGTCAGGGCGGCCAGGACGCCGGGCAGCAGCACCTGGACCGTCATGGCAGCCGGGCCGCGCGCACCGTGAGGACGTCGGGCAGGTGGTCGGCGACCAGGGTGAAGGTGTCGCCCTCGTCGGCGCTGGCGTAGACGCAGCCGTCGCGCGTGCCGAAGTACAGGCCGGTCCGCTCGTGGTCGTCGGCGCAGAACGCGTCCCGCATGACCGCGCTCCAGTTCCCGTCGGGCAGCCCCTCCCCCAGCTCGGTCCAGGACCCGCCCGCGTCGCGGCTGCGCTGCACCCGGAGCCGGCCGTCCGGTGGCACGCGCTGCATGTCGGCCACCAGCGGGATCACCCAGACGGTTCCGGGGGCGTGCGGCGAGGACACGATCGGGAACCCGAAGTCCGCGGGGAGGCCGTCGGCGATCGACGTCCACGTCCCGCCGGCGTCGTCGGAGCGGAAGACGCCGAAGTGGTTCTGCGCGTACAGCCGGTCGGGCCCGCCGGCATCGACGGCGACCTTGTGCACGCACTGGCCGTACTCGGGCAGCGGGTCCGGGCCGAAGGTCACGGTGATGCCCCGGTTGCGTGGCTCCCACTGCTGCCCGCCGTCCTCGCTGACGTAGACGCCGCCGGTGCTCATCGCGACGGTCACGCGGTCCGACGCGGGGTCGGGCAGCACCGTGTGCACGGCCCCTCCGCCGCCGCCGGGTTCCCAGGTGGGCCGGTGCGGGTGGTCGTGGAGGCCGCGCATCAGGTCGAAGGTGCAGCCGCCGTCGGTGCTGCGCCACAGCGAGTGCGGCTCGCAGCCGGCCCAGACGACGTCGGGCCGCTCGGCGGTGTCGGGGCGCAGCTGCCACACGCGGGCCAGCGCGGCGCCGGTGTCCTCGGGGAAGCGGATCGCCCCGCGGTCGGTCTCCTGCCAGGAGGCGCCGAGGTCGTCGGACCACATCACCGTGGGCCCCCAGTGCCCGTACTGGATACCGGCCAGCAGCCGCGGGGCCCGCCGCCGGGTGTCGACGCCGACGGCGGCGACCTCCTGCGCGAGCAGGTGCGGACCGTCCACCGTCCAGCTGCGACGGTCGTCGTCGCTGCGGGCGAGCCACAGCCCCTTGCGCGTTCCGATGGCCAGCAGGTCTGTCATGACGCTCCTCCAGGGTCGACGTGTCGACGCGAGGGCGGCACCTGCCCGGGCGGCGGGCCACCCTCACGGAAGGGTGGACCGTCGCCGGCGCCGGAACTCAGCGGCGGGTGGCGCCGCCCCCCGGCTGGTCGGGGTGGGGAACGTCGGGGCGCTGCTGGCCGTGCCCGTCGGGCGAGAGGTCGGGGGCGAGCTTCTGGGCGCGGGCGCGGAGCTTCTCGGCCTCCGAGGCCTCCTGGCCCGCGCGCTGGGCGCGCTCGCGTGCCTCCTGCTCGGCCAGCCGGGTCCGCTCCTCGACCTCGGCCCGCTCCCGGCGGGCACCGGCGGCCTGCTCCTCCGCGAGGGCCTGCTCCTTCTCTGCCCGTGCGGCTCTGACCTGCGACTCCTGGAGGTGCTCGCGGGCCTGCTCCCGCTGGCGAACCTTCCCCACCCGCGAGCGCTTGGCCATGGCCAGCGCCAGCACGACGAGCAGGACGATGGCGACGACGACGATCAGGATGATGACCCAGGTGTCCATGGTGACTCCTCCTCGGTTGTTGCCGATCTTGTGCCCGGCGGCCCAGGAGCGGAAACTCCGGAAGATCGTCAGGCGCTCACTTCAGGGCGCTGCCGGCCTGCCACTCGTCCCAGGGGATCGTCCAGTCGTGGATGTCGGACCGCAGGGTTCCGGCGCTGGAGCCCTGGATCTCCACGACATCGCCCGGTAGCGAGAACTCGAAGAACCAGCGGGCGTTCTCCGTCGACATGTTGATGCAGCCGTGCGAGACGTTGGTGTTGCCCTGCTGGGCCACCGACCAGGGCGCGGCGTGCACGAACTCGCCGCTGTCGGACAGGCGCACGGCGAACTCGACGGGCGTCCGGTAGCCGTCCGGGCTGTCGACCGGAACGCCGTAGGTGCTGGAGTCCATGACCCGGTCGCGGTTCATCTCGGTGACCACGTGCGGTCCGTTGTAGCTGGGGTTCTCGGGGCTGCCGGCGCTGATCGGGAAGGTCTGCACCAGCTGGTCGCCGTCGTAGACCTGCATCTGGTAGGTGCTGGCGTCGGCGACGGAGACGTGCCGCTCGCCGATGGCGAAGGAGACCGCGCGGTTCTTCTCACCCCAGATGCCCGCGCCGAAGTCGACGCCGTAGAGGTTGGCGTCCACGCGCACGTCGATGTTCTCGGGCCAGTACTGGGAGGGCCGGAAGTGCACCTCGGTGTCGCTGAACCAGTTCCAGCCGCCGTCGGTGGGGGTGGAGCTGGTGACCAGGAGGTTGCGTTCGACGGCGGCCTTGTCGGCGACCGGCTCGTCGAAGTACACGCGGATCGGCATGCCGACGCCCACCGTCTGCCCGTCCAGCGGCCCGATCGACGGCGTCGACAACGTGTCGGGGGTGACCGTCGTGAACGTGGCGGAGGCAGTCGCCGCCTCGGCGTCCGCGTTCACCGCCGTCGCGGTCAGGGTGTACTGCGTGCCGTACGCCAGCGGGGTCTCCGGCGCCCAGACCGCGGTGTCGGCCCCGTCCTCCTGCTGCACCGTGCCCGGGAGCGCGGCGCCTGCCGCGTCGGCCAGGGTGACCTCGCCCAGCTCGCCCTCGGGCACCGAGATCTCGAGCGGTACCACCGGCTAGACGTCGGCGGCACCGTCGGCCAGGGTCAGGGACACCTCCGGGGCAGCAGCCTCCGGAGCGGCGTCGCTCTCCGGCGAGCGGCGCGGGTCGCCCCCGCCGCTGCACCCCGCCAGGAAGATCACCGCTCCCGCGGTGACCATGGCTGCTGTCCTGCGCACCTGCCCGTCCTCCCCTGGGACACGTTCCGGTTCCGTCCGGTCCGCGCGAGCCTGGGAACCAGTGTCCACGCCCGGGCAACGGAGCGACCGAGGCGAGCGTCACGCCGGGTGCCGGAACCGGAGCGGGACGGCGCTGGTATCGTTCTCCCTCGTCGCCCAGCGGGTCGGGGCGACACGCGCCATTAGCTCAATTGGCAGAGCAGCTGACTCTTAATCAGCGGGTTCGGGGTTCGAGTCCCTGATGGCGCACCACGGTAGGTCAGCGGCTTCTCCCCCCCGGGAGGAGCCGCTTCGTCGTTGTCGGGGCCCCGCGGGCGCGCCGTTCCCGCCGTCGGCGCCGGTTCGGCCGCACGGACTGCTCCTCCGATACGGCGCCCGGCCGACCGCAGCGCCACCGTCCCGACGGCTCCGCGCGGTGGTGCCAGCGCTGCGCTCGTGAGCCAATACGCGACCGACGCGCACCACGAACTCCCCGCGTCCTGCGTCCTCACCTGTAACAGGTGGGAAGGGCCAACCAACCAACGACACGGGCGACGGATCAGAGCCGTAGTTCCCAGCCGGCACCAGTCAGCAGGAGACCAGCCGATGGAAGATCCCGTGGCACTGCAGAGAGCAACCGGTTACTGCCTGCTGCTGCTCAACGAGGACTCAGCCGGCATGCGCCAGCTGCTCATGGGTGTCCTCAACGACCCCGACCTGCACGCGCTGTACGCATTCACCCGGTACCTCGCCTGCCTCACCAACATGTTCGGCGAGGCCGCCGACAGCAACCTGCAAGCGACCCTCCGCCTCATGAACACGACAGCCGTCCTGGAGGGCGCGGAGGACTGAGCCGGATGCGCGGGCGCGACACCGGCCGGGAGACGTCGATCGGCGGCGGAACTGAGCGGCCCGTCGGCGCCGAGGAAGGGTCGCCTAACCTATCCCGGTGACCTCGGCGGCGACGGCGACCCATGAGCTGCCTTCGCCGGGGCAGGCCGCACCCGGGGCCCCTTGGACCCGGCTCGAACTCCTCCCCCCGCTGACCCTGCTCGTCCTCGGCACCGTGCTGCTGCTGCCGGGTCACGGCCTCTGGTACGACGAGCTCTTCACCGCCGAGGTCGGCCGGGTCCCGCTGCGCGAGCTGCTCGCCGCCGTCGTGGAGGGGCGCGGCACGACCAGCTACCTGGCCGCCGTCCCACCCTCGTACAACGCTCCCTACTACGTGGTCGTGCACGCGTGGATGGCGCTGCCGGGCCTGGGCGGGGACACCTCGCTGCGGGTGCTCTCCCTGCTGGCCACAACCGGCGGCCTGGCGCTGATCACCCGGGCGGTCACCCGACTGGCCGGCCGGGCGACCGGTGTGCTCGCCGGCGTGGTCCTGGCCGGCAGCCCGCTCCTGCTGGTGCAGTCGGTGGAGGCGCGCAGCTACGGCCTCGCCGTCCTGGCCACCGGCGCCGCCGCGCTGGGGCTGGTCCGCTGGCTCGAGCGACCCTCGCGCGGCCTGGTCCTCTTCGGGTTGGCCGGGGCCGGCATGGGACTGGCCCACTGGTACGCGGCCACCACCCTCGCCGGGCTGGTCGCGGCAGCGCTCGTGCTGCGCGGGCGGCGGGCGCTGCCCCTGGTGCTGGCCGCCGCGGCCGCCGCCGCCCCGGCCGCCGCGCTGGTCGGGGTGAACCTGCTCAGCGGCAACGGTGGGCGCAACGCCGAGCACCTGCGCAGCACCGGTGGCCGCCTCGCCCTGCTCGCCGTGGAGGCCTGGGCCGGCGGGCACCTGCTGCTCGTCGTCGTCGTCCTCGGCCTGGCGGTGGTCGGCGCGGTGCGCGCGGCCGGCATCCGGGCCGTGGCGCTGTGCTGGGCGGTCGTGCCGCTGCTGCTGCTGACCGCGGCCGAGCTGGTCCGGCCGGTGTACTCGTCCCGCTACCTGCTCACCGGGCTGCTCGGCCTGGGCGTCCTGGCGGCCGCCGGCGCCCTGGCGATGCCGCGCGCGGCCCGCCTGCCGGCCGCCGGGCTGCTGATCGTCTGCACCCTGCTCGCGAGCGCCCCGCTGGCCGACCGGAACCCGCGGGAGCGGTCCGACGACGTCGTGCGCGCCCTCGCCGAGCTCCAGCGCCCCGGAGAGCCGGTCGTCGCCGCAGACCGGCGCTCGGCCACCGGCCTGGACCACTACGTCCGCGTCCTGGCACCACGGCTGCGGGCCGACGTCGTGCTGCCGCCCGCCGACGCACCGCCGGGCGCCGGCCGGGTGTGGCTGGTCCGCCGGATCGTCGACGGCGTACCGGCACCCACCGACGACGACGCGATCCTGCGGTCGGCCGGCCTGCGCGTGACCGACGAGCGCGACTTCCCCGGCAGCCGGACGCACCTGGTGCTCCAGCTCTGGGAGCGCTGAGCGGGGCTCAGCGCCCGGCGCGAGCCGCCCACACCAGCGACCGCGCCGACTGGCGGGCCCGTGCAGCGGCACTCCAGGCCGAACGCCCCTCCGGACGGCGGTCCCGGTGGACCGGAACGCTGGTCACCGGGACGCGGGCCCGCGCCACCGCCAGGACCACGCTCGGCGCGGCCTCGGCGGTCACGGCCGTCAGGACCGCGGCGCGCACGGCGGCGTCCATCGCGAAGAACGCCCCGGCGTCCGGCGGCAGACCGGTGAGCCGGCCGGCCACCCGCCGGTGCAGGCCGCCGGTGAGCCGGCGCATCCGCGACTCGTAGCTCCCCCGGCGCCCGGCGAACACCGCGCCCACGTCGCCGGCGGCCAGCCGGTCCAGCAGCAGCGGCACCGCCTCGGGCGGGTCCTGCAGGTCGGCGTCCAGGCACACCCACACGTCGGCGTCCGGCTCGTCGGCCAGCCCGCGGGCGAGCGCGCCGTGCTGCCCCACGTTCACGTCCAGCGACGTGACGGCGATCCGGGGATCCGCGGCGGCCAGCACCCCGGCGACGGCCAGGCTGTCGTCCGGCGAGGCATCGACGACCAGCCGCAGCCGCCACGGGCGGGGCGCCAGGGCGGCCGAGAGCCGTCCGGCCAGCGCCGCCAGGGTGCCCGCGTTGCCGTACACGGGCACGACGACCGCCACCGGTCCGGTCACGAGGCCGCCCAGGTCCGGGCGAGACCCTCGGCCAGGTCCACGGTGGGCGCCCAGCCGAGCAGGCGGTGCGCGGCGGACGGGTCGGCCACCCAGTCGGCGGTGTCCCAGTCCCGGCCAGGATGGGCTCCCGGGGCCGTGGCGATGGCCCGCCCGGTCACCCGTTCGGCGACCGCCACGAGCTCCTCGGTGCTGGTCTGCACCCCCGTGCCGATGTTGAGCACCGCGCCCGGAGGCAGCGACTCGTCGCCGGCCGCACGGACGCAGGCGTCCACCACGTCACCGACCCACACCCAGTCGCGGCGGCTCAGGCGGGACGGCAGGGGCACGGTCGCGCCGCCGCGGGCCGCGGCCAGCACGACCGGCACCAGGCGCGTGGGATGGTCTCCGGGGCCGTAGACCTGGAACGCGCGGAGCACCGCGGCACGCACTCCCCGCTCGGCCGCGGCCGCGCGCAGCAGGAGGGAGCCGGCGGCCTTGGTGGCGCCGAAGAAGCCGCGCGGCTCCAGCGCCGCGTCCTCCGCGAGCGGCCGCGGCGAGGCGGCGTACTCGGTGGAGGAGCCCAGCCGGACGACCGTCCGGCAGCGGTCCGGGAGCGCGTCCACCAGCCAGGGACTGGTGTTGACCTGGACGGTCTGCGCGCGCTCGGCCGCCGTGGCCTTCGCCCGCCCCGCCGCCAGCGAGAAGACGACGTCGGGGTCGGCCGCCAGCACGGCCAGCGCGGCGGCGGCGGCATCGGCGAGGTCCACGTCGGCGCGGGTCAGCCCGGTGACGTCCCAGCCGTCGGCCTGCAGCCGGGACACCAGGTGCCGGCCGACGAAGCCGCCGGCGCCGGTGACGAGAGCCCTCACGC
>CADCTN010000037.1 GCA_902805535.1 uncultured Blastococcus sp. | reverse complement strand
GACCGCCCTGGCCGCGGCGCTGTGCCGCACGCTGGGCGGCGAGTACGACCTCGCCGTCGTCACCAACGACATCTACACGACCGAGGACGCCGACTTCCTCCGCCGCAACGCGGTCCTCCCCGACGACCGCATCGAGGCGGTGCAGACCGGCTGCTGCCCGCACACCGCCATCCGCGACGACATCACCGCCAACCTCGACGCGGTCGAGCTGCTGGAATCGCGGCACCCGGGGCTGGAGCTGGTCCTGGTGGAGAGCGGTGGCGACAACCTGACCGCCAGCTTCAGCTACGGGCTGGTGGACGTGCAGGTCTTCGTCATCGACGTCGCCGGCGGGGACAAGGTGCCGCGCAAGGGCGGTCCGGGCGTGACGGCGGCCGACCTGCTGGTGGTCAACAAGACCGATCTGGCACCCATGGTCGGCGCCGACCTCGACGTGATGCGCCGCGACTCGGCCGCTGTGCGCAACGGGAAGCCGACGCAGCTGATCTCGCTGCGGGAGGACCCGTCGGCCGCCTCGGTCGCGGAGTGGGTGCGGGAGCAGGTCCGCGCCCGCGTGCTCGTGTGAGGACGGTCGTCGAGGTCGTCGCCCGGCCCGGGCCCGGCGGCCGGACGGTGCTGCCGGTCGTGCGGGCGAGCGGCCAGCTCGCGGTCCGGCGGACCGGTCCGGCGTCGGTGCACCTGGTGGCGACGGCGTTCGGGCCGCTCGGCGGGGACGACGCGCAGATCTCGCTGGTCGTGGCCGAGGGGGCGGTGCTCGTCGTGCGCTCGGTCGCCGCGGCGATCGCGCTGCCCGCTCGCGGCCGGCCCGTGCCGTCGGCCCAGCGCATCCACGCCACGGTCGCGGGCTCGCTCGACCTCCGGCTGGAGCCGACGGTCGTGGCCGCCCGGGCGCACCACGTGGCGGAGCTCGCCGCATCGCTGGCCGACGGGGCCCTCCTCACCGCCACCGAGCAGGTGCTCCTCGGGCGTAGCGGTGAGGAGCCGGGCCGCTGGACGGGGACGGCACGGATCGAGCGGGCCGGTCGGCCGGTCCTGCACACCACCGTCGGCCTGGGGCCGGGTGAACAGGCCTGGTTGCCACCGGCCGCCCCACGGGCCTATGCATCCACCGTGCAGATCGGCGACGGGACGGCCGACGTCGCGACGGGGGAGGATGCCGTGCGGTTGCCCCTGCCGGGCGGCTGGGTGACGACGGCCTGGGGCGCCGAGCTGCACCGGGTGGTGCGGGCGGTCGACGAGCTGACCCCCGGCGCGCCGGCCAGGGTGACCGCATGAGTCTCGTCGTCCGGGCCCGTCGGGTGCTGCTGCCCGAGGGCGAGCGCGCAGCCGCCGTGCACAGCGAGGACGGGCGGATCACCGCCGTCACCGCCTTCGCCGACGCACCCGGCTCGGCGGTCACCCTGGCCGACGACGAGGTGCTGCTGCCCGGGCTGGTCGACAGCCACGTGCACGTCAACGAGCCGGGCCGCACCGAGTGGGAGGGCTTCGCCTCCGCGACCCGGGCCGCGGTCGCCGGCGGCGTCACCACGATCGTCGACATGCCCCTCAACTGCGTCCCGGCAACGACCACGGTGGAGGCGTTGCACGTGAAACGCCGGGCGGCGACGGGCCAGGTCGCGGCCGACGTCGCCTTCTGGGGCGGCGCGGTGCCGGGCAACCTGGACCAGCTGCGGCCACTGCACGAGGCGGGCGTCGTCGGCTTCAAGTGCTTCCTGCTGGACTCCGGCGTCCCGGAGTTCCCGCCCCTGGACGACGCCGGCCTGCGGGGAGCGCTCGCCGAGCTCGCCGGTTTCGACGGTCTGCTGATCGCGCACGCGGAGGACGCCGACGTCATCGCCGCGGCACCGGAGCCCAGCGGGCCGAGCTACGCGGCCTTCCTCGCGTCCCGGCCGACGCAGGCGGAGGAGTCGGCGATCGCCGGCCTCGTGGCAGCGGTGAGCGAGACCGGCGCCCGCGCCCACGTCGTCCACCTGGCCGACGCCGACGCGCTGCCCATCCTGCGCGGGGCCCGCGCCCGGGGCGTGCGGATCACCGCCGAGACCTGCCCGCACTACCTGACGTTCGCCGCCGAGGACGTGCCCGACGGCGCGACGGCGTTCAAGTGCTGCCCTCCGATCCGCGAGGCGCGGCACCGCGAGGCGCTGTGGGCAGCGTTGTCGGACGGGGAGATCGACATGGTGGTCAGCGACCACTCGCCGTGCACGCCGGACCTGAAGCGGCTCGACGTCGGGGACTTCGGTCAGGCGTGGGGCGGCATCGCCTCCCTGCAGGTGGCGCTGCCGGTCGTGTGGAGCGGTGCCCGGGCCCGCGGGCTCGGCCTGGAGCAGGTGGTGCGCTGGATGGCCGAGGCGCCGGCGCGGCTGGCCGGGCTGCCGACCAAGGGTGCGATCGCCGTCGGCCGGGACGCCGACCTGGTGGCCTTCGCGCCGGAGGAGCCCTGGACGGTCGGCGCGCTGGAGCACCGCAATCCGGTCACTCCCTACACCGGCCGCGCGCTGCACGGCGTCGTGCGGCGGACCTGGTTGCGCGGAGCACCGACGGACGGCGAGCCCAGGGGCCGGCTGCTGCGGCGCGGCAGCGTGCCAGAGTGAGGTCCCGCTCGTCCCGAGGAGCCCCATGAGCGACTTCACCCGCCTGCCCGATCTCGCCAGCCGTGCCGTCGGCGGGGCCGTGGTGGCCGCCAACGACGAATCCTTCGCCGAGCGGGCGAACCTCGTGCTCCCGGCGCCCCCGGTCGCGCGGGCGGAGTTCGGCCACCGGGGCAAGGTCTACGACGGCTGGGAGACCCGCCGGCGCCGCTCGCCCGGCCACGACTGGGCGGTCGTCCGGCTGGGGACACCGGGGACCGTCGCGGGGGTCGTCGTCGACACCGCCTTCTTCACCGGCAACTACCCACCACAGGCATCCCTGGACGGCGCGGCCGTCGAAGGTCACTGCTCGGTCGACGAGCTGCTCAGGGCCGACTGGCAGCCGCTCCTGCCGCCGCAGGACCTGGCCGGCGACACCCGCAACACCTTCCCGGTCGACGCCGGCCGGCGGGTCACCCACGTCCGGCTCAACATCCACCCCGACGGCGGCGTCGCGCGGCTCCGGGTGCACGGGCACGCGATCCCCGATCCACGGCTGCTCGATGCCGGCCCCGTCGACCTCGCCGCCCTGGAGAACGGCGCGGTGGTCAGCGGGGTGAGCAACGAGTTCTACGGCCGCCCCGAGCAGCTCATCGCCCCGGGACCGGCCCGCAGCATGGGCGAGGGCTGGGAGACCGCCCGGCGGCGCGGCGCCGGCAACGACTGGGTCGAGGTGACCCTGGCCTGCGAGGGCGTCGTCACCCTCGCCGAGCTCGACACGAGCTGGTTCCTGCACAACGCGCCGGGGACCGCCTCGCTCACCGGCATCGGCGCCGACGGTGAGGTGTCGCTGCTCCCGCGGACGCGCCTGCAGCCCGACACCCGCCACCGGTTCGTCCTCGACGGCGCACCGGGGGTGGAGAAGGTACGGCTCGACGTCCACCCCGACGGCGGCATGGCCCGGCTGCGGCTGTGGGGCCGGCCGACGGCGCGCGGCCGGTCGGCGCTGGGGCGCAGCTGGTTCGACGCCCTACCCGACCTGCAGGCGCTGGAGGTGCTCGGCTCGGCCGGTGTCCCGCCGCAGACCGCGGGCCGCCTGGTGGGTGCCCGCCCGACGCCCGGCGACCTGCCGCCGGAGGCCGCGCGCCTGCTCGACGGTCACCACGGCCAGGTGTCCTGACAGCGAGGGGACTGCGCAGGGAGCGGTGGGGTCGCCTGGCGCTAGGGTCGGCGACCGCCCGCCCTTCCCCGAGGAGCCGCCCGTGTCCCGACCTCGACTTCGCCTGCTGGTCGCCACGCCCGTCCTCGTCGTCGGGCTCGCCGCGTGCGGCACCGGCGCGATGACGCCGGAACAGGTGGCGGAAGGAGCGGCGGAGGCGTTGGAGGCAAGGGCGGGCTTCCGGCCCGACGTCTCCTGCGCCGACGAGCTGGTGGCGGAGGTGGGCGCGGAAGCGCGCTGCACGCTCGTCGTCGACGATGCGGAGTACGGGGTCACGGCCACCGTCACCTCGGTGGAGGACGACACCGTGAACTTCGACGTCCAGGTGGACGACGAGCCGTTCGGATAGGACCGCGACAGGCGCCCGGCGCCCGGGCTGGGCAGGATGCCGGTCGTGGAGACTCCCGCGCGCGCCGACCTGCTGATCACCGACGCCGCGCTGGTGGCCACCGTCGACGACGCCCGCCGCGAGATCCCGGGCGGCTGGGTGGCGGTCACCGGCGGCGCGGTGAGCGCCCTGGGCGGGCCGGGCGACCCGCGACCGGACGCCGTCGCGACGATCGACGCCCGCGGCTGCCTGGTCACCCCGGGGCTGGTCAACACCCACCACCACCTCTACCAGAACCTCACCCGCGCCTTCGCGCCCGCGCTGACCGGCGGCCTCTTCGACTGGCTGGTCACCCTCTACCCGCTGTGGGCCCGGCTGGACGAGGAGGCGGCCTACGTCAGCGCCTACGTCGGACTGACGGAGCTGGCGCTGAGCGGCTGCACCACCTCGACCGACCACCTCTACGTGCACCCCCGCGGCGCGGGCGACCTCATCTCCGCCGAGGTGGCCGCGGCCCAGGACCTGGGCATGCGGTTCCACCCCACCCACGGCTCTATGTCGCTGTCGGTCAAGGACGGCGGCCTGCCCCCGGACTCGGTCGTGCAGGACGACGACGAGATCCTGGCCGACTCCGAGCGGCTGGTGGGCGCCCACCACGACCGGTCGCCGCTGGCCATGACCCGCATCGCGCTCGCCCCCTGCTCGCCGTTCAGCGTCTCCACCGACCTGATGGCCCGCACCGCCGAGCTGGCCGAGCGGCTCGACGTCCGGCTGCACACCCACCTGTGCGAGACCCAGGACGAGGACGCCTTCTGCCTGGAGACCTTCGGCCGGCGCCCGGTCGACTACCTCGCCGACGTGGGCTGGATGACCGACCGGACGTGGCTCGCGCACGTGGTCTGGCCCTCGCCGGACGAGGTGACCCGGCTGGGGGCCGCCCGCGTGGGGGCGGCGCACTGCCCGTCGTCGAACATGATCCTGGGCAGCGGGCTGTCGCCGGTTGCCGAGCTGCGGTCCGCGGGCGCCGCCGTCGGGCTGGGGGTCGACGGCTCCGCGTCGGCGGACTCGGCGTCGCTGTGGCTGGAGGCGCGGACGGCGATGCTGCAGGGCAAGCTGCGGCACGGCGCGGGCGGCATGTCGGCGCGCGACGCCCTGGAGATGGCCACCCGCGGGGGCGCGGCCTGCCTGGGCCGGACCGGCGAGATCGGCGAGCTGTCGGTCGGGGCGTGCGGCGACCTGGCCGTGTGGTCGCTGGAGGGCCCGCGCTTCGCCGGTGCGCTGTCGGACCCGGTGGAGGCGTGGCTGCGCTGTGGTCCGGTCTCCGCCCGGCACACCGTCGTCGGCGGGCGGCTGGTCGTCGAGGACGGCGTTCCCTCGCACGCCGGCCTGGACGAGCAGCTCGCGGTCCACCGCCGGGTGTCCGCCGCGATGCAGCAGGCGCTATAGGGCCGCTGCGAGGGCCTCCAGATCCTCCAGCGCGACGTCCAGGTGCGGTGACACCCGCAGCACCGGGCCGGTCATCTCACCGGGTGCCCGCTCGGGACCGATGGCGCTGACCACGATGCCGTGCTCGGTGAGCAGGCGGCTGCGCACACCCACCACGTCCACGCCCTCCGGCGGGCGCAGCGTCGTGGTGCCCGTCGGCTCGTCCACCGGCTCCACGACCCGCCAGCCGCCCACGCCGTCGAGCAGTTCCCGCGTGGTGCGCCCGATCGACGTCAGCCGTTCCCGCACCCGGTCGGGCCCGGCGGCCAGGTGATCGCCGACCGCCACGACCAGACCCACCCGCCCGGCCACGTGCGCCTCGCCGGACTCGAACGCGCGCATCGGCGGCACCCCCTCCGGCTCGGGCAGCACCGCCGTCAGCCGGGCGGCCAGCGCGGGCCGCACGCACAGCACTCCCACGCCGCGCGGCCCGGCCAGCCACTTGCGGGAGGTCCCGTAGACGACGTCGGCGCCCACGTCGGCGTCGGCGTGGCCCAGCGACTGGGCGGCGTCCAGCACCAGCGGCACACCGGCCGCGCGGCAGAGCGCAGCGACCTCGGCAGCCGGGTGCAGCAGCCCGCGGTGGCTGGGGATGTGGGTCAGGTGCACGAACGACGGCGGGTCGGCGGCGAGCAGGCGTGCCACACCCTCGACGTCGACCCGGCCGAGCCCGTCGACGGGCAGGGGCTCCGGCTGCAGGCCGTAGGCGCGCAGCTGGGCGATGTTCGGGGCGTACTCACCCGGCAGGCAGGCCACCCGCGAGCCGGCGGGCAGTCGCCATCCGGTCAGCAGGGCGACCAGGGCAGCCTGCGCCGACTCCACGAAGGCGACGTCGGCGGCGGCCATGCCGGCCAGCCCGCCGATGACGGAGCGCCCCTGCTGGAGGAGGTCGTCGGCGGTGGCCTCGGCGACGTACCCGCCCAGCTCTGCCTCGTGCCGGGCGTGGTGGGCGGTGGACTCCAGGGTGCGGTGGCTCTGCCGGCTGCACGCGGCGCTGTCCAGGTGCCGGCCCGCCGGACGCGGGCGGGCCTTCCGCCACGACACGGCCAGGTCTTCATGGAGGAGGCTCACAGGAGCACGCTAGGCGAACACCGGACGGCGACGACGGCGGGAAGTGCGCTCAGCGTCGTTACGTCGAGTGTCGGCCCGCTCACGTAGACGGATAGACCTCCTAGCGGCATTGCGCTCCGCTGTGCGACGATTGCACCGCGTTACCGAGTGGCTTGTGCCGCCACTCGAGACGGAACCGTCCGCCGCCGCAGTCGGACGACCGGCCCTGCGCACTTCGCACGCCAACTCCGTGAGGAGCACCTTCCATGTCCCGACGCGCGCTCCGCGCTGCTCTCGGCGGCGTCGTCGTCGCTGCTCTCCTCCTCGTCGGCGCCGTCCTGGTGGGACCCACGACGGCGCAGGCTGCTGGTCTCCGGGTCGGCGGTACCGCGCTCGGCGACGCGACCATCCCCGACGGGTCGAGGGTCTGGCTGTCGGCGCCGGGGGCGGTCTCGGTCTCCTGGGTGCTTGACGGCGCCTATCTGGGCCGGGACGCGCGGGCGCCTTTCGAGCTGACGCTGACGACCCGGCCAGGAGCGCACAAGCTCAAGGCCCGCAGCGAGACCAGGTCGGGCCAGCAGACGACGTACCAGGTCCGGTTCCTGACGGTGGCCGTCGACCCGGCGCCGTCCCGGCCGGACGTCGCGTCGAGCACCAGCCGGCCGACTCGGGCAACGGCCACCACGGCGGATCCGTCGCAGCCAGCTCCGTCCGCCGCGCCGACCGTCCCTGCGCCGACGGTGAGCGCAGGGGCCGGGGGCAGCACGCCTCCGACGGCGTCCACCTCGTCGGTCGTCGGTGCGTCGTCGTCCGCGGGCGCCGGCGGGAACGACCCGCTGCGGGTCGTCGGCGCCGCGGAGTTGCGGTCGGCCCTCGCCGTCGCCACGCCCGGCCAGGTCCTCGAGCTGGCGGACGGGCTGTACCAGGGCAGGTTCGTGATCGACCGATCCGGCAACGAGGGCGCGCCGATCGTCCTGCGGGGCGGCTCCGGCGCCGTGCTCGACGGGGGCGCGGTCGGCTCGGGCTACACCCTGCACCTCCGGGGCGCGGACCACGTGCGGGTCGAGGGTGTCACCGTCCGCGGCGGCCAGAAGGGAGTCGTCCTCGACGAGGCCGACCACGTCGTCCTGTCGGGACTGGACGTGGGCCACACCGGCATGGAGGCCGTCCATTTCCGGACAGCTTCGAGTGACAACCGGCTGGAGGGGTCGGCCGTGCACGACACGGGTCTCGTCGAGCCGGGCTTCGGCGAGGGCGTCTACGTCGGCAGCGCCACGTCGAACTGGGGCAAGTACGGCGACCGTGGCGGTCCGGACCGCTCGGACCGCAACGTCGTGGTGGACAACCGGATCTACGCCGTGACGGCGGAGAACATCGACGTCAAGGAGGGCACGACCGGCGGGGTCATCGCCGGCAACGACCTCGACGGTGCCGGGCTGACCGGCGACCACTACGCCGACAGCTGGATCGATCTCAAGGGCAACGACTACCTGGTGGCCGACAACACCGGTGTGGACAGCCTGCTGGACGGGTTCCAGACCCATGTCCAGCTCGACGGCTGGGGTGAGCGGAACGTCTTCCGCGGCAATCGGCTCACCGTCCGGGCCGCTGGCGTCGGCATCAATGTGTACCGGGCCGACGGAGGCACCGGCAACGTCGTGGCGTGCGACAACGTCGTCGTGGATGCCGGCGCAGGCCTCGCCAACGTGCCGTGCCAGTGACACCTGCGCGTTACCGCCGCGCCACCAGCATGACGTTTTGTGTTAACGCAGTAGCTGAGAGTTATAACTGTCCGTGATCGACAAGGCTGGACGCAGTTCGCGACACGGTTCCGTATCGGATTCCGTCTAGCGGGCGCCTTGGTCGGCTGCTTGCCTCGGACCACCCGCAGGGACCCGGCGACCAGGCTGGAAACAGCTTGGTGACGTCGTGGGTCGCCCTGCAGGGTCGTGTCGTCAGGAGGCGCCCGTGTCGGGGAAGTCGCAGGTCGGGGTCGACCGTCGTCGTCGCTCCATCGCCGAGAGGTGCGCGCTCGCCGCGGTGACGATGGTGCTGGCGACTGCGCCGCTCGTCGCCGTGCCGGCGAACGCCGCGCCGGGCGACGAGGCAGCGGCCGAGG